>NZ_OY762267.1:2404000-2704500 GCF_963665245.1 uncultured Paludibaculum sp.
TAGCGGTCCAGTGGCCTCGGCGCCGGGCCGTTGAGGACCTTCCCATCAATCGAAAAGTTCGACGTATGGCACGGGCAGAGGAACTGTCCCTTCGATTCTTCCCAGTGATAGGCGCACCCCAGATGCGTGCACTGGGGCGTGAACGCCACCACCTCGGAATCCGACATCTTCACCACCCACGCCGTCGATTTCTCGGTGATGATCTTCCAGCCGTCCATGCGGACACGGCGGAACGGCAGCTCCTCCGGAGCCTTGATCTTTAGTTGGCCGATGTCGCCCGCATCCACCCAACCGCCTGTCGACCGGCTCTTCGCCGGGGTGAAGAGGTAGACCAGAGCAGGTATCCCCAGTGCTCCTCCGATTAGCGCGCCCAGCGCCTGCGTCGCGCGAACCAGAAATCCGCGCCGCCCTTGGTGTTCCGTGTTGTACTCCATCGTGAGGCCATAGCCGCGCTTAGCGCGGACTGTCATTGAGACACATCGGGCCGCCGTACGGAACAGGCTCACTCAGGAGTTAGGAGAAAAGCAATCGAATGCGGCACGCCACCGGCCATCGGCCGCCCGGCGGTACACCACAAGATACTTGCCCAGTTCCGTATGCAGCAAACCCGGGTGGGTCTCCATCGTCAGCGCGTAGCGCCCCACTCCGTATGCGATATTCCGGTCGGCTTCAATCTGGCCGGTCTCCAGCTTCGCATCCACCAGCCCCGATCGGAACAACGCTATCCAGAAATCGTGGATCGCATCCTTTCCTTGAATTGGCGGGCGCCCGGCAAAATGGAGCTCCGCGTCCTCGGCATAGAATAACTCAACAAGGCGCTCGGAGTCGCGTTGACGAACGCTCCGCGCCAGCTCTTCATCCAACGACTGCAGCTCGCGGACGTTCGGGTTAAGGGCCACCACTTCAGGCATGGATGTCCCCTCCTTGCCTGAAGCATGGGCAGCCACTCACCCGGTGTCAAGGCCCGCCCTTTCTAGCCGCAGGCCGACAGCAGGGCAACACGCAACGACTCCGCTGCCTCACCACTCAATTTGGCACCGCCGCTGGTTACGTGGAACACGTCAATCGCCTTGTGCGCCTCTGTATCCACCAGCACGACTTCGATGTTCCCGCTCGCGCGCGAGATCGCCGAACTCAGCAGGTGCAGCAACCCGGGCTTGTCCTGCGTCACTACTTCGAAAATCGTGGATGTAGGCGACGCGTCATTGTCCAGCGCCACGGTCGACTGAATCGCGCCCAAACGGCTGGGCGGCGCTTTCACGGGCCGATGTTTGAGCAGTTCCTCCACCCGCACCGCGCCCGTGATGACTTTCTTCAAGACGGCTCGGAGACGCTCCAGTTCGGGTGGATTCAGGTCCAGCGAACGGTGCGGATCGACAAAAACAAAGCCGTCCGCCACAAAGCCCCGGGCATTCGAAAAGGCCTCGGCCTTCAGGATGTCGAGCCCGAACGAAGAGAGCGCACCCGCAATGGAAGCAAACAGAAACGGCCGGTCCGCCGCTACCAGGGAAAGATGCCAGGTGCCTTCGCGGCGCTCCACCGTCAACTCGGCTCCGCTCTCCTTGGCCTCCCTGTACAAAAGAGAATGCGCCTTCGCCTGTTCTTTCGTATGTGTCCAAAGATAGCGGCTCGGCAAACCCTCAAGAAACTCGGACAACAGCGGGTCCACCTGGCCATAGGCATCGCGCGGATTGTCGGAGGGTTCCGCGGTGAGCTCTCCCGCCAGGTGACGGTAAACGATGCGATACAACCTCCAAATCTGCTCCATCCGCCATGGCGTCATGGCCGACGTGTTCACAGCGCTGACATCGGCAAAGGTCAGCAGCGTGAGCAGCCGCAAGCGTTCGACGGTCTTGATCTCGTGCGCCAACGCCGAGGCTACACCAGGGTCGGCGAAGTCTTTCGTCTGCAGCGCCGACGACAGCACCAGATGCTTCTCGATGATCGTCAGCACCGACTCCGTATCCAACTCCGAGGCGCCGATGCGCGCGAGGAATTCGCGCCCCAGCTTGACCGCTTCCAGACTGTGATCGTTGCCCGAGCCCTTTCCAATGTCGTGCAGCAACAGCGCCAGGCGCAGCAACCACAATTGATCGGAGGATTCCTCCATCATCTCCGCGAATCGTTTCTGCGTCCCTTCTTTTGCCTCCGCCAAAGACGCGAGGACATCGAGGGTAACGATGGTGTGCTCGTCCACCGTGTACTGGTGATAGAAGTCGCGCACCACCAAGTGGTCGATGCGCTCCCACTCCGGCAGAATCACCGAAAGGAAACTCGTAGCCCGCATGGCGCGCAGCGCCTCCGGAGCATACGGCAGGTTCAGGAATTCGCGCCAGAATGCAGCCTGCGGCGGCTTGTCGTGGAAGTGGCGCGACCACACCAGAAGATGCGTCACCAGCCGCTGCTCAGTCTGCCGCGCCAGCGGCACACCGTGCCGGGCCACGAACAGGAACATGCGAAGCGGCAGTTCCGGGTCCACTTCGAGATCATGCGGATTGCGCAGGAAGACGAGGTCGCGCGAAACCGTGAATTCGGAGTTCGACAGGCGCGAACGCCAGTCGCGGAAGTTCGCCAGCAGGCTACGGTCCTGCGACTCGGAGGTCTCCAACTCGTACAGGCAGTTGCGTAGAATCGCCGAACTGTGGCGGTAATACGCCCGCATCCACTCGGCCGGGTCGTGCCAGGGCGAAAATGCAGCCGCGGAAATCTCGTCCTGGGCTTCGAAATTCAATAGATTGTTGTCGCGGTCGGCGCGGAAATGCAGGAAACAGCGCACCGACGCGAGGAACTCGGCCGGACGCGGATCGGCATTCGACTCGGTGTTCGCATCACGGTCTTTCAGCAGCTTCAACCAGTGCATCGTCTGGAGGTCGCGCAAACCGCCGGGCGTTTCCTTGAGGTCGGGCTCCAGGCGATAGATTGTGTTGTGAAAGCGGGCATGCCGGGCCCGGGCCATCTTGCACAGGCGCCGCGTAAGATCGCGCCGGTCGGCCGCGAGAAACTTGGCGAATCGCTCCCGCAGGGTGCCATACAGGGTCCGGTCGCCGGTGAGAAGACGCTCGTCCAGCAGCGAAACCGTCAGTTCAAAGTTGCCTTCATGGATGGCGGAGCACTCCTCCACCGTGTGCACGGAGTGCGAAACCCGCAGCCCCGAGTCCCAGAGCACTCGTAAGAACTCGCTCAGCGCCGCCTTCGCCTCCTTGGTGTCAAAGGCGCGCCGGGCCACCAGCATCAGGTCGACATCGGAGTACGGAAACAGCTCCCTGCGCCCGTAACCGCCCACCGCAAGCAGGGTCAATCCCTCCGGAATCACCGGAGCGATGACCTGCGAAAACGCCTCCAGCACCAGTGAATCCACCAGTGCCGTGCGATTCTTCAGGACGGGCTGGGGATTCCCGTCCTGAAGAAAGCGCGCGCGCCACAGCGCGAACTCGTCGTTAGAGCGCTGCTTCGCCGTGATCGTCATTGCGTATGCGGATCGCGTTCTCCACCGGCAGGATGAAGATCTTGCCGTCACCGATCTTGCCGCTGCGAGCGGCGGCGCTCAGCGTCGATACGATCTCATCCACCCGCGAGTCGCCCACAACAAGTTCGATCTTCACCTTGGGCAGGAGGTCCACCTGATACTCCTGTCCGCGGTAAACCTCTTTGTGTCCTTTCTGCCGGCCATGGCCGCGCACTTCGATGATGGTCATGCCGTCGACGCCGATTCCTTTCAGCGCCTCCTTGACTTCTTCCAGCTTGAACGGCTGAATGATGGCTTCGATCTTTTTCATGGCTTACCTCTCTAGGCCTCCAGATTGTAGCCTTCTTCGCCGTGCATCGACAGGTCGAGACCTTCGACTTCCTGATCGGCGGTGGCTCGCAGTCCGCACATCAAATCGGCGATCTTCAAACACACATAGCTGCCTACTGCTCCCAACACTACAGCAATCGCTACTCCGATCGCCTGATTCACGATCTGACCCGGGTTACCATCGACCAATCCGAGAGGCAGGGCCTTTCCGGACGGGTCCTTCAGTGCGTTGTTCACCGCATTGGTGGCGAATACACCCGTCAGCAGCGCACCCAGAGTTCCACCAGCGCCGTGGACACCGAAGGCATCCAACGAGTCGTCGTAGCCGAACTTGTTCTTCACAATCACGACCATGAAGTAGCAGAACACGCCGGCGCAGAAGCCGATGATCAGGGCCGACATCGGGTCGACAAAGCCCGACGCCGGAGTGATGGCCACCAGGCCGGCCACACAACCGGAGATACCGCCCAGCACCGAGGGTTTGCCGGAACGGAGCCATTCGGCCATCAGCCAACCGATCGCCGCGGCAGCGGCCCCAAAGTGGGTGGCGACAAAGGCCGAGGTAGCCAGTCCGCCCGCACCCAACGCCGAGCCGGCGTTAAATCCGAACCAACCGAACCACAGCAGGCAGGCGCCAATGAAGCTCAGCACCAGGCTGTGCGGCCGCATCGGCTCCACCTGGTAGCCATCTCGCGGTTTCAGGTAGAGTGCCGCGACCAGCGCCGACACACCCGAGGTAATATGCACCACGGTGCCGCCCGCGAAATCGAAACAGGGAATCTTTCCACCCAGGAACGCATTCAGAAGGCCGCCCTTGCCCCAAACCATGTGCGCCATGGGGAAGTAGACGATCAACAGCCACAAGGTGGTGTAAACCAGCATTGCACTGAACTTGATCCGTTCGGCATAGGCGCCGGAGATGAGCGCGGGCGTGATGATGGCGAACATCAACTGGAACGCCATGAAGGTCAACTGCGGGATGGTAGCCGCGTAGTCCGGGTTTGGATCGACGCCGACTCCATGCAGGAAAAGGTATTTGAATCCACCAATGAAGGCATTCCCTTCACTGAAGGCCAAACTATAGCCGACCACGGCCCACAGAACCGTTGCCAAAGCCATCAGGATGAAGCTGTGCATCATCGTGCCGAGCACGTTCTTGCTTCTCACCAGGCCGCCGTAGAACAGCGCGAGGCCGGGGCCGGTCATGAGCAGGACGAGGGCACAGCTCACCAGCATCCAGGCGTTGTCTCCCGAGGTCTGAGCCGATTTTACGGCCGCATCAAGAGCTTCCAGTTTCTGATCGACGGTCGCGGGGGCTTGCGCCAGCGCGAGGCCGGTGGAAAGGGCTAGGGCGGATAGGCCCAAAAGGGACTTTCTCAACACTCTTTCATATCTCCTCTCGCACGCCCCTGCCGAGGGGGTGCGGTTTTGCGGGGCTCATACTTGGGGCGTCGCGAACAGCCTCGCCAACCGGCGGCCAGAAAGCTGGCGCCAACAAGAGAGGCAGCACGGGAGTCGACCTGCGAAACCAGACGGGGGTTTGGTTTCTCATCGTACACTGCCCCACCTGGACTGACTAACAGATAAATCTTCTGAAGGTCAGTGAAAATTTTTATGCCTGATTTCAGAGGGATACGAAATCGCAAAGGTCGCCCTATGGCCGTAAGATAGGAGGCAGATGCCCTTTCCACTCGCGATGCTCGAGACGTCGCCGGAAGCGATTCACCTTCCCCTGCAGATGCTGATCGTTTTCGGCACGGCGAAGCTTCTGGCTGAGGTGTCCGAACGACTGCACATGCCGGGCATCGTCGGCGGCCTGCTGGCCGGCGTCCTGATCGGGCCCTCGGTCCTCGGCTGGATTCAGTACGACAACCTGCTGCACGCCCTGGCCGAATTGGGCGTCATGTTCCTCCTCTTTCAGGTCGGCCTGGAGGTGAAGGCGACCGAACTGATGCGAGCGGGCAAGACGGCCATGGTCGTGGCCATGCTGGGTGTCATCCTGCCATTCCTCCTTGGCTGGGCGATCATGCTGGGCGTCGGGCATCCGCACCTGGAATCGATCTTCATGGGCGCGGCGATGGTGGCGACCAGCGTCGGCATCACAGCCCAAGTGCTGGCGGACAAGGGGTTGCTGAAACACCGGACGGCGCAGATCATCCTGGCGGCGGCGGTGATCGACGATGTACTGGGCCTGCTGGTGCTGGCCGTTGTCTCATCGATGGGCGAGGGCAAGGGCATCGACTTCCTGGGCTTGGCCACAACGTCCATGGTGTCGATCGGCTTTGTGGTAGCGGTGGCGAAGTTCGGGACGAAAACCGTCAACATCGTGCTGCCTAAGATGATGGAGAAGTCCCGTGTCCAGGAGGGCGAGTTCGCCATCGCGGTCTGTTTCCTGTTCATCATGGCGCTGCTGGCGACCTACTCCGGGGTCGCGGCGATCGTTGGTGCCTTCCTGGCGGGCATGGCGCTGGCGGAGATAGCCTCGCACCGGCTACACACGCTGGTGCACGGCGCCGGCGAGCTGATGATTCCCTTCTTCCTGGCTTCCATCGGTCTCCAGATGGACCTGCGGATCTTCTCCAGTCCTTCGACGCTGGGCCTCGCAGTGGTGATCCTGCTGGTGGCCATCGTGTCCAAGGCGGTGGGCTGCGGCCTTGGATCCCATAGCCTGGGCTGGAAGGATGCGACCCGGATCGGACTGGGGATGGTGCCTCGAGGCGAAGTCGGAATGGTGGTGGCGCAGGTGGGCCTGAGCAAGGGCAACATCAGCCAGGAGGTCTACGGCATCGCCGTATTTATGGCTGTGATGACGACCATCGTAGCCCCTCCGCTACTGAGTTATGCGTACCGGGACCTGGTTCCAGTGGAGCCTGCCGGCGACGAAGGCGAGACACGCGTCCGCCTCGGATGAACAAAGCGCTACAATCGGCGAAGGCTCATTTCAAAGGATTTACCATGGCAGAGACCGTAACCTACTTCTCCCTCACCGTTCCGAACAAGACCGGCGAGGGCGCCAAACTACTCACTTCCCTTAAGGACGCGGGCATCAACATGTTGGCCTTCTGGGGCTACCCCATGAAGGGCAAGAAGGCCCAGTTCGACATCGCGCCCACCGACGCCAAGGCGTTCGCGAAGGCCGCGAAGAAGCTGGGCCTGGAAGTCAGCGGCAAACAGACGGCCCTGTATGTGGCCGGCAACGATCAACCCGGCACGGTGGCCGAGGCCACGGCGAAGCTCGCCGTGGCGGGCATCTCGATTCGTGCCGCACAGGCGCTCTCGACCGGCGACGGCCAGTTCGCCGTCCTGTTCCAGGTCGCCGACGACGACGTTAAGAAGGCCAAGAAAGCCCTCAAGTAATACACGGCAGGGCGGTTACAGGAACAGCTTGGGCAGGTGGTGTGGCGCGTCGGCAAAGGGCTTCTCCTGGCCGGACGCAACGGCGTACATATGCTCATGACTGGCAGTGGCCGCCCGCCCCAGTTCTTCATAGACCCGGTTGCAGACGTCCAGGAAGCCAATATTGTAGTTTTCGCCGTCAAAGCGGCCGAGTGCGCTCTGATCGTAGAGGGTGAACCAGTGGACGCCCACGCAGTTCGGCTGGGCGGCGGCGTTCTCGAAGTAAACGCGGTAGGCCTTGCCGCGGTCTTCCTGGTTCTTCAGATGCCCGATGCCGGAGGCGGGCAGGCCCACGTCCAGCGCCCCGAAGTGCCATTCGCCCACCATCACGGGCATCTTCACCAGGCTATGAATTTTGTCGACCGTATCGGCGGGCACCCTCTCCTGATAGCAGTTCATGCTGAAGACGTCGAACGACTTCATGCCGGGCACGGCCCAGTCCTCGGGCACTCCCTGCCAGCGCATGCCCAGGTTTAAGTGGTTTGGATCCACCTGTTTGCATGCCTTGGAGATGGTCTGGAAGTAGTGCTCGACCATGCGCGCACTGAAGTCGCGCAGATCGGGCATCGATTCCGGCGGCAACACGCCCTGCCATTTGCCCTGGGCCACCTTTTCGAAGGTTACTGGGGTATTCCAGGCCTTGGAAATGGCGGCTTCGCCGTCGTATTTCTTGCGCAGGAAACGGACGAGTTCCTCCCTGCTGGCGCAGATTGCCGTGTTATAGAGCATGCCCGCCGCGGGCAGTTCCGAGGAGAATGCCCAGGTTGGTTCGTTCATAAGGAAGTAGCCGATGAGAGCTGGATCCTTGGCCGTGCTCTGCAGATCGGCGGCGTACTCTGTAGCATCCTGCTCGAAGGCGGAGTGGAAGATGTCGGGGAAGTCGCGGTAGACCATGCCGCAACGGGTGCCCCGAAAGCTCATCGGCCGGACATAGGGGAACATGGCCTTGCTGGCGAACTCCCATTCGCTCCAGTTCCCTACCGTGTTGAAACGGAGGCGCTTCAACTCGGCCAGGGTGATGCGGGCCCATTTTTCCCGCCAGCCCTCTCTACCGAGCGCGCGGATCATGTTGGCCGCGAGGTAGTTCACCGACTTGGAACCGGGGCGTTGCCGGTCTGCCGTGCGGAGAGCGTCAGCATACTCAGGCAACTCCGGGAGCCACTTAAGGGCGCCCTGGATGCCGTCGAAGCGGGCGTCGACGTCGACTCGAACGCAATCGACGCCGGCGGACCAGAAGGCATATCCATCGGGATCAACCAGCCACCAGCGGCCGTCGGCTTGTTTGGTGCCGAACCAGCCAGTGGCCTTGTCCAGGACCTTACCTTTCCAGCCGCCCCAACGGGAGAAGTCCTCTGGCCAGTTCTGGCCCGGCGCCGCATCGAACTGGCCCTTGATGCGGGCTTTTAGATCTTCAGCCGATCGGGTTTTGGCGGGCCACTCCAGAAGAGTGCTCTGGCCGAACTCGTCGAGCAGGGGGCCTTTGGGCAGCACCGGTTCGGCAAGTTTCGATGCAAGGGTTGGCTCGACGCGCAGGTCAGTCATACACCAGCGGACAGGCTTGGGGCTCTTGCGCAACACCGTAAAGGTGAGGCGGTCGACTTTGGCGAGATCGACGCGATCTCCGCCGAAGGTAGGCTTCAGGAACGCGCCGTCGCGGTCGGACATCCATTTGCTCTGGTCGACCAACGCCAAGTCGAGTCGCATACGGAAGGAACATTGATTGAGTGCGCCGAAGCGGAATGTCAGCCGGCGGCCTTTCTCGCCTTCGCTCAAGGTGATCTGGAAGACGGCCAACTCGCGGCCATCCAGCAACATGTCGGAGGTGAGGCACCGCTGACGTTGCAGTGTGCCAGGCCGGAACTCAAAGGCCATGCCATCGCCGACGGCCTCGGCCGAGAACAGCTTGGCACCGGGGATGGGCGGCGCGCCATCTACCTCACTCAACTTGCCTAGGGTCTTCCAAACGCCGAGTTTTGGTCCATCAGCGGCAGTGGCGGAAACCGCTGTTATTGCCGAAATGGTCAAGAATTGCCTGCGGTCCATGAGAAAAATGACTCCAGGGGGAATCTATCAAAGTCGGGCCTCCATGTCACAGCAGGAGGGCATCCTCCTTCAGGTCAACGCCGGAGATGCGGCGTGTGCGCGCCTCCTGCATGAGGAAGAACAGTTTGTGGGCGGCCAGGTCGTAGCTCAGCCCTTCGGGCCGGACATTCGAAATGCAGTTCCGTTCGGCGTCGGTGCGTCCTGGACGCGGAGCCCAGGTGAGGTAAAGCCCCAGACTGTCCGGTGAGGTGAGGCCGGGGCGTTCTCCGATGAGAAGAACGACCAATGCAGCACCCAGGCGTTGGCCGATGTCATCGCCAACGGCCACTCGGCCCTGGAGAACGACATGGAGCGGAGGCAGCCGCCAGCCTTCCAGTTTGGGCAACAGGGCAGACAATAGCAGCGGAGCATGGCGCTCGACGGCAAGGGAAGACAGACCATCGGCGACGATGAGGGCTGCGTCGAACTCACCGGGGGTGAGAAGGGCGGCGGACTCGGGACTGAGGCGGCGGCCGAGATCCGGACGGCGAAGGTAGGTAGCGCGATCCGGCGCGGCGCTACGCAGCAGCACGTGAGGCGGCAGATAGCGGGGCTCGAGATCGTGATGGACGGCGTCGCGCGCCCGGGCGTGATCGAGCTGAAAACGCAGAAGTTCGGCGGTGGGCAGGCTGTGACCGACCCGGCCGAGGGCGACGCGCGCGTTGGTGAAGGCCCTCAGGTCAATAGCCATGGTGTGGGGGAGAGACGGGGCTGCGATTCGAGCCAGGCTTCGAACTCGGGCGCCGGTTTCAGTCCGAGGACGGAGCGCAGGTAGAGGGCGTCGTGGAAGCTGGTGCTCTGGTAGTGGAGCATGATGTCGTCGGCGCCGGGCACACCCATGATGTAGTTGACGCCGGCAACGCCGAGCATGGTGAGGAGGGCGTCCATGTCGTCCTGGTCGGCTTCGGCGTGGTTGGTGTAGCAGATGTCGCAGCCCATGGGCAGGCCGAGGAGCTTGCCGCAGAAGTGGTCTTCGAGTCCGGCGCGGAGGATCTGCTTGCCGTCATAGAGGTATTCGGGGCCGATGAAGCCGACGACGGTGTTGACGAGCAGGGGCTCGTAGCGGCGGGCGACGGCGTAGGCGCGGGCCTCGCAGGTGAGCTGATCGACGCCGTGGTGGGCATTGGCGGAGAGGGCGCTGCCCTGCCCCGTTTCGAAGTACATGACGTTTTCGCCGCGCCGGAGCTCGCGGGCGGCCTGCCAGGCTTCATCGAGGAGAGCAAGGTTCACACCGAAGCTCGTGTTGGCGGCCTCGGTGCCGGCGATGGACTGGAAGACGAGGTCGATGGGCGCTCCGCGCTGGAGAGCCTGCAGTTGCGTGGTGACATGGGCCAGAACGCAGTTCTGCGTGGGGATGGCATAGGCCAGGCGCATGTCGTCGAGCAGGCGCAGGAGATTGTGCACGACGGTGACATTGTCCGTGGCCGGGTTGATGCCGATGACGGCGTCGCCGTTGCCATAGGAGAGGCCGTCGAACACGCTGGCGGCGATGCCTTTGGGATCGTCCGTGGGGTGGTTCGGCTGGAGGCGGGTGGCGAGGCGGCCGGGTAAGCCGATGGTGGTGCGGAAGCGGGTGACGACGCGGCGGCGGGCGGCGACGCTGACGAGGTCCTGCAGGCGCATGATTTTGGAAACGGCCGCGACCATCTCGGGCGTGAGACCGGGCGAGAGGGCGGCGAGGGTCAGTCCATCAGCGGCCTCGGAGAGGAGCCAGTCGCGGAAGCCGCCCACGGTGAGATGGGCGATGGGGGCGAAGGCAGCGGCATCGTGTGTGTCGACGATGAGGCGGGTGACCTCGTCGGACTCGTAGGGGATAACGGGTTCGTTCAGGAACCGCTGGAGGGGGACCTCGGCGAGCTGCATCTGGGCGCGGACGCGCTGTTCTGCGGTTTCGGCGGCCAGGCCGGCCAGTTGGTCGCCGGAGCGGAGCGGCGAAGCCTTGGCCAGGAGTTCCCTCAGGTTCATGCTTCTTCTCCGGCTTGCGCCGCGAACTCCTCCTCCGGGGCCAGGATCAGGCGATGGCGGGCGTGCAGCCAGAAGTAGAGAATACCCAGGAAGAACCAGACGGCGGCGCCCCACACGCCTTTGTTGTACTCCGAATTGAAGAACAGGGCCAGCAGGGTGACGGTGGCGATGAGCATGGCGAGGATGGCGCCGAAGCGGCCCAGCGGGCTGAGATAGGGGCGCTCGAGTAGCGGGAACTTGGAGCGGAGCATGAGGAACGAGACCATCTGGAGGATGTAGGCGAGGACGGCTCCGAAGACGGCCATGTTGAGGAGGATGGCGCCGACCGGGCTGTTCTGCGGCGTGAGATGGATGGCGAGGGCGGCGCAGAACCCAAGGGCGGCTCCGGCAACGAGGGCGCGATGGGGGGTGCGACGCTGGCCGTGGGTGACGGAGAGCCAGCGGGGGAAGTAGCCGGCGCGGGACAGCGAGTAGATCTGGCGTCCGTAGGCAAAGATGATGGTGTGGAAGCTGGCGATGAGGCCGGTGCAGGCGACGAGGGAGAGGACGCGGGTGCCGGCTCCACGGCCGAAGATCGTCTGGAAGCCAAGGAAGAGAGGTTCACTGGAGGCGCCGACGGCCAAGGCTCCGGGCGCGATGCCGGAGCTTAGGAAGAGAGTGAGGAAGGCGCAAAGGACGAGCGTGGCGAGCCCCCAAAGCAGGCCGCGCGGCATGTCGCGTTTGGGGTCGTGGCTCTCTTCGGCCGCGAGTGGGAGTTGCTCGATGGCCAGGTAGAACCAGAGAGCGAAGGGCATGGCGGATAGGACACCGGCTCCGCCGGCCGGGAACCAGTTGCCGGACCAGCGGGCGAGGTCGAAATGGGGGATGGCTCCGATCCAGAAGACGAGAAGGACGGCCAGTGCCGCGAGGGTGATGACGACGGAAAAGCGGAAGGAGAGTTCGACGCCCCAGACGTTGAGAGCAACGAAGACGGCATAGCAGGCGAGCCACCAGAGGGGCGCGAATTCGCGCGGGGTTCCGAAGATGGCGCCGAGGTATCCGCCGATGCCGACGACGATGACGGCGGGAGTCAGGATGTACTCCATGTTCTCGGCGAGTCCGGTGATGTAGCCGCCCCAGGGGCCCATGGCAGTACGGGCAAAGGAGTAGGCTCCGCCGGTGTGAGGGAGGGCCGGAGACATCTCGGCGATGGAGAAGCAGAGGCCGGAGTACATCAAGGTGACGATAATCACCGCGATGAGCATGCCGCCAAAACCGCCGGCGGCGAGACCGAAGTTCCACCCGAAGAAATCCCCGGAGATCACAGCGCCCACTCCGAGGGCCCAGAGATGCAGGACGCGCGCATGGCGGCGGAGTTGACGTTGTTCCAGATAGGCCGCATCGGCGGCCGTGTAGGTGGTTTTCAAAGTGGCTCCAGAATACGGCGGCACGTCGCGGTGCGGGGACTTTCGCTTAGGATAGCGGAACAGCAGGGGCGCGGTGTAGTTCCGCGCCAACCGGGCGGTTCGGACACACGTGTAGCGACGGCGGTTCCTGGCGTGGGGCGGCACCCGGGCTCAGACGGCGACGGACGCGGCCGCAGCGGCTAGGTTCAGGAAAGCTGGGGCGTTACGGCCGCAGCAGCGCTTGTACTTTTCGCCCGATCCACAAGGGCAGGGGGCGCTTCGGGGGATGGCCGTGGGTTGCGGTCGAACGGTCGGTGCCGGCTGGCCGCGAGGAGACTGCGGTTTGGCTTCGATTTCCGGTTCCGGTGGCGTGGCGGGGGCGGGTTCCTGACGAGCATTGGGTTCGTCCGTCCAATTCGGCCCGCCCAACACGGCCTCCAACTGGTTCCGGATCTCCCGCGCCTGGTGGCGGGTGGCTTTCTCCCGAGTCTGCATCCAGGTCTTGAAAGCACGATCGTACTGGCGTTCGAATTTGGCTTCGTATGTCAGAAACCGGGTGAATGTGGCTTCGCGGTGGAGCGATTCGAAGGCCAGGGCTTGGAGATGGATGGGGGTGAGTGTGGGCCGGGTGGCGGCGAGCTCCTCGATTTTGGCGGTGAGCAGCACTTCCTGGTGCGCGCGGACGCGACGAAGGCGCCATTCGGCGTCGGCCATCTCGCGGACGATGCGCTGAGTGGTGAGGTCTTCGGGGTCGAAATGCCCTGTGAGTTCGGCGAGGAGTTGCTCATACTCGGCGGGGTCGTCGCCGGGCAGCAGGACGGATTGCGAGCGGAATCCGTAGCGGAGGTTGTTCTGGGCCGAGCGGGCTTTGCCCTGTTCGGAGCGGGGGCCGGTGGAGTGTTGCGCGTTGGCGCGGTTGGCGGTGATCTGAGCGGCGGATGCCATGGTGGAGTTTCCTTCCCTGGGGAGTCAGACATTGGGGTGGCTTGGGCCATCCCTATTTCCATTGTTTAGGAGGGGCTGGTAGGGTATCTTTTCAAGCTATTGATTCCAGGGAAGTACGGTGTTGAACTAGCAGTGTCTGCCGCAGCCAGAATGCGGGCGGGCGATGGCACGGGCGATCAGTTAGTGGAGCGGAGAAGGACGTGCGACGCCTCGTTGCCCCGGTAGCCGGGGAGGGGATCCGGTCGGGGGGGCGCTGCCTCTGCCCGCAAGTCGATATCTACCTCCAGGAAGGGGAAACGGATGGAGGCGTCGCAGTGTTCACGACTCCAGATGGCGAATATTCGACGGATCTGTCCTCTTTCATGGCACATCGCCATCTTGAAAGGCCAACTCGGATCGCTCTAGCCGCCGTGCGCAGGAGGGCCGCGCAGTCTGACAGCTATAAGGCCGGCTCAACAGTGGATCGCAAAGCGGCCCTGATGCGAAGGTGCACAGAGAAACTACACTTTGCATCTCGACAGATCGCGGGCTTGGGCGTCAGAACCGATGAAGGCGGCGGCGTATCATTGCAGAAGCGTAATGAGTCATCCATCATGCCTCTGAGAATCTGGTTTTACATCGGTTTGATGGCCTCCCTTTCGGGGCCCGGCACGCTGCTGTTTGGAGCGCCCTCGCTGACTAAGCTGCGCTATTCCCTGGCGCCGGCAGCGCAGGGCAGTCGCCTGGTCCTCCACGTCACAGCCACGTTGGACTGACCCGATCCTGGCACTATGGAACTGGTTTTGCCTACCACTTGGGGTGGTGGCTGGCTTACAGCCGAAAAGCGAGGCACAGCGGGCGGGCTTGGAAGAAGGAGATCGCGTCGTCGGCATGTCCATCCACTGGGATGATGTGTCGAAGCCTGTGAAGTTGACCGTGCGCCGCGGAGAGGGCACCTCCACGATCACGTACTACCCGCGTGGTGACACCGTGGGCGTCACGCCGCAGTACGTTCTGGACCGAGCCCGCTATCAGGCCGACCCGATCGGCTGCCAAACGTCGGCGAATCCTCACTGAGCGAGGAGTAGGACAGGCGAGCAGATACCCAGAAAATCCGCCCACCCTCAGAGTGTGGTGGGCATCGTCCCACCATCGATCACATAGTCAGCGCCGTGGATGGATGCCGCCCGATCCGAGGCCAGGAACGCGGCCAGTTCGGCTATTTCCTCGGGTTGTGCGGGCCTGCCGATCGGGATGCCGCCAATCATGTCCATGATGGCCTGCCGGGCCGTGTGCTCGTCGGTCGCCCGGCTCCTGGCCAACGCGACGATCATGCCATGGGCACCGGAGGTTTCGATGAATCCGGGCGAGATCATGTTGACGCGCACGCCCTTGGGGCCGACTTCATTGGCCAGCCCTTTGCTGTAGGTGCTGAGTGCGCCCTTAGCCGCCGCGTATGCCAACGTGGAATCGTATAGAGGCAACCGGTGCTGAATCGAGGACACATGGAGGATGACGCCGGCCTTGCGCTCAACCATGCCTGGCAGAAAGTGCCTGTCGCATCGCACGGCTGCAAGCAGGTTCATATTGAGCGCCGTCTGCCAATGCTCATCCGTCAAAGCGGCGTAGCCTCCGTTCGGCGCATCCGATCCACCCACACAGTTCACCAGAAGGTCGATTCCACCCCATTCGCCGAGGATGCGGTCGGCCAACGTCCGGGTGCCATCGGAGCTTCCGAGATCGGTCTGCACGAAGAGGGTAGGCGTCTGGCCTTCGGGCAAGGCGGACCGGGCTGCCGTGGCGACGAGAGCCCCCGATTGGAGGAAGCGGCGCACCATGGCTTCACCGGCGCCTTTGGTGCCGCCTGTTACCAACACGCGTTTGCCGCTGAACTCCTCCACGGCGACAGGAAATGGATATCTGCTCTGTGTATCTGGCATCTGGAGACACCTCCCTGGCTGCCTCAGGACGAGTGTGCCATGATACTCCCAGTAAGGGAAGTACGCACTAAAAAGTATGTTAGGAGAGTGCCGTGACTAAACGCTACACGCCAGTATCGGCAGCGGCCGATGTGGAAGCAGCCTTGCGACTGCTGGAAGGCAGATGGAAGCTGGTGATACTTTTCCATCTCTTCGGCGGCAAGGTCCTACGTTTCTCGGATCTCGAACGCGCCATTCCCGGCATCACTCAAAAGATGCTGGGACAACAGCTCAAGAGTATGGAGGCCGACGGCATACTCCATCGCAAGGCGTATCCTCAAGTTCCACCCAAGGTGGAGTACTGGCTTACCGACTGGGGGCAATCTCTCTGCCCGGCGCTGAACGCCATCCTGAAATGGGCCGACCAGCGTCCCTAATCGTGACGTGGCGCCGGGACGAGGATGGCCCGACGGCGAGATCCTCTGCGCAAGTCGCAGGCAGAGCGGGCGCCTCGACCGAGCCGGCCAGAAGTCGACTTGCCATGGCCCGAACCTACCGCAAGCTGACGTCGAACTCGTAGAAGCCC
Source organism: uncultured Paludibaculum sp. (assembly GCF_963665245.1). Lineage (NCBI taxonomy): Bacteria > Pseudomonadati > Acidobacteriota > Terriglobia > Bryobacterales > Bryobacteraceae > Paludibaculum > uncultured Paludibaculum sp. The sequence continues at coordinate 2,420,054 of NZ_OY762267.1, forward strand.
TGATTTGAAGCGAACCCGCGCCCCTTGCGGCCGTTCAACGTGAACCAGATCCGGCCATGTTCGGTTTTAGAGAGGAGCGCTCCGGCAGGGTCGTCGGGCGATAGCAGCGCGTCATTTCGCGGACCCGGGACGCCGCCTGGGCCTCCACAGCCGTCGGCGGCGCTGTCCAGGTCCCAGCAGGCATTGCCTCGGGCATTCGTGATGTTGAATTGTTGATTCCGCGGATTGGGGATGCTCGCGCCCCACGCCAGGTGAGCCGGCAGGACGATGTGGTACTGGCCAACACCGCGCTCTTCTACCGTGGGTTCTGGCGGAGTACAGAGATTCCGGCCGCCGAGGCAGGAACTGGGACTGAACGTGATGTCGGAGCTCACCACCGTGATATCGGAGGAGACCTGTGGCTCCGCGGACGTGAATTTCCATCCGAGAATGTCGTGATTCTCCCAGCCTGCTCCTGTGGAGGCGGTGAAGCCGACGAAGGCTCGGCCCTGAGGGTCGACAACGGTTGAGAGATCAATGGGCACACGCAGTTCGGGCTCGCCGTCGTCCAGGTAGACCAGCAGAATCGGGGGCTTGTAGCGGATGCGGGCCATGTGCGGCCGGCCGTCCTTGAGGCGGACCTTGAGCCGGGTGCCGGTGCCCAGGCGATTCGGGGGCCAGCGCATCTTGCCGAGGCGTCCATTGGTGCAGACGGCGATGTAATTGTCCGAGGGATCGAGGCCGTCTTCATTCCGATATGTATCGAAGAAGACAGCGATGCTGCGAGGGATGCCGGGGCGCGAACGATCGCGGCGGCCGTCCCCGAGTGCGAAACCGCCAGCGGAGCCCCGGCCCGCCAAGGCCTCGGGGCCGTTGTTCTGCAGGACGAAGGCGAAACCGTCGGCGCCGTTGCCCAAGCCGCCTTGCTGCGTGAGTTCGAACTGAAAGAGCATTTCAAATCCGGCGGCGACGGGTTGGCGGTCCAGGAACCAGGCGGCTCCGGCCATCTGAGGAATGGCGGGCGTGAGGCGGATGCGGTTCTGCCAGACCTCGGCATCGCCCACAAGCTGGAGTTTGGGGCTCTCCTGGCCTTGCAACGCGACAGCCGCGAGAGAAACCAGAAGGGCGAGGCCGCGCCCCGAAAAGTACTGGTCCATGACGTCGAGCATATCGCGCGAGCGGGAACCGTAGCGGGCAGGCCGCGGCCCTACCACGAACTCCGCCGCACTACGGCTATTCAACGGGCGGATGCGCGCTTCTCAATTTGCTCGCGCATCTTCCGGAACACATCCTGCGGCTCCATGCCCGCAGGCAAAGTCAGGAGCTCCCGTCCGTGCCGGTCGTTTACCGCCCAGACATCGATGTGAGGTAAGGTCGATGACCTCCGGGTCCGCCAATCCTGCATTCTCTCAACCTGCGCGCGGACATCCCGAAACTCCAACCCGCCGATCTCGTCCCACGGGATACGCCGCCGGCCGAAGATGGACTGCTCCTCAAGGCCGGCCGAGGATAGCCGCACCGTTCGCGAGTAGTTCTCCACGGAAGATTGGACCATCCAGAGCAAGAAGCCGAAGCCCAAAGCGACCCAGAATGCGCGAGCGGCGGTCCATTTGCCCTCCGCGAAAAGCGCGGAAAGGCCGAAGGGCAGACCCAGCACGCAGCCATAGAACAGGTTCGCCTTCCAGGACTCGCCCGGCTCGTGGACTTCAAAGTCCGGGAGCGGCTGGATTGCTTCGTACACCTCCACCCAGACATCGCCGTTCCACTCCGTGTTTAGCCCCCAGTGCGTATGGGCAATCAGGCATCCGCCGCCAAGCAGCGCCAAAGCAAAGATGGCGTAGCCGAGCGTTTCATTCCAGAGCTCGAAGAGCTCCGGAATCTGTGCCAGGCCAGTACTGGCCGGCGTCGCAGCCGCCTTGAGCGCGCCCGCACTTCTCACCGCCAGTGCTAAGAACAAAACGCCGCCGGCGAACAGCAGCACCAACAGCAGGTTCTTCCAAAGGGCGGCCATACTCGCTCCCCCTCAAGGTAGACCTTAGTGATTACGAGATTATAGATCTGTTTCTCCTCAAACAGAAACGCCCGTCTTGCCGCCGGCCAGATCCGGGCCTCTCGGTCAACTCGTGGGTACGATCCACTCCCCGCTTGCCGGATATCCGTTGCATCACGGCGGATTCGCTGGGCTTCCTAGACACCATCAGCAGCGGCAACAGAAGGAACAGGGTGTTCACCGTGGTGGGCTACGGAATGCAAAGCTACATCAAGCCCTTCAACTCCGACATCTGGGAGCGCCACTTTGGTCAAGTCCGCCTGGTGGAGCTAAAGAGCACGTTCAACGGCGACAAGGCGAGCGCCAAGCTCACCAACAACCCCGGGAGCACTTCGGGCGGCTCGTGTTACGGCGACTCCGGCGGGTCCGCCTTCTACAGCACAACGAACATGGTCGTAGCGGTGGTCTCATGGGGTATCACGCCATGTATCGGTGTGGACCGCAACTTCCGCATCAACACGCCCGCGGCGCAGGATTTCGTACGCCAGTACCTGCATTGAGCCGGTAGGGGAGCAAGGTGGCGGGGCAAGCCGGGGTGCTGCCTCGTCCCTCGCAGCATTCGCCAAGGCCGGGCCAGCCCATTGCCTGGCAGTTCGCCGGAACCGCGCCGGACCTCCGCGCTTCCTGCACGAATAGACTTCCACCGGCGCCCGTCCTGGAGCCGCGGCGTTCGGGCAAGTTGTCCGTCTCCACCGCACTGTGCCATGTTGAGGGCATGAGCGCGACCCGCGTGACCCAATTCGTGAACGCACCGCGTGAACGAGTCTATGGCGCACTCCTCGACGCGGCCGCGGTCGCCAAATGGAAAGTCCCGGACGGCATGACCTGCCAGGTACATGAGTTCGACGCCCGCCAGGGCGGCTTCTTCCGTGTCTCGCTGACCTACGATGCGCCGGAGGCGGCAGGCAAAACATCCGCACACACGGACACCTACCACGGCTGGTTCGTGGAACTCGTGCCCAATGAGAGAGTCGTGGAAACAGTGGAATTCGAAACCGCGGATCCGGCCCTGGAAGGCAAGATGACGATCACAACCACACTCACGGACAGGAACGGCGGCACCGAAATAGTGGGCTTGCACGACGGCCTGCCGACGGGCGTGCCGCCAGAGGACAACGAGCAGGGCTGGCGCATGGCGCTAGCCAAGCTCGCCGCCCTCGTAGAGGCAGGCTAGCGAACAACCGCCCAACTCCTCCCGGTTGCCGGCCGGAAATGCGGCAAGTCCGGCATGTCCGCACTCAGTGCTGCCGGTAACTCACTCGACCTTTCCCTCCTCTGGGACAATAAACAACATCCCCATGACTCTTGGATTCGTTGGAACAGGCGCCATCACGGAAGCCATCGTCACCGGCCTCAGTACACCAGGGGGACCCGACCACCCCATCCGGCTGTCGCCGCGCAATGCGTCCGTCGCCGCCGCCCTGGCGGCCCGGTTCAGCAACGTCTCCGTCTGCGCATCCAACCAGGCCGTACTCGATACGTGCGACACCGTCGTCGTTGCGGTGCGTCCTCAAGTCGCGCCCGAAGTTCTCTCCGCCCTACGCTTCTCGTCCAGCCATACCGTTATCAGCCTGATAGCTGGATTCTCGGCGCTCCGCATCGCGGACCTTGTGAATCCAGCTACTCGCATCTCGAGAGCCATTCCGCTGCCGTCGGTCGCCCAAAGACGCAGCCCCATCGCAGTCTATCCGCCGCAAAGTGCCGCCGCCGACCTGTTTGCCCCCTTGGGACAGATCTTCGGGATCGAGACAGAGGCCCACCTCAACGCCTTCAGCACCGCCACGTCCACCATGGCGGCCTATTTTGCATTCATGGGGCACATTGCCTCTTGGGTGGCCGCGAAGGGCATTGCGGAACAGCAGGCCCGGCAGTACATCGCCCTCCTGTTCGCCGGACTCGCCGACACTGGCCTGGAGACGTCCGAGCGGACAGCCAGCGATCTCGCAGCGGCTCACTCCACACCCGGCGGATTGAACGAACAACTCCTTCGCCACTTGACGGATCACCAGGTGTTCGACACCCTCACGGAAGCTCTCGACGCCGTTCACCGCAGGGCGGTCGGAGGCCCGGCGTAGGTGGGCCCTGGAATGGCCAGCCCGTCGCTCCGCTGAAGATGCGTTCGCGCCTGGCCCTCGCTTGAAGACGCGCCCGGAACCGATACCCGCTTACTGACGTGCGCGGTTCGCAGCGGGCGGGAGACCCCTCCCTGACGGTCGGGGCTCGTAGCGGCTTCATCCGCTTTGGCGGCCTGGCGGGTCATGGTTGACTCCGTTGAAGACGCGCTCGCAACGGGTGCCCGCTCCGTTGAAGACGCGTGCGCAACTGGTACCCGCTTACTGACGTGCGCGGTTCGCAGCGAGCGGAGACCCCTCCCTTACGGTTGGGGTTCGTAACGCGGCTTCATCCACTTTGGCGGCCCGCAGGGCCATGCGGGACTCCTTGCCAGTCGCGGTTCGCACGCGGCGGAGGACCCCTCCCTGACGGTCGGGGTTCGTAGCGGCTTCATCCGCTTTGGTGGCGGGCTTCACGGGACTTCTATTTGGACGGAATGGGCGTCGCCTGCCAGTCGCTACCCCAGCGTGATGGCTTGGGTCCCATCTTGAACGCCAGTGTCGAGCCCGATTGAATTTGCTCCCAAGTGATCAGGGGATCGTTCAGAGGTTTTCCATCGAGCATCGCGGACTGAATATACAGGTTCGTGGAGGACACATTGTCAGCCACAACTCGGAAGGTCTTCCCATTCCGCAGCCGGATGCTCATGCGGCTGTACATCGGGCTGCCGATCAGGAACTCGCCGCTGGCCGGATTCACCGGGTAGAACCCCATCGCCGTAAACAGCAGCCACGCGGACATCTGGCCGCAGTCATCATCCCCATCCAAGCCGCCGGCGTCGTAGCCATATTCGGCCGCCGCGATCTCGCGCACCTTCGCCTGCGTCTTCCAGGGCTGGCCGGCGAAGTCGTACAGGTATGCGTAGTGGTGGCTCGGTTCGTTGCTGTGCACATTGTGCCCGCCGCTGAAGTGGGCATCGAGCTTCTTGGCGTAGGCGTCCCGGCCGCCCAGCAGTTGGACCAGACCCGCCTGATCGTGCAGCGGCGACCACGTATACGCCCAGGCATCGCCCTCCGTCCAGCCCGCCTCTGATCGGTTGCCCTGTGTATCCGCCGGCCCCCCGATCGGAGCCCACCGGCCATCTGAGGTTTTTCCATTCATCAGTCCTAGTGCGGGATTGAACAGATTTCGATCATTCAACGAACGCCGCAGGAAGAACCGGTAATCCTCCTCCTTCCCCAGAGCCTTCGCAATCTGCGCCACACACCAGTCGTCGTAGCTGTCCTCCAGCGTCCGCGACGCTGCTTCGTCGGTCTTGTCGGTGGGAATGTAGCCAAGTTGTTTGTAGTAGGTCAGGCCCGCCCGGCCCTCGTAAGGAGTGCCCTCTTCCCGGTCCAGCCAGCGCCGGGTAGTATCTCCATCCGGCGGCACCATGGCATCCTTATAAACCGCCTTCCACGCCAGTTCCCGATCAAAGCCTTTGAACCCCTTACGAATCGCCTCCGCCACCAGCGAGTCCGCATGCGTCCCGATCATGATGTTCGTGTACGACGGATTCGGCCACTTCGGCATCCATCCGCCTTCCTGGAAGTTCTGCAGCAGCGCGGTGATCATCCCATCGATCCGCTCCGGGGCGAACAGCGTCAACATGGGGCTCTCCGCGCGGAACGTGTCCCACATCGAGAAAGCAGTGTAGCTCTCGCCCTGGTGTACCTGGTCATCGAAGGCGCTGTAATACCGGCCATACTCGGAAAAAAGCCGCGGGTACAACAGCGTGTGATAGAGGGCGGTGTAGAGCCGGGTCTTCTCGCGATCGCTGGCGCCCTCCACTTCCAGGCGGTTCAGTTTCTCCGCCCAAGCGGCATGCAGACGCCCGCGCACTGCATCGAAACTCCACTCCGGGATCTCGCGCCGCAGATTCTCCCGTGCCTGCTCGATGCTTAGGAAGGAGGTCCCCACGCGGACCTCCACCAGTTCACCCGGGCGAAACTCGGCGAAGGCGCCCCGGCTCGCCGAGGCGTCCTCTTTGTCCATCCCATACGTCCCGGCCTTCTGGGGAGCCTGCCGGAATTGCACGGCGAAGAAGCCCTTGAAGTTCGGCAGCTTGTGCGGACCCAGGTGCGCATCCATGCGGTGCGGGTTGTAGCCGGTGATCTCGTGGGTCGTCGGATCCACGGCAGCAGAACCGGCGACACCCGGGCGCGACGTCTCAACCAGTACCCGAGCGGTACCGTTGCCCGGAAATCGGAAGCGGAAGATCGCACAACGCTCCGTAGCCGTCATTTCCGCCCGAATCGTCGCGCCATCGGCGGTGCGCAGCGACACAGCATAGTAATCCGCCTGGGCGGTTTCATCGCTGTGTGAGAACGCGAGCCCCCGCGATTCCGGAGTAGTGCGGAGCGTACCGGTCTGCGGCATCAATGTGATGTACCCGTAGTCACCCATCCAAATGGCGGGCTGGTGAGTTCCGATAAAGCCGGTGATGGCCGGATCGTCGTACTCATAGGACGTGATGCTGATCTTGTTCTGCCGCGTCTGGGGCGTCCAGTTCGTCATGGCGAACGGGGGCGAGACAAACGGCATCGTCCCGCCGTAGCCAATCTTGCCTTTCTGCGTACCAATCAATGGATTCACGAAAGTGAGTGGATCGCGCTCAGCACCCAGAAGAGCGGGCGCAACCAGAAGACAGATCAGAGGTAGACGCATGGGTGACCATAATTACTCTAGCGAACTGGGTTCCCGCGGTCCTCGCCATGGCCGCGCTTGAGACAACCGCAAGGTGCACCGAGTGAAAGGGGAGGCCCGGCGACAAAGGCGTCACAGCGATCCCCGATTCTGGGTGGGCCGTAGCTGCGCGGCGTTTCGGCCCGGTCGCCTCCAGTCGAAACCGGTAGTTTCATACAGGTTGGAAGAGCGGCAGCCAGCAGGGCCGCGCACGCACCCCTGAGCTCTTCACCACCACTACCGCCAGATTTATCCGCGATCCGATTGCCAGTGGTGGTTCCCATCAGATCCTGACAGACGTTGGGGCTTTATCGGGAGCGCCCCCGCGGATGCCCACTTTAGAGGGGCATCGCGACGGGTGCTCGTTGCGGCTAGGCGGCAGGCCCAGCACTTCCGACTCCGTCCCCGGCAAGCAATTCCCGCACCATCCTGAGAAGAGTCTCGGGCGTGTAGGGCTTGGGCACAAAGCGGGCACCGGCGTTGAGGAATTCTTCCATCCGGATGGATTCCCCTGCGTAGCCGGAGACATACAGAATCTTCAAGTGCGGGTCGGACTGCTGGAGCTGTTGAACGAGTTCGATACCGCTCATCCCAGGCATCATGAGGTCGCTGATGACCAGATCAACGCGGCCGCTGAACCTCTCCTTCAGCGCCAGAGCATCGCTGCCGTTCGCCGCCTCGAGAACCTGGTAGCCGTAGTGCTTGAGGATGCCGACGGCCGTGCCGCGCACGTTCTCGTCATCCTCCACGACAAGCACCGTCTCGTTGCCCGACAACGTCTGGCGGGACTTCAGGTGGGCTTTCGCGCCACCGGCGGGGTCTGTAACGAGTGGGAAATAGACACGGAAGGACGAGCCCCGTCCGGGCTCACTTTCCACATCGATGAAACCGCCGCTGCGTTCAACGATCCCGTAAACGGTGGCGAGTCCGAGCCCGGTGCCACGGGTGCGGTCCTTCGTGGTATAGAACGGTTCGAAGATGTGCTGCTGCACTTCAAGACTCATTCCGGAACCATCGTCCGTCACCGTCAGTTCCACGTGGGGACCGCAGCGTTGGGGCCACGCGTCATTGCCTTGGAGAAGGACCTTCGCCGTGCGGACCGTCACAGTGCCGGAGCCTGCTATTGCATCGCGGGCATTGATGGTCAGGTTCATAAGGATCTGCTCAAGATGAGTGGAGTCGACCATCACACAGCCGACATCCGGAGCCAGTTCCAGACGAAGAGTGACATTCTCACCGATGAGGCGACGGATCATCATCTGGAGGCTCGTGATGACCGTATTGGGATTCATCGGCTCGCGATGTTCGATCTCGGTGCGGCTGAAAGCTAGCAACTGGCGGGTGAGCGCCGCCGCACGTTCGCCTGCGTAGTGAATCTGGTTGAGCGGTTCAGCCATTGCGCTGCCGGGTGGCAGGCTCTGACGGAGGAGGCCGGCGTACCCGTTAATGACGGTCAAGTGGTTGTTGAAGTCATGCGCGACGCTGCCCGCCAACCGGCCGACCGACTCCAACTTCTGGGACTGCAGTACCTGCTGCTCGAGGAGTTTGCGTTGCGTGATGTCGACCCGCGCACCGACGATGCGACGGGGGCGGCCGTGATCGTCGCGTTCGACGACCTTCGCCGAGCCGAGAATCCACACATAATGCCCATCCTTGTGGCGAACCCGAAACTCGACGGTGGCGCTGGAGACGCCATCCTTCGTCATGCCTTCCTGTTCGCTGTCGAGCCTGGCGCGGTCGTCGGGATGCGTCATTTCCCGCCACTTCTTGACATCCACGGTCAGTTCTCCCGACTGGTAGCCCAGCATGGTGCAGAACCGCGGACTGAGGAACCGCTCGCCGGTGTCAATATTCCAATCCCAATACCCTTCATTGGCTGCGTCTAGCGCCAGTTCGAGCCGCTCCTGGGCCAACAGACGATCGCGTTCGGCGAGTTCCCTGTCCCGCTCCAGATCCATGCGGTCCAGCGCCAGCGACAGGCTCTCGCCGACCTCTTCGGCCAGCTCGATCTCTTCGGTGCAGAAGAAACCGGGTTCAGTCGAGTACATACCGAGAACGTAGACCGTCCTACCCCGGCGAGAGACCGGCAGACAGATGGCGGACCGAAGGCCGTACTTGGCGGCCGATTCGCGCCACGATACCATGTTGGGGTCCGTTGCGAAATCAGCTGCGGCAACAGCCCGGCCTTCACGAACACAGGCACCCGTGGGTCCGCTGCTGAGCGGGCCGTCGCCGGCCTCGATTCTGACTTCGTCCAGGTATGCCGCGCCCGGCCCATCCTTGGCCACAGGCGACACCAGCGAAGTGACCGGATCGATTCTGCCGACCCAACTGACGCGGAAGCCGCCCGATTCCACCGCGATACGACAGACTTCGCGGAAGAGATCTTCCTCGCATCGGGCCCGGGCGATAGCGGCATTGCAACGACTGAGCACCGCATAGAGATGATTGAGCCGCTGAATCTGCTGTTCGGTTTGCTTCCGCTCAGAGATGTCCCGAAGGATGCTCTGGTACACACAGTGATCGTCGACTACGATCTCGGATGAGCTGACTTCCGTAGGGAAGGAGCGGCCATCCTTGTGGCGATTCGCGGTTTCGAAGACGATGTTCTTCTTCTCGTCGATCACTTTCATCCGCCGTTCGAAATCGCCGGCTTGCTCCTCAGGCTTCAATTGCGGAACGCGCATGCGCAGCATTTCTTCCCGGGAATAGCCAAACATATCGATCGCGCGGTCGTTTACTTCGATGATCCGGCCGTCGCGCTCGAAGACCAGGATGGCGTCGTTGGCGTGGCGTGAGAGCGCGTTGTACAGGCTCAGTAACCGACTCCGTTCCAGCTCCGATTGATACTTCTCAAGGTGGAACCAGGCACTCTGCCGGCGCAGAATCAACCGCACAAGAGCACCGCTGAGCAGTATGAGCGCGACGAGGAGCACGGAGAACTGGATGGTCGTCCGGAACTCCGGCGCAAGCGCCTCGCTACGGTCTATTTTTGCGAGGACAAACCAGCCGGAGCCGGCGACCTGCCGCGCGGCGGCGATGACGGCCTCGCCGCGGTAGTCGATACCTTCGATGCGGCCCCCCTCTCCCTGAATGGCCCGAACTTCGGGAGAGTCCGACGAAGCGAGAGGCTTGCGGATACCCAATGCTGAGTTTCGTCGCGCCCGGGTGTTGTTGAGGATCACCACAGAGCCGCCGTCGCGCTGAAGGAGCACCAGTTCGCCGGTCAGTCCGGCCGCCGACCACTCGCGAAGAGTTGGAAACAGGTAGATTTCCGGATCGATGCCCAGGAGAAGAGAGCCCAGCCGCTCGCCTTGCGGTGTCCTGAGTGCGATGTTTGCACTGAGAAGGGGCACCGCTCCGGCTGTGATGCCTGGGTCGGAGAACACAAGCTCGGCCTTGTCGGTGAGATTCGACGTCCATCTCTCCAACTGGCGGGAATCTGGCGTGAAACGCCCGGCCGAAATGAGCACCTCACCACGGACGCCAACGATAGACACGTTGGCGTAGTGGTACTGCTCTCGAAGCAGGTCGAGCCATTCACGGGCCTGTTCCCGTTCCAGGGGTATGGCCTGTCCACGCAGAGTCCGGAGTAGTACAGGCATGTGCTGGATGCCGGCGGCCAGCACCTGAGCATCGGCAAGCCGCTCGCCCCGCCAGGCGGCGACATCGGCGGCCTTCATGGCGGCCGCCGCGGACACTTTGAGATGCACCTCAGTGTCGAAGCCGCGATGCTGGTGGAGGATATAGAGGGATCCGGCCACGGCGATGCCAAAGATCAACAGCGCAAGAATCGGAATGGCGCTATAGACTCTTCGGGACTCTTTCTCCGCTTCCCTCATTCCAGACATAGTCTATGCCAGTTGAATGGGCATGGGATCATCGGGAAACAACAGGCCGCCGACGGCTCCGAGAGCCATGGATCGGGATGCCCTGAGTCCAACTGGTCTCGTTGGGGGTACCGAAGGAACTGCAGGGCCTGGTTCTGAGTCATTCACCGTGGCCCGTGAAGGGACGTGCGGCGAGCTCTGACAGAACATGTACGGCTTACACCCTGGGACGGTTTGTCGATTCGTTGACTCAACAGACTGGCTTTCGGAAGACGCCTGAGTCGGTGTGCACGCCGGGTCGGATTTGCCGCAACTGGACCGTGGGTTGCTGTCCGCACGACGGTGATGGCTGAGTCCTCTCGTATCACCCGACTGCCGCGTCAGCCTGGCCCGCGGACTGGATGCGGCAGGCATGGAGGAAGGCGCAGTAGCGGCAGGCATCCGGATTGGCAGGCTGCACGGCGATGTAACCCGAGGCGATCTGAAGGATGCTTTGCCCCGCTGCCTGGACGGCCTGGTCCATCAGCGTTTGTACCTGGCCATGCTGCGTGAACTCCTCATAAATGGTGTCGCCGCGCAGGCCAACGTATACGAACCCCAGGGGCTCCAAACCCTCCTGCCGGACCGCAGCCAGGTAAAGCCCGCCTTGCACGGTGAGGCCCGCCTCCAACTGCTCCAGCCGGCGTTTGATACCCGAGGCTCCGGAGAACTTGAAGTCGTAGACGATGGACTCGCGCGCTTCGGAGGTGTCGACACGGTCGGCGCGGCCCACTACGGGGAGGCCCTCGATCTCCAGGCGGAGGGGCCGTTCCGTCTCCACCTTCCAGCCCGGCAGGACACGGGCATTTTGCTCGTAGAAGCGCAGGCTGCGCTGGATGAGCAGGCGGGCCAGTTCGACGCGATGGGAGGGAGGAATGCGGCGCTGGGCGAGCATCGCGTTCCAGTGCTTCTCGAAGAGAACTTCCAGGGAGCCGAGGCCGCGATGCCAGTCGGAGATGACCGCGTGGATGACGATGCCCTGGGCGATGAAGTCCAGACGCTCGTGCGGCAAGGCGGGGCGCTCTCGTAGATCCATCGTCTTCGCGGCGAAGAACTGGAATGGACACTGGAGGTAACTTTCCAGAGCCGTGGGCCGGTGCTGTTTGTGTTTCGCCGATACAAAAGCAAGCGCGGGCGCGGACTGGAGAGCCGGACGTGGCGCCGGAGCCACGGCGGCAACGAGTGTGACGCGCAGACCTCGAGCCGGCACGGGCTCCTGCTCGATGGAGTCGAGCGCGAAGGAACGCAGCGTCGGGCGGCCCTCCGGGTCGTTGCGCGGCCAGGAGAGCACGAGCTCATGCGTGGATCGAGTGAGCGCGAACTGGAAGAGAAACTCCTCCTCGGCCTGGCGGTCGGCGCGATTGGAGACGGGCACTCCGTTGACGCGGAGGCGGAAGCGTGTCTCCTCGGAGAGTACGGGGTCGGGTGCGATTTTGCGCGGGAAGTCGCCTTCCAGAAGTCCACAGACGAAGACGACCGGCAGCTCCCACTGACGGGCCTCGTAGACGTCCAGGAGATGGACGGCGTCACGACGGGTGTCGGCGACACGGAGGGCGGCTTCGCTGAGCGCCTCCTGGGCGTGGCGCCAGAAGCCTTCAAGCAGCATGGGCTCCGGGCCCAGGAGTTCGGCCAGTTCCTTCAAGGTGGAGTGCAGCGTCTTGAGGGCCGCGGCGCGGGCCCGCCAGACACGCAACTTCGAGGGATCCACATCCGGCTGTGGCGAGGCGACGAGGACGGAGAGACCCGCGATGCGGGCGGCCCAATCGGCGGCGGGCGCGGGTTCCGAGGCCCAGCTCGTCATGGGTGCCAGGGCGTCCAAATACTGGGTGGGGAAGCTGACTCGATCGGCCAGTTCGGCCAGGCCGGAGCCAGGCAGCGCCTCCCGGACTTCCAATTCGAGGCGATCGGCCGCCGGCTCCTGACCGGATAGACTCACGGCGGAACGCAGTGCCTGGACGGTGCGGCGCCATTCCCAGCCGGTGAGCACCGCGTCGATCAGCAGCGTGATGAAGCGGCAGACCGGGTGTCCGGATAGCGGGCTGACGAAGTACGAGCGGAGTGGTACGCCCAAACGCGCGCAAACCGTTTCGAGCATCGGCACATAGGGATGGGCGGAGCGCACCACCACGCCCATGTCGCGCCAGGGGCGGCCGGCGGCGTGCAGTTCCATGACGCGGAGAGCGATCTCTTCCACTTCGCGCTCGCGGCTGACAGCGGCAAGCAGCGTGGTGGCGGGGCGCGGCCGCAGGGGTGTCATCCGCTGCTCGCGCAGGCCCATCTGGCGGAGGGCATCGCGAGAGGCCGAGGCGCCGGTCCACTCGGGCAGAGCCACGGTGAGGTCGGCGTGCGGCTTGAGGGCGCGCATCAGCTCGAGTTCCGAGCGTGTGAACGAGAAGAAGCCATCGAAGTAGAGCGCCTGAATAGAGCCGATGCCATTGTCCCGAATCACACGGGCAGTGGACGCGAGTTGGTGGGCGCGAAAGACGAGGCCGTTCGCGTTGAGACGGTCTTCCAATTGCTCGTAGACTTCCTGAAGGCCCTGGGAGAACGGGCCGGAATGGACGCCCAAGCCGCGCAGGGCGGCCCATTGGAGGGCATCGCAGCCGGCATTCGCCAAGTCCTCCAGAGCACTGGCCATGGCCGAGGCGAAGCCCGGACTGCCGGCCAGGGCCGCGAAGGCGCGCGGGTGGCCGTCGGCCAGGATCTGGCGCAAAAACAGAGTAACGGCGGTGGAGGAAGCCAGGCGCTGCGGCGGGTGCAGGCTCTCCACAAATCCAGCGATGGTCGTGATGGCGGAGCCGCGCACGAGCAGGCCTTCCCGGGCGAGGGAGTTACGCAGATGCTCGGCCATAGTGGCTGTGGGCACGATAAGCCGGAAGTCCGCCCGGGACGCGCGCAGATGGCGGCGCACCTCACGGAGGATGGCTGTGGTTTTTCCGGAGCCCGGTTCGCCGAGCAGCAGGCGCATGGTCACAGCGTAGCGCGCCACGCGCCCGCGGCGGGCTTAGGACTTGCGCAACTCCATATGGAAAGTGCGGAAGTGGCCATCCTGCTCCCGTGCCGAAATCACCTGGAATCCGGAAGAAGAGGCCAGCGAGCGGTAGTAAGCGAGGTCCATTGCCTGCGCGGGCCAGAATGTACCATAGCCGGTGTTGACGGTCTCCGCAGGCAGGTGAAACTCGAAGTAGTAGATGGGGCCCTTCGTGTTCTGGTTGGGCGCTGTGGGGATGCATGCGTCCCAGACGAGCCAGCGGCCACCGGACTTCAGCACCCGGAAGGTCTCCGCAAAGACTTTCCGCTGCACTTCCGGCTTCATGTACATTAGCGAGAAGAACGCCGTGGCGGTGTTGAACTGGCCATCAAGGAAGTGCATCTCGGTGGCGTCCATCACAATCTTGAGAGGACCGGGCGGAGCCTGCAGCAGCTCCTCCTTGTACAGATCGATCGCCACCACCTGGCGAGGCTTCATACGGCCGATGATGCCTTCGCCGCCTCCACCGATGTCGAGAATGTGGCCCTCGGCCTGGAAGTCAGGCACGGTAAAGGGCTGCCGTTCGTAGCGGAGCATGTTCGGCCGGTCCTGGGCGGCCAGCCGGGCCGCTCCCGCCAGGCCCAGCAGGAAGTGAGTACGTGTCAGCTTCATGCTTCCAGATACGAAGGCCCGAAACTGCCGGTTCCGTAAGACTTGAGACGAGCTATGTCTTCATGCGGGTCATCAGATAGATGCCGGCGAGCGCGAAGCCGGCGTCGGGCGACCAGGCAGCGATTTCGGGTGGTAGCTGGCCGACGTTGCCGAGCTGCTCGAAGAAGTAGGACATCGCGAAATAGGCGATGGCGACTCCGATGGAGATGCCGACGCCGGTCATCGCTCCGCGATTGCCGGTGAGAAACGCAAAGGGCACACTCAGCAAGGCCATCACCAGAGCGAACAACGGCACACTGAACTTCTTGTGATACTGCACCTGCAAGGGCGTCGTGTTGAAACCGGACTGCTGGAGCTCCGCGATGTAGGCGGAGAGCTGCCCGTAGTTCATCTGCTTGTAGGTCTTCACTTCCTTGAGGAACCAGGCCGGGGATTCGTCGAGCTCAGTGAAGGTGGCGGTGCCGCCCTGGAATCCGCGATAGGCATCATCGTGGGGCCGGATGTCGCGAACCCACCCGTTCTGGAAGATCCAGGTATTGAGGGATGGCTCCCACAGGGCGCGTTCCGCAAAGATGTGGCGACGTAGACGGTATGAGGCCGGATCAAGCTCGTAGACACTGACGCCGCCGAGGATATGCTCGTTCTCGTTCAGATACTTGTAGTAGTAAATACGCGACGCATGGCCAAAGATCCATTTGCGGTTGGGGCTGAGATAGGTCTGGACCGGCTTGCCCTTGATGTGATTGCGGAGCATGTCCTGAATGAGGTTCGCATTGGTGACCACGTAGTGATCGAAGGCGAAAAGAACACCGGACAGCGCCAGACAGGTGACCAGCACGGGGGCCGACAGGCGATAGAGGCTGACGCCGCACGCCTTCATCGCAATGATCTCGTTGGCCTTCGCCATGACGCCAAACGTGACCAGCACGGCAAACAGCACGCTCACCGGGGCCGCGTCGTAGAGCAGTTTCGGCGCCAGGAAAAAGAGATAGCGGAAGAGTTCCGAAATCGCGATGTTGTTCTTGAAGACGTCACCCAGCAACTCGAAGAAATTGAAGATCTCAGTGAGCATCACGAAGCAGAACAGCAGCATCGCGAAGTAGAAGAGAAAGTTCGACACGACGTAGGTGTCGATGACCTGGGGCAGCAGGAACAGCCGGGTACGGGAAGACCTCTGGGAGGATGAGGTCTCCTTGACGGGGCCTTCACGCAGGGAAGCGAGCGCCTTGAAGCGCTCCACGACAAAAGCGCGAATGGAGTCGAAGATGTCACGATCGCCGGGGCGCTCCAGACGCAGCAGCAGAACAAAGGCGGCCACGGCGAACAGGCCGTTGGGCATCCACACGGCGAGTTCCGCGGGCATCTTCCCCTCCCTGGCGAGGCTGATGAGGGACACCAGCATCGTGAAGTAGAAGAAGGCGAAGACCACGGTGATCACGAAGGCAGCCGAACGGCCGCCTTTGCGCGACGAAACGCCCAGAGGTATGCCGGTGAGGGCCAGCAGGAGACAGGCCAGAGGCAAGGCAAGACGCTGGTGAAACTCGATGCGGGCTTCCAGGGACTTGCCGATCTCGCCCATCAGTTCCATGGTCGGGGTGGCCGTGTAGTTCTTGGCTCTCACCTCGCCGCGAGCGCGGGCCTCGAGGGCCTGTTCGCCAACCGGGAAAGAAACCTTGTAGTAGTCCTGAGGATCCTTGGCGGCTTCGTAGGTGGAGCCGTTGCGCAGCGAAAGCTGCAGGCGGTTGCCGACGGTGTCGGGCACTACGAGCGACTCGGAGGCGATGGTGAGTACCGGCCCTTCGCCACGCTCCTGCCCGTTGTCGTTCTTGCGTTCGGACGGCGGCGTGAGATCGGCCATGAACAGGTTGCGCCAATGGACGGGCTGGCCGGTGAGCACGTCGCCGACGTAGATGATCTTGTTGGGGAACGACTCGTCGAAGACGCGGGGCTGAATTTCGGCCGTCAACTGGGCGGCCCCCATCTGGTTGATGACACGGATCATCTCCGCCTGGCACCAGGGAGTGAGCTGCAGCGAGCAGTAGCCGGTGATGCTCATGGCCACCAGGGCGAAGGCTGTGACCGGCAGAGTCACGCGGCGGGCGGGTACGCCGGCGGCGCGTAGGGCGGTGATCTCACCGTCGCTCGACATTCTCGAGAGCCCGATGAGCGTCCCAACCAGGACCCCCAGAGGGAGCGTGAGCGGCATGGTGGCCGGCAACAGCAACAGGAACAGGTATCCGACCGTCTCGGGCGAGGTGGTGGCGGAGACGAGGATGGTGAAGAGCTGGCCGGCCTTCTGGAGGAACAAGACGAAAATGAACATCAACGCGCCGAGGAAGGCGCTGGATGCTATTTCGCGAAAGATCGTACGTGAGAGAATGCCCATGCGGAACGAAGGCGCTTACACTCTGAGCTTAGCTGGTAAGGCGGCCCTACCGAAAGCTCCGAATCTGCAAACCTAGAAGGGAAGTCATCCCAAGGACAAGAACATGCAATATAACAATCTCGGCAAGACCGGCTTGAAGGTGTCGCGCATCTGCCTGGGCTGCATGAGCTTCGGCGATGCCAGCAAGGGGTGGCACCCCTGGGTAGTAAATGAGGAGGCGGGCCGCGGGCTGATCCGGCAATCCCTGGACGCCGGCATCAACTTCTTCGACACCGCCAACGTTTACGCCGCCGGCAGCAGCGAGGAGTTTCTGGGCCGCGCGCTGCGCGACTTCACCCGCCGCGACGAGGTGGTGGTGGCCACCAAAGTCCACGGCAAGATGCGCGAGGACCCGAACGGACAGGGCCTGTCGCGGAAAGCGATCTTCACGGAGATCGACGCCAGCTTGAAGCGGCTGGGCATGGATTACGTCGATCTGTACCAGATCCACCGTTGGGACGGAACCACGCCCATCGAGGAGACCGTCGAGGCGTTGCATGACGTGGTGAAGTCGGGCAAGGCGAGGTATATCGGCGCATCGACGATGCGGGCGTGGCAGTTTGGAAAGGCCCTGCACGTGTCGGACTTGCGGGGCTGGACACGCTTCGTCTGCATGCAGCCACAGTACAATCTGGCCTACCGCGAAGAGGAACGGGAGCTGTTGCCGCTGTGCGCGGCCGACGGGATCGGGGTGATTCCCTGGAGCCCGCTGGCGCGCGGGCGTCTGGCTCGGCCTTGGTCTGAGCGGGCGATGACGAAGCGCGGTCAGACGGACCCCATCTCCGTGCGGCTTTACACCAACGCCGAGGCCGCCGATCAGGCAGTGGTCGAGCGGCTCACTGACGTGGCTACGCTGCACGCCAAACCACAGGCACAGATCGCGCTCGCATGGCTACTGCACAAGCCGGTGGTGTCGTCAGTCATTGTCGGCGCCACGAAGCCCCAGCACTTGAGCGACGCCATCGCCTCGCTGGACGTGTCTCTCACACAGGAGGACATGCACTCGCTGGAGGAGCCGTACCTTCCACACGAGTGGATTCTGTAAATCGCCACGGAAGTAACATCTCACCGGCTCCCCTTGACAATCTAGGGAGCTACGCGGCACACTTCCCCTAGATCATCAAAGGGACCGCCGCATGGCCAAATCCGCAACACCGACACTCCTCCAAGGCACGCTCGACCTGCTCATCCTCCACGCCCTCCAGCGCGGAGCCATGCACGGCTACGCCATTGCCCAGACCATCCACCTGCTCTCTGACGAGGTCTTGAAGGTGGAGGAAGGCTCGCTCTACCCGGCCCTCTACCGCCTGGAGCTGGACGGCTCCATCAGCGCCCAGTGGGGGCTCTCGGAGAACAACCGCAAAGCGAAGTTCTACTCAATCACCAAACGGGGCGCCAAGCTCCTGGTTGAGCAACAGGAGACCTGGAGCCGCCTTTCCGACGCGGTTCAGAAAGTACTCGCGAGATAGCCGACCATGCGCCGTTTCTTCCTCAAACTGCTGCGCCGCCGCACGCTCCACCAGGACCTCGAAGCTGAGCTTGCCTTCCATCGGGAGATGAGCCAGGCCCACGCCAACCCGATCCCCCTGGGCCGCATCGAAACCATCCAGGAGCAGGCTCTCGACCAATGGCGCTTCACGTTCTTCGAAAACCTCGGCCGCGATCTCGTCTACGCGCTGCGCGGCCTGCGCCGCAGCCCGGGCTTCGTGTGCAGCGCCCTGCTCTCTCTGGCCCTGGGCATCGGCGTGAACACCGCCATCTTCTCGTTGGCCGTCGAGTTCCTGTTCAGTGAACCGTCCGTGACGGACGCCGGCTCCCTGGCCGCTATCCGTTTTGGCGGCAACAGCCACGCCGATCGCGACACCTTCGAGTTTCTCCAGAGCAGCGGGCTTTTCCAGTCGGTGGCAGGTGAGAACGAGGAGACCTTCGTCAACTGGAACGACGGGACGGAAACCCGCCGCCTCTTCGCCGTCCAGGCAAGCCGCAACTACTTCACGGCGCTCGGCATCCCCATGGCTCTTGGGCGCGGCTGGAATGAATCGGACCCGTCGGAAGTAACTGTGCTCCGCTACGACTTCTGGCGCAAGAACCTGCAGGCGGATCCTTCCATCCTCGGCCGCGCCATCAGCCTGGAAGGCAAGGCCTACACAGTGGTCGGCGTCCTGCCGGAGAATCACCGGACGCTGATCGGCTTCGGCTACGCCCCCGACATCTACCTGCCGGCCATCCGCCGCGAAGTGGTCCTGGCCGTCTATGCGCGCCTCAAGCCCGGCATGACGCGGGGCGAAGCTCGAGCGGGCCTGGACACCCTCTCGGTTCGAATCGACTCGGCGGTGCCCCACCCCTACAAGTTCGCCCATCACACCCAACTCTCGCCCATCGCCGGCTTCGCTCGCCTCCAGGAAGAACCGCAACTGCAGACCATCGGCATCTTCTTCGCCATGCTGCTGGTAGTGGTGGGACTCGTTCTGCTCATCGCCTGCGTGAATGTCGCCAATCTGTTGCTGGCGCGTGCCTCGAACCGTCGCCAGGAGATTGCGATCCGCCTCTCGCTCGGCGCTTCCCGTTCGCGCCTGCTGCAGCAACTCCTGGCGGAGAGTCTCGTTTTGTCGACGCTCGGTGCCGGACTCGGCCTGGTGCTGGCACAGCTCACCGCCAGCCTGCTGGCCAGAATTCAACTACCGCTACCGCTGCCCCTGAAACTCCAGATCGAACTCGACTGGCGCGTCACCATCTACGCGGCTCTGTTGGGCGGCGTGGCCACACTGGTGTGCGGACTTCTGCCCGCCTGGCAATCCGTGCGCGAGTCGCTCTCCACCGGAGTTCGCCGCGAACGCCGTCTGCGCCTGCGCCGCTTCCTGGTTGCGGCCCAGGTCTCCATCTCCGTCGTGGTCCTCACCACCGGCTTCCTCTTCCTCCGGAACCTGCTGAGTTCTACCTCAATCAGCCCCGGTTTCGACCTGCACCAGACCGTGCGCGCCGAGGTCTTTCTTCCACCGGCCAGCTACGACCAGCCGGAGCGCAAGGAGGAGTTTATCCGTCAGGCTCTGCGCGAGCTCCGCGCCCTGCCTGGTATTCAGTCCGCCGCGGCCGCCGGACTGGTGCCGTTCACCGACATGATGCGCATGGGCTTCGACGTCACTTTGCCCGATACCCGCGAAAAGAAGCACGTCGAGTTCTCCTGGAACCAGGTCTCTACCGAGTACTTCCAGGCCATGCAGATCCCCGTGCTGCAGGGTCGGCCATTCACTGACGCCGACCGGACCGGCGAGCCGGTCGCCATCGTCAATCAGACGTTCGCCCAGCGCTACCTCGGCCCCGGACCCGCCGTCGGCCGAGTTGTGACCTGGCGCAAAGGCCGACTCGGACCCGCCCCCACCGGAGACGCACCGAAATGGCAGGAGGAAGACAGCCCCCACCGCATCGTCGGCGTCGTCGCTGATACCAAGACCATCACCATTGGCGAAGATCCTTCGCCTCAGCTCTACGAAGCCCTTTCACAAACGGGAAACACGCGGCCTCGTCTGCAATTCGTCCTTCGCTCCGCCACGCCGCCAGCCACTCAACTGCGCGCGGTCCGCGACGTCCTGCGCCGCCTCGAACCCACCGCCGGCCTGGAAGTCGCCACCCTCTACTCCAGCATCGGTCTCGCGTTTCTGCCCAGCCAGGTGGGCGCGGGCCTTCTCGGCGCCGTGGGCCTGCTGGGGCTCCTGCTCGCCGCCATCGGACTCTATGGAGTGATGTCCTTCTCCGTCGCCCGCCGTACGCGTGAGATCGGCATCCGCGTTGCCGTCGGCGCAAATCCGCGTGCCATCTCGGGCATGGTTCTGAGAGACTCCATTCAGCTCATCGCCTGGGGTTCGTTCATCGGCCTGACCATCGCCCTATTCGTCACCAAGCCGTTGACCATGTTCCTGGTCCCGGGCCTGCGGCCCAACGATCCGCTGACATATCTGGCCGTCATCGTGGTCCTGGCGGTCACCGGAGTGCTCGCCACACTGGAACCAGTCCGCCGTGCCCTCACCATCGATCCGGCGACGTCACTGCGCTATGAGTGATACAGCCCGCGCCCGCGCAACTGATAAAACAGCACCGGCGTCACCAGCAACGACAGCACCATCGATACGGTGACACCGCCGATCACGGCAATGGCCAGAGGCTGCAGCATCTGCGCGCCCGAGCCAACGCCCAGCGCCAGGGGCAGCATCCCGAAGATCGTCGCCAGCGCCGTCATCAGGATCGGCCGCAAGCGCCGCCGTCCTGCGTGGAAGATCGCATCCTTCAACGCCAAACCGCGCGCCGTGAACTCCTGTTCCGCATCGAGCATCAGGATGCCGTTCTTGTGCACGATGCCGACCACCATGATTGCCCCCATGAACGAGCTGATGTTCAGAGTGGTCTTCGTCATAAACAAAGCCAGCATCGCGCCGAACCCGCACAGGATCGTGGCCGCAAGGATGGCGATGGGATGCGAGAACGACCGGAACTCGAACACCAGGATGATGAAGATCAGCAGGATCGACGCCATCAGCACCTGGGTCAGCCCCAGGAACGATTCCTGCTGGATCTTGTACAACCCGCCGTACTCGATATCCGTCCCGGACGGCAGCGCGATCTCCTTCGGCAGCCGCCGCTGGATCTCGTCCATCGCCGACCCCAGATCCCGCCCTTCCAATCGCGCCGTCACAGCCGACAGGTTGCGCAGATTCTCGCGCAGAATCTCGTACGTCGCCTCTTCCGTTTCAATATGTGCGATGGAGGACAGCGGCACGGTCTGGCCGGTCGGCGACGTCAGCAACAGCGCTTCCAGCTTCTCCGTAGACGACCGGTCCTTCAACGGATACCGTACGCGAATCCCGATCAGGCGGTCGCCGCGGATCATGTTCGACGCCAGCGCCCCATCGAGAATTGCTTCTTCGAGATCCGCCACATCCTGCACTTTGAACCCCGCCCGTTGCGCTTTCTCCAGATCCACCCGGAAGTTCACCGCCGGCCCGATGGGCACAGTCCGGTTCACAATATCGACCACGCCCTTCACCTTCGGCAGCCACTCTTCCACACGCTTGGCAACGTCTTTGTAGACCTTATCGTCGTCGTGATGGATCTTGATCTCGATGGGCTGTGGCGACCACGCCAGATCGCCCACCAGGTCTTCCAGGATGTGCGGGAACTCCACCTCGATCACCGGCTCAGCCGTCGTGATCTTCCGCCGCAGCTCACTGGTGACCTCTTCCAGAGAGCGCTTCCGGTCTTTTTTCAGCCGGATCAGGAAGTCGCCGGTATTCGGCTCGGCAATCGCCAGCGCCAGACGCGCGCCAGTGCGTCGCGAATAACTTTCGATCTCCGGCGTCTCCCGCAGAAACTTCTCAATGTGGAGGAGCATCCGGTCGCTCTCCTGCAGCGACGTACCCGGCGGCGTGATGTAGTCCAGCACGAACGCGCCTTCGTCCATCTCCGGCAGGAAGCCCGAACCCAACTGATAATAGAGACCAACCGTACCCGCCAGGACGACAGCCGCGCCCAGCATCACGAGGCCGCCGTGCTCCAGCGCCCAGTGCAGCGAGGCTTCATACCGCACCGTGAGCCAGCGCAGCCATCGACCCTCACCCGCCTGTTCGGCCTGCTCCTGATCCGCAACCGCCTCGCCTTCCCCCTTCTTGAACAACCACGTCGCCAGCACCGGCGTGAAGAAGATTGCGATGAATAGCGAGGCTAACAAGGCCGTCACCATGGTCATGGCCAAAGCCCGGAAGAACACCGCCGTGATCCCGCCCAGAAACACGAGCGGCAGGAACACCATGATCGGCGTCAACGTCGAACCAATCAACGCGGGAGTCAACTCCTCGATCGCGCTACGCGCCGCCGCCGAGGGCGTCAGCCCCATCGACAGATGCACGATGATGTTCTCCACCATCACGATCGCGTCATCGATCACCACGCCGATGCACGCCGCCAACCCGCCCAGCGTCATCAGGTTGAAGCTCATGTGGAACAGGCGCATGCAGACGATGGCGATCAGCACGGCGATAGGGATCACAATCGACGCCACCAGCGTCGTCCGCCAGCTCTTCAGGAACCCGACCAGCACCGCCACCGACAGCGCGAGCCCGATCAGGATACTCTCCACCACGCCGCTGATCGAATCGCGCACCAGCAGCGACTGGTCGTAGAACGTATTCACCTGGATATCCGGCGGCAGCGTCTTGCGGATGCTCGCAAACTCGCGCTTCACCGAATCCGCGATCTCCACCGCGTTTCCGTCCGGCTGCTGCAGCACATTGATCAGCACGGCCGGCCGGCCATCGGCGGTCACGATGTTATAGACAGGCCGCTCGCTCAGCACGACACTGGCGATGTTCTTCACGGTCACCGGAGTGCCGCGCACCATATCCACCACCGTGTCTTCGATCTGCTCCTTCGACCGCAGCAGCCCCGTCACCGTCGTGAGGTAGAGGTGATAGTTTTCCTGCAGCATGCCGGCCGCGGTGATGATGTTTGACGAACGAATCGCCTCGGTCACCTTCGTCAGCGGCATGTTGTAGCTGTTCAGCTTCTGCGGATCCACCAGGATGTGATACTCCGGCGGACGCCCGCCCACGATGCGCGTCTCCGCCACACCGGGCAGATTGTAGAGCCTCGGCGCCAGGTTGTAGTAGGCCAGATCCCAAAGCTCCGCCTGTGATCGCGAAGGCGAAGTGATGCTGTACCCCAGCATGGGAAATACGGAAAATGTTAGCCGGTTGATGTAGAACCGGCAGCCGGGCGGCAACGAGGGGGTGATCTGCGCAATGCGTCCCTGCACCAGATGCAGCGCATTCAGAATGTCCACATCCCAACGGAAGAACACGCTGATTTCAGTGGACCCGCGCGCCGTCGTGGAGCGGATGGTCGAGATGCCAGGCACAATCCGCACGGCCTCTTCAATCGGCCGGGTCACGGTGAGCATCTGCACGTCCACCGGAGCAATTCCGTTATCGACCAGAATCACAATGCGCGGAAAATCGGTCTGCGGAAAGATCGCGATGGGCAGCTGAAACGCGAAGAACACGCCAGCCACGGCGAAGCTCAGCACGATCAGGAGCATCGCCCGGCCGTGTGCTTCCACAAAGCTGGCCAGCCCTTTGGTCATGGTTTTTCGGCCTTCGGCGCCGCGATCTCGACGGCCGTATCGTCGGCGAGACCATACCCGCTATCGACGACCACCGTCTCCCCACCCTTCAGTCCGGAGAGGATCGGCACCTTCCCCTCAATCGTCGGACCCGCCTCCACCTCGCGCCGCTTGACCTTCTTCTGCTCCACCACCAGGACCGTGCCCTTCCGGGTGCCCTCCTCGAACTGCACAGCCTTCAGCGGCACCCACAGCGCCTGTTTCAGTTGGCCCGTCACAATCGTCAGCTCGCCGAACTCACCCGCCTTCAACGCGCGCTTGCCGTTCGCAATCTCACACCACGACTCCACCGTACGCCGCGCCGGATCGACCGCCTGGTTCACCACCGTGATCCGCCCCTCTAGCTGCTCGTCATGCCGGTCGGAGGCCGTAAACACACACCGCTGCCCCACCTTCAGACTGGCTGCGGCGCCGGCCGGAACCTGTGCCCGGGCCACCGCCGTCGACAGGTCCGCCACGGTAAACATCGGCGTATCAGGCTTGGCCATATCGCCTGGAAACACAAACTGCTCCACCACTGTGCCCGCGAACGGAGACCGGATCTCGGCGAACTGCAATTGCGTCTCCAGCAGGTTCAGGTGCGATTTCGCCTGCTCCAACCGGCTTTGGGCAATGGTGATATCGCGCTGCTTCGACTGCCCCTCCAACAGAACCAGGGACCGTTGGGCAACCTCGTACGCGGTCTTCGCCTGTGCGAGATCCGTCTCGGCCATCACCAGATCCCGTTGTGGAATCGCCCCCTGGTCATAGAGCTGTTTCCGCCGGTCGTAGAACTTCTGCGCCTGGTTCAGCGCCGCCTGCGCCGTCGCCACCTGCCCGCGCCCCCGTTCGATGTCTGTCGGCAGAGTCGACGCCGTGGTCTTCTCCAAAGTCGCCTGGGCATCCGCCACAGCCGCCGCAGCCTCATCCCGCTGCGCTCTCAGATCCCGGTCGTCCAGTCGCGCGAGCACCTGCCCGGCCGCCACCATATCCCCCTTGTGCACGCGCAGTTCGCGAATCGGAGCCGTCAGCCGCGCGGCCAGGTTCGCCTGTTCCCGCGCGAACACCGACGCCGGAGCCTGCACGCTCACATCGAGATCGCCTCGCACCACCTGCACCACGCCCACCTGCACCAGAGGTTTGGCCGCCTCTTCCTCTTCGTGCTTCGAGCAACCCACAGCACTGCCCACCAGCGCGATGAGCAGCACCGCGGCCCGGCTTCGTCGATCATTCCTGGGTCTCATCGCCCGGCTGCGACCTCCAGTTCCAAGCGCGCCGTCAAATACGCAGCAATCGCCGAGTAGTAGTTAGTCCGGGCCTGAGCCAGCTGGTTTTGGGCGGTCACTACATCCAACGCCGCACCCTCCCCGCCTTCGTAGCGAACCCGGCTCAGCTTCAGATCCTCTTCCGACAGCGTGACCTGATTGCGGGTCATCTCCACCTGTCCGAACATCTGCTTCACGCGCAGCATCGCCGACTCATACTCGGCTGAGAACACCCGTTGCGCCTGGCTCCGGCTGTCCTGCACCTGCGCCGCCCGCGCCTGAAACTGCCGCGCGAGGCTCAACGACCGGAACCAGTCGAACACGGGAATCGTCAACGTCCCACCGGCCAGGTAGCCCCTGTCCTGCCAGGTCGGGCTTACCGAATCCACGCCAAACTGCAACAGCCCGCTCAACTTGGGGTACAGGTTCGACATTGCGATTCTCGACTCCGCCTGGAATCCATGCAATTGCGCGTCGTACAGCTTGAACTCCGGCCGCCGCATGTAGGCCGCATCCGCCGGACCGCCATTCTCCGGCGCAGGCAGGGGATCGTCCAGGACATCCGCCAGAGGAAGTGGAGCCGACACATCCTGCGTCCAGAACGAAGCCAGCTCCTGATTGGCCAGACGCGCTGCCAGCTGCGCGGTGTCCGCAGCCTGTCTCAGGAACGCCGTCTGCGCGGAGGCCTTCACCACATCCGCGCGAGCCGCCTCCCCGCCCTTCCACAGCAGATTCACCTTCTGTTCAAAGGCCTCACTCTCCCCCAGCGACGTCTTCAGCGCCGTCTCGATATGCCGCGCCAGCAGGGTCCGGTAGTAGGAGTCTGAAACCGCCTTCCGCAGATCGCGCTCCGCCACGGCCACCGAGGCCGAAGCAGCATCCTGCGTAGCTCTCGCGCGGGCGAGATCTGCCCGCAGCCGGCCCGAGGTATCGATCTCTTGGATCACATTGACGAGTGCTGTGAATTCGCGCACGCCGTTCAGCGCCACGAAGCTCATGGTCGAGCGGTCCAGCCGGCTCGGGCTGTTGTACACATAGCTCGACGTGATCTCCGACTGAGGCAGCAGGCCCGCGCGCGCCTGCCGCACTTCCAGCGAGGCGATGTCGCGCTCTTTCCGTGCCACGCTGGCTGCCGACGGCGCCGCTAGTGCTTTATGGATGCAATCCGAGAGGGTGAGCGGCGCGGGCACGGCAGTCTGAGGCTGCCCCCAGAGCGTCATGGACCCAGCCAGCACGATCGCCAGCGTTGTCCGTTCGTAGCGAGGAAAGGTCACGTTGTGCGCTTCGCAACACTACGTTATCCCGCCCTGCCGCCGAAGAACAAGGCGACGGAGCGGATCAGTCCTAAAGACGGCCTATTCGCTGCTCAAGGGAGGCGGAGGAACAACGGGCGGTTTCGGCAGGTCATCCGTATTGGGCTCCAGTTCGAGCTCCTCGAAGAGAACCGGCGGTGCGACCACCGAGCAGCCAACCACAAAATTGCCGGCACCCATCAGGGCCATGGGGGCGCCATTCTCGATGTAGTCGAACTGATACTCCTCGTTGCCGGCAGCCAGGATGTCACGGAAGGTTCGTGTGCCTAAGGCGCGGAACCGCATACCGCGAATCAGCTCCTCGCGCCCGTCGGGGAAGACCTTGAAGATCATCGACGGGGTGGAGATGGGGCGGCCACCGGCTCCTGACCGGCTGGCGCGCATAATTGTGCGACGCAGCTCGTCGGCCGAGCCCGCGGAGGGAAAGTCCATCCGCTTCACCAGAATCCCATAGGGCTTGCTCTGCGTCTTGACGAGCTCAAGGAGGCGACTCTTCAGTTCCGCGTCGCTCTCGCTCTTCGACACTTTGACAAAGAGGTTCGAGGGCCGGGCGGTCTTCGCCCCGAATCCACCCGGCAGGCGGGCATGGCCATTCGACCGGGTCAGACCACGAACGGGTGTTCTAGTCGTCAACAGCGTCTTGAGGATGCCCTTTTCCACCAGATTCACCGGCTCAGGAGCCACGCCCTCCAGATCGGACACATAATGCCCAACCAAGGGACGTTTCTTATACTCGCGGAGGGTCGCGTCGTCGACCATGTCCATCCACTCCGGCAACACCTTCGAACCCAGTCGGCTCTCCAACTCGGTGGCGGCCATTGGGAACGAGCGGCCGGGTTCGGTCACCGGCCTGCGTTGCGGGCAAAGCTGGAAGCTGAACACCTCGGCGAACAATTGCGCAGCCGCCGAGCCCGAGAACAGGACGGGCCCGGTGTAGGATTCGCCCACAGGAGCCGCCGCAATCGCGGTCAAGTCCTGAGCGACCTCCTCGGCCACCGACTTCAGTTCCGCGTCGGCCGGCAGTTTGGCCGGGTCCAGCGCAGTGAGACTGCGGCCGGTATAGAGGGCCATGCCGTCCGCGCTTTGCTGCGAGGCACGCACTCGAAGATAGGTGATGGAGTCGTTCGCACGGACCGCGGTGGCCTCGGTGTTGACAAGGTAGGTGTTTCCTTGTGAGACCTCGAACTCCACCGTCGAGGACGTGATGCCGGGGTACTTCAGGAAGACGGCTGACAATGCCTTGACGCGGCCGTTCCAGACCTCTTCGCTCACCTTGATCCGTCTCGGTTCCTCAAACAAGGCGATGCGCGGTGCCGGCCAGAAGTCGTTCAGCGGGTCAGCGACGGTGACGCCGCGCAAGGCGGCCTTCTTCCGGCCGATAGCCTCCGACGCCGTCTTGTACATCCTGTCGAGAATCAGCCAGATCTGCGTCCGTAGCGCGACCTGATCGTTGTCGAGCGGCAGGGAGCCGTCGTCGTAGCGCGTGCCCGAGTAGTAATCCGCGAAGATGGAATTACAATTGTCCAGTTGCGGAGTACCCACCCGCACCTGGACCCGCATCGGCCGAATTTTGGCCCGGTTCGGCTCGTAGAGCGAACCCAGAGTGGCGGACACGTTGAACGAGTCTGCATCGTCCACCGCCACATCCGCGTAGTAGACCGCCTCGCCCATGGTTCGCAGGGTCTTGACCCGGAACAACTCGGCTAGGATCGCGCGCAGAATCGGGTCGCCGGCCGCGGCCGCATGGAGCTTCGCCTGGTGTGCGATCCAGGCAGGATCGTTTTCGCCGGTCGCCGGCCGGTCCTGAGCGGAGGTACTGGGCACCAGCAGACGCGAAGCGGCCGTGAAACCCGTCCAGAGCCAACCACGCCGCGTCATCATTGCATCACCTCGGTGTAGCCCTGGTTGAGTTCGGTGCGCGGACGGGGCAGGAGAGGAGGTAAGTCCTTGCCGCCAGGCTTGCGCTGGATCTCAATCTCGGAAACCAGCAGCGCCGGAGAGACGGCGGAGACGGGCACATTGCCGGATTCGGCTCCGCAATAGCCGTTAAAGACCTCGCTGCGATTCGATGTGGCCACGATCTTTGCGAAGCTCGCCAGAGGAGTGCCAACAATGTCCACCCCGCGCACCAACTCGTCTGGGCGCCCATCGGCGTACACCCGGTACACCACCAGAGGAATCACGGTGAACGCCTGCAGCCCGGCTCGGCGAGTGGTGGTGTAGCCACCGGTCACCTGTTCGAAGTACAAGCCATAGGGCTTGTTCTGCCGCACCACCTCCGCGATGAGCATCTTCCGCAACTCGGCGTCGGAAACCTGCTTTGTCGATTCGACGAAGAGGTTGGACTGCCTGGACACCACTTCCAGACCGGGCTGCCTGCGACCGTGGCCATTGGACTTCAGGAAGCCTGGGATTGGGGTCCTGGACATCAGAAAGGTCTTCAGGATCCCCTTCTCCACCACTTGCACGGGTTGGGCCGGAGTCCCTTCATCATCAAAGGCGTACCAGCCATTCAGATCGGTCTTGTCGATGGAGTGCTGCGTGGCGTCAAACCGGACGGACAGAAACTCCGGCAGCACCGGCTTACCCACGGAGCTGGAAAACGTCTGCCCCTCGGTCTCGTCGCGCTGGCGGTGGCCCTCGACGCGGTGACCGAAGATCTCGTGAAAGAAGACGCCGGACGCCCGGCCGGAAAGGATGGCGGGGCCTACATAAGGGTCGGCCGACCCGGCTCGCAGCAGCTTCACAAGATCGTCCGACATCTTCCGAACCGAAGCCAGCAGAACATCGTCCTTCGGCAGATGGGCCGGTTCGTCGGCCTCAAAACTGTCGGTAGTGATGAGGTCTGTGCCATCGTAGGCCTTGGCGCGGGCGGTGATGAAAATGCGATAGAAGTTCCGGCCGTGCTGGATGCGGCTGCCTTCGGTCGAAACGAAGGTGCGTATCTCGCGGCGGGTCGACAGATTCACCTCTGACCGCAGCACGCCCCCGTACTGGGCGAACTCGGCGGAAATCTTCCTCAGCCGCGGCGTCCATTCGTCCACGGAGAACTTGTAGCTTGCCACTGGCTGCACCGCCGTGACGGCCTCCTCCGCGGAAAAATCCGGTGCGACCTTCTCCTGGCCGGATTTCACCTGGGAGGAACTGCGGACCCGCAGATACCGCTCGGCCGCGGCGCGCCACGCGCGATCGGTCTCCCGCCACGCCGTCCTGGCAATCGCGTCGGGCTTGTCGTCTATGGGAATGGGAGAAGCCGCGGCAAAACGCGGTCGATCCCCCTCCAGCAAGTGATAGTTGTCCAACTGGGGGGAACCGACGCGTACGGAACAGTCGAGATACCTCCGGTGAGAACTCCCTTTCGATTGCACGGCACCAAGAGAGGCACTCAATGTGCTGCTCTCGTCTTCAATGACGCTGTAAGAGATGAAGTAAGGGGCCGGATCCGCCTTCGCTTTCAATGCCTCGAAGTTCCTCTTCAGCTCCTTGGCTAGAGTATCCAGAAGGAGTGGATCGGCAGGCTGTTTTCCTGCCGGCTTGGCAACCGGCGGCGCAGCACCCGCAATAATCAGGCTAAGTGCCGCGGCGGCGAGCCGTAAGAGAAACCCCAGGGAACGCACGCTGTCAGGATATCACGCGGGTTTGCGAGACCCTCCCTGCCCGTGTTCACCGTTCATTCTTATCAGGTTAGGCGGCGGTGTTCCGTGGTGGTCTGTCCGGGAATCGCCCCTCGAAGGCGCATCCCACTCAACGCCAAACCGTATCGCCCGTGGACGCCGGTCTTTTCGAAGATGTGCTTCAGATGGATCTTCACTGTGCCGGGCCGGATCCCCAACTCGAGCGCGATCTCCTTATTCTTCAGGCCTTGTTCGACCAGGAGGAGCACCTGTTGTTCCCGCGAGGTCAGATCGTTGCGGGTCTCTTGGCTGGGCCGGATTACGTCGCGGAAGACGCAGTCTTCCATCCAAGTGGCACCCTTGGTGACAGCGTGAAAACAGGACAAAATCGTCGCCAGGTCGGCCGATTTGCGCAGCAGGCCGCGGGCGCCGGACTGGAGAAGGCGCAAAGCCTCGGCTTCACTCATGGAGTTACCCCACACAATGATGGCGATCCCAGGCGTCAGGAGCCGCAACTCGTCCAGTGCGGACAACACCGCCTGCTGCCCAAAACTCCTGTCCAGAACAATCGTCTCCACCGGTTGTTGGCGGGCCAGTTGCAGGCCAACTAATAGGTTGGGAACAGCCCAGCGGCAGACCAGATCGTCGGTGCCTGCGAGCAGCGCCCTGATGCCTTCGGCCATGGCAGGCTGGGTCTCACATAGTCCAATACAGCTTTTGTGGTTTCCGTGAATCATAGCAACAACTTGCGACCGGATCCCCGCTTCTGAAACGGGCCGGCGAGGTCCTGATCGCCTCGACATCGGGAAGGGCGGGATCAGTCCTCTACGGAGATAGTTGCGTGGAGCAGGCAACCCTCTCAAGTTTTCGAGTTGTATTACCGATAGGACCTATGTAGGGTCTGCCGCACAAGGAAACCGGATGTCCGCCTCTTCGACCAGTCATAACTTCGGCCAATGGAAAATCCTGGTCATCTGTCCCAACCTTAGACTTAGCGGCGAACTCACTCCATTGCTGGCGGAGCATCTCCCGTTCTCTCCGGTCCTAGAACTGAAGGAGTACCCCACTCGCACTCTGCTCAGCGATGCTATGCAGGAACACGGCATCAATCTCTGTTTCGTCGATGTCGAATCGAATCGCGACTGGGCGCTGGCCCTGCTCAGCGATCTGTCCATGATTGATGCCAAGGTGCCCATTGTGGCCCTGCACGCCGGCAACGACTCCGATTTCATCCTGCGGACGCTGCGTCAGGGCGCCACCGAGTTCCTGTTCCAGCCTCTCACGGGGGACCATTTCGTCTCTGCCATGGAACGTGTCGCGGCTCAGCACCGTGGCAAAGGCCAAGTGAATGCCAAGGTCTATTGCGTGATGCCCGCGAAGGGTGCTTGCGGTGCCTCCACCATCGCCTGCAATCTGGCTCACTACTACCGCAAACTCGGCACGAAGAAAGTCCTGCTGGCGGATCTCGATCCGCTAACGGGCACGATCTCCTTCCAACTCAAGCTGAAGCAGAACTACAGTTTCATGGAGGCCCTGACGCGGGGCGGCCAACTGGATGAGGACATCTGGAAGGGCATGGTCCAAACCTCCGGCGGCGTCGATGTGGCCCTGGCCCCGGATCAGCCGGTACATGGAATTGACGAGAACTTCAATGCCGCGGCCATCATCGAGTTCGCACGCTCGATCTACGAGGTTGTGATTCTCGACTGCAATGGCGCCTATGGGCAGTGGAACCTCACACTCGCCCGCCTTTGCGACGAGTTGTTGCTGGTCACGACGAACGAACTGCCGGCGTTGCAGGCGACGCAGCGCTCGCTCGCCTATCTCGATCGGAATCGGGTGGATCGCTCGAAGGTGCGGATACTCGTGAATCGCTATCACAAGGACATCGGCCTCAGCCGCGATGTCATTGAGGCGGCACTCCACTGCGACGTATACCACCTGATCCCCAGCGACTATGAGGACGTCCAAAAAGCCCTGGTGGAAGGCAAGCCCATCCCACCCAGCGCGGCAGTCGGACGCAGCCTGATGGCACTCGCGGAGAAACTCTCCGGCAAGGAAGTCACCAAGGCCCCGACCAAGACCTCCTCTTTGTCCAGTTTGTTCAGCTTCCTCCGCAAGTAACGGTGAGCTGGTGGTGCCCGGGCCTGGCGCTCGAGCCGCGCCAGTCCGCTACAATCGACGAAGCTTGCTGGATTTGGACTCACCTCAGGCCAAGGATTGGATTGCCGCCAGACTGGCGCTCGACCCGGCTTGTCTCCAGATGGAGTCGTTGGGCGGCGGCGTCTCCAACCACGTTGTCCTCGTCAACGGGCCCTCCATCCGCTGGGTCTTCAAGCAGGCACTTGGACAACTCCGCGTGGAGCAGGAGTGGTTGTGCCGACAGGACCGCATCTTCCGGGAATGTCAGGTGATGCGCGATCTCGCCGGCTGCCTGCCACCGGGGAGCGTGCCCGGCATCCGGCTGGAAGACCGGGAGAACTACGTGTTCGCCATGGAGGCCGCGCCGGCAGACGCACAGCCGTGGAAGGCACAGCTCCTTCCGGGTGAGGTACGGCTGGAGCACGCAGTCCGAGCGGGACGTCTGCTCGGCGCGTGGATCGGCGAAAGCGCCAAGCACCCGGAGTGGCGATCTGATTATGGCGATCAGACCGTGTTTGGGGAATTGCGAGTGGACCCGTATTACCGCACTACAGCAGCAAGGCACCCGGAGCTGGCCGCTCATTTCGCGGCTCTCATAGAGGAGTGCGGCCAACGCAGGGTTTCTCTCGTGCATGGCGACTTCAGCCCCAAGAATCTGCTCGTCACGGACGACGCGATGATGGCGATCGACTGGGAGGTGGTCCATTGGGGCGATCCTTCGTTCGACGCGGCGTTCCTTACCAACCATCTTCTTTTGAAGGCCTTCCATCGCCCCGCGCAATGGCGCGACTATTCGGCCGCCGCCGCCGCATTCTGGAAGACGCTGCTCGCGACCATGCCTCCCGGCTACGATTGGTTCGAACCGGCCGCCATGCGTCATCTTGGGTGCCTGTTACTGGCCCGGATCGACGGCAAATCCCCGGCTGAATACCTGACGACGACGACCGTCAAAGAGAATGTCCGCACCGCCGCAGCGCGGTTGATTCTCACGCCACCCGCCACCGGAACTGATTCATTTGAGCGAGTGTTTTCATGAGTTTAACTATTGCCGGCCTGCGCGCACTACAGATTCTGGACTCGCGCGGCGTCCCCACTCTGGAAGTTGAAGTCCGGCTTAGCAACGGAGTCTCGGCCACCGCCCAGGTCCCATCGGGCGCCTCCACCGGCCGTTACGAGGCGGTGGAACTGCGCGACGGCGACCCGGATCGCTATGCGGGTAAAGGAGTTACGCAGGCCTGCCGGAACGTCGAAAACGAGATCGCGGCCGCCGTCACTGGCCTGGACGCGGGCGACCAGGCTTCGGTGGACCGCCGCATGATCGAGTTGGACGGTACGCCATCCAAGAGCCGACTGGGCGCCAACGCCATTCTGGGTGTAAGTTGCGCGGTCGCCCGCGCCGCCAGCCAGTGCAAAGGTGAGCCGCTGTGGCAAACCCTTTCCTGTCAATTCGGGACCAAACCAACGCTGCCGCTGCCAATGGTCAACATCCTCTCCGGTGGGC
This sequence comes from uncultured Paludibaculum sp., assembly GCF_963665245.1. Taxonomy (NCBI): domain Bacteria; kingdom Pseudomonadati; phylum Acidobacteriota; class Terriglobia; order Bryobacterales; family Bryobacteraceae; genus Paludibaculum; species uncultured Paludibaculum sp. The sequence goes on from NZ_OY762267.1 coordinate 2,453,778, forward strand.
TACACGCGGGCCGGCAGGTGGAGTTTCAGGACTTCCTGGCCGTCGCCCATGGCCTGCCTACTTACTCCGAATCACTGCATGCAATCGTCTCGATCCATCGGGAAACGCGCAAGATCCTTGACGATCGCGGCTTTCTGCTCACCGGAGTCGCCGACGAAGGTGGCTGGGGGCCAGTCCTGCCATCAAACGAGGCGGCCCTGGCCATCCTCACGCAAGCCATTGAACGCGCGGGATTCCGTCCGGTCCAAGAGGTTTCCATCGCAATCGACGCGGCGTCCTCCCACTTCCACGATGGCGGCCGGTATGTGCTCCGTTCCGAGGGTCGAACACTGGAAGTCGATGAATTGATTGACTTGTACGCCACCTGGGCGGATCGCTACCCGATTCGTTCCCTGGAAGATGGGCTCGACCAGGACGACTGGGCCGGCTGGGTGCGCCTCACACAGCGGCTGGGTGGCCGTATGCAACTGATTGGAGACGACTTCTTCACCACCAACGCGGGTCGTCTGCAACAGGGAATCGCGCAAGGCGCCGCCAATGCCGTGCTGGTGAAGATGAACCAGATCGGCACGCTGACTGAGACGTTTGAGGTGCTTGCGCTGGCGGCACAAGCCGGATGGAGAGCCGTGGTCTCTGCCCGGAGCGGAGAGACCGAGGACAGCTTTCTCGCGGACCTTGCCTGCGCCTCGGGCGCCGGTCAGATCAAGGTTGGATCGGTCACCCGTTCGTCGAGATTGTCGAAGTACAACCGTCTACTCGCGCTGGAGCGTGACAGCCAGCTTACGTGGACCGCTTCTTCGCCGTGGTTTTGACGCGTTTTGCCGCCTTTTTCACGGTCTTTTTGCGCGGCTTCGGTTCTTTCTTGAGATTGATGGTTCCTCGGCAATCCGGCGCTCCGCAGGCACACGGTACCGCCGCCACATCGTGATCGAACCGGTAATCGATGGTCAATTCTTCACCAACCTGGATTTCCCGGGCTGACATGTAGAGAATGTGGCCTTGAACGATCCACGCGTAGCAATTGGGGGTGCAGCAGTGGTTGATGTACTGCGCGCCGCTGCCGCCGACGCTGCCGTCGATGGTCCAGTAACTGGTCAAGGTGAACAGATAGTTCAGCGGGGCATCGGCGCGGCGGTTCGTCTCTTTGCGATTGATCTTCTCGCCCGTGTACTCGATGATCTTGCGGCCCTTGGGAATCCGCTCCTGGGCGTAAATCCCCCATCGATGAATGGGCGATGGACAGACCTCCAGAGCGAAACAGGCCTTCTTCTGGTCAATCTGAGGAACGGGTTCCTTCTTGGAAGGGGCAGGAGGCATGGAAGGTGTAATCAGTTGTCGATTTTCTGAATGCCGGTCACATTGCCGGGTGTCATCTTGCGATATTCCTAGAAGCCATCCTTATGGTCGCGATCCTGCTTCGATTTGCGGCGCAGGATAATCAGCAGGACGCACACCACGGCAAGCACCGCGCTGATAATCCGAACTGTTTTCTCGTCCAAGGATGACCTCCGAACATCTGTCCGTATGGACAGTGTATTGTATACGATCAGCTCAGCCGAGGGGAATCGTCCACCACAAATGAAAAAACCCGCCCGCGCCGGCGCGAGAGCCGTGGCGCGGGCAGGCTTGAAGCGAACAGCTTACATGCCGGCTTTCTGTTTCAGAACGTCGATGAGTTCCTTCACAGCGGCCGCGCTCTTGTCGAGCTGAGCCTTTTCGGCCGCCTCGAGTTTCACCTCGTAGACCTTCTCGATGCCGTTCGAGCCCAATTTGCAGGGCACACCGACATACAGGCCGTTGTAGCCGTACTCGCCTTCGAGCATGGCGGCGCAGGGCAGAACCTTCTTCTTGTCCTTCAGGATGGATTCCGCCATCTCGACGGCCGCGGCCGACGGCGCATAATAGGCGCTACCGGTCTTCAGGTACTTCACGATCTCGGCGCCGCCGTCGCGGGTCCGCTGCACCAGCGCGTCGATACGGTCCTGCGGCAGCAGTTCGGTAATGGGGATGCCACCGACCGTGGTCAGGCGGACAATCGGCACCATCGTGTCGCCGTGGCCACCCAGCACCAGAGCCGTGATGTTTTCCACCGACACACCGAGTTCCATGGCGATGAAGGTGCGATAACGGGCCGTGTCCAGTACGCCGGCCATGCCGATGACGCGGTTGCGGCCGAACTTGGAGACCTGCTGGGCCACCCAGCACATCGCATCCAGCGGATTGGTGACCAGGATGAGGATGGCATTCGGCGAATACTTGACGGCCTGTTCCGTGGCGCTCTTGACGATTTCGTAGTTGGCCAATAGAAGGTCGTCGCGGCTCATGCCGGGCTTACGCGGGAAGCCGGCGGTGATGATGACGATGTCCGAGTCGGCCGTCGGCTCATAGCTATTGGCGCCGGTGACCATGACGTCATAGCCTTCGACCGGTCCTGATTCCAGGATGTCGAGGCCTTTGCCCTGGGGAACGCCTTCAACGACATCGACGAGAACGACATCGGCGAGTTCCTTGCCCGCGATGCGCAGCGCGCAATTGGCGCCAACATTGCCTGCGCCTACGACGGTAACTTTCTTACGCATGGAGATTCCCTTCCTGACTAAATAGAAATACGCGGCGATCCGGCGTGGAAAGCGGACGGCCTCATCTGATTGTACCGGCTCAGCGAGCGTATGAGCAGATGGACCCGGCAGGGATAGAATAGATGGTTCATGCAGGTTCCGGAATCAGCCCACGAGTACTTTGGCCGGCAGACCGAGAAGCTCCGCCGCCAGCTCAAGAAGAAACGGATCGTCTTCCCCGAAGGCGAGGACCCGCGCGTCATCGAGGCTGCTTCCCGCCTCTGCCGTGAAGAGCTAGTCATCCCCATCCTGATGGGCCGCCCCAAGGGCAACATCGCCTCGTGTGTTGTCGTCGAGCAGCCGGAGAACAATCCGAAGCTGAAAGATTACGCCGCCATCCTGCACGACCGCCGCAAGTCTCGCGGCATCACCATGGCCGAGTGCGAGAAGATCGCCCTCAACCCCCTGGTCTTTGCCGGACTCATGGTCCACTCCGGTGACGGCGACGGCTTCGTCGGTGGAGCCGCCACAACCACCGCCGACACCTTTCGCGCCGCCCACATGACCATCGGGATGCGCCACGACATCAAAACGGCATCCGGCGTCATGATCGTCTGTACCCATGCAAAGGAGTGCGGCGAGAACGGCGTCATCGCCATGGCCGACCCGGCCCTCATGATCGACCCGTCCCCCACCCAGCTCGCCGACATCGCCATCGCCACGGCCGAAACCACCCGCAATGTCATCGGGGTCGAGCCCATCGTCGCCCTGCTCTCGTTCTCTACCAAGGGCAGCGCCAAGCACCCGCTGGCCGAGAAGGTGAAGGAGGCGCGCCGCATCGTGGAAGCACGCCGGCCCGACCTCCACATCGATGGGGAACTCCAGGCCGACGCGGCGATCGTGCTGAGCGTCGGACAGTCGAAGGCGCCTGGGTCAACGGTAGCCGGCAAGGCGAACACGCTCATCTTTCCGGATGTCGGCTCGGCCAACATCAGTGTCAAGCTGGTAGAGCGCCTGGGTGGCGCGGTCTGCACCGGCCCGCTCTTCCAAGGTTTCCTGAAGCCAGCGAACGACCTCTCGCGCGGCTGCACCGGCGAGGACATTTATCGATTGGGGATTCTCACAGCGCTGCAAGCCGGCGCCTGACCATGCTGCCGTTCCCGCTCATTTATCACGACGGTTACGATCTCAAGTTCGGCGCACATGTCTTTCCCTCTCAGAAGTACCGGCTGATTCGCGCCTCGCTCATCGACGAGTACATCGCAGGACCGGAGGACTTCCTCACGCCCGAGCCCGCCACGGTCGATCAACTGCAGTTGGTACATACACCCGAGTGGATCGCAAAACTGCAGACCGGCAAGCTCACCTATCACGAGATCGTCAAGCTGGAAGTGCCCTACTCCCGCAAGATGGTGGACGCGTTCTTCCTGGCCGCCGGAGGCACACTGCTGGCCGCCCGCCAGTCGCTGCTGCACGGTATCGGGTTCAACATCGGCGGCGGCTTCCATCACGCCTTCGCCGGCCATGGCGAGGGTTTTTGCGCGATCAACGACATGGCCGTGGCCATCCGTGTCCTGCAGCAGGAGCACCTCATCAAAAAAGCCCTGGTGATCGATTGCGACGTCCATCACGGCAACGGCACGGCCGCCGTCTTCGCGCACGACCCCTCGGTCTTCACCATCTCCATCCACCACTTCAACAACTACCCCACCGAGAAGCCTCCCTCCACCGTGGACATCCACCTCGGCGACGGTGTCGGCGATCAGGAGTACCTGGAGAAACTGCGCTCCACCTACGAGACGGCCGTCTGCGGCTTCCGGCCCGACCTGGTGGTCTACGTAGCGGGGTCAGACCCGTACTATGATGACAAGCTGGGTGGGCTCTCCCTCACCAGGGAAGGCTTGTACCTGCGTGACCGCGTGGTATTCGACGCCGCGCTCCGCCAGCATGTGCCGGTGGCCGTCACCCTGGCCGGCGGCTATGCCCGCAAACTGGAAGATACGGTGACGCTCCACATGCGCACGGTGAAAGCCGCGCTGGCGTCTTACCAGGAGTTCGGTTGGAAGTCTGACGCGGACTAGGACCGTCCGCCAAGCGAGGTGGGTATGCGGAATCTGACGAGACGCGGCTTCATTGCCGCCGGCAGCGCGCTTTCGTACGCGCGGATCCTGGGCGCCAACGATCGTCTGCGCGTCGGATTGCTGGGCTCGGGTGGACGCGGCACGTATGTGGCGCGCTATGCGAAGGAGTTCGGCAACGCCGATATTGCCGCCCTCGCCGACATCTACCAGCCGCGCATCGACAAAGCGAAACAGGAGCTGAATCCGAACGCGGACTCGCATCGCGACTTTCGCGAACTGCTCAACCGCAAGGATATCGACGCCGTCATCATCGGCTCGCCCGACCACTGGCACGTGCCCATGGCCGTTGCGGCGGTCGGCGCGGGCAAGGACGTCTATGTCGAGAAGCCGCTGACGCACTCCGTGGAAGAGGGCCGCACCATAATCGACGCAGTGCGCAAGAGCGGCCGCATCGTACAGGTCGGCTACCAGCAGCGCAGCTATCCGCACATGGCGCAGGCCCGCGAACTCATCCAAGGTGGCCGCATCGGCACCGTCACCCAGGTACTCACCTGGTGGAACCAGAACTACATGGATCGCGAGGAGCCGCGCATCGACGTCTCCAAGCTGGAGTGGCAGCAGTTCCTCGGCAACGCCTGCCCGCGCGAGTTCGATCCCTGGCGCTACAGCCAGTGGCGCTGGTTCTGGGACTACGGCAACGGCACCCTGACCGACCTCTTCTCCCACTGGATCGACACGGTCCACTGGATCATGGGTGACAGCGTCCCGACTGAGGCGCGCGGCCAGGGCTCCCGCTTCCTCATCCCCTGGTACGAATGCCCCGACACCGTCAGCGTCGAGCTCATCTACCCGAAGAACTTCCAGGTCTCCTACGTCAGCACCATGGTGACAGGCATGGAGGACGGCGGCATCCTCTTCCGCGGCACGGAAGGCACTCTTCGTTTGACTCGCCCCTTCATTGAGGTCTACCCGGAGAAGGGTGTCGACGACAAACGAACCCATGTCCGCCAGGCCTCGCTCACCGTCGACGCGAAGCGCGAAGGCACCATCGATCACGTCCTGAACTGGATGGACTGCATCAAGACCCGCAAGCAACCCAATGCGCCGGTGGAGTCCTCAGTCGACGCGGCGAATGCCGCCCATTGGGGCAATGAGGCCATCCGCAGCGGACGCGCGATCTCCACTCCGCCGGCCGACGGCGCCTGGCTGCCGCTGTTCAACGGCCGCGACCTGGAAGGCTGGATCCAGGACACGCCCGGCCTCTGGAGCGTCCGCGACAGCATGATCGTCGGCAAGCACACGGGCCTCAAGTGGAACGACTTCCTGCGAACCAAGGACACCTACGAGGATTTCGAACTGGCGCTCGAGTTCCGTCTACTAAACGGCGAAGGCAACAGCGGAGTGCAGTTCCGCAGCGTGAACGACCTCCAGCCGCACGAACTCTTCGGCTACCAGGCGGACATTGGCCAGCAATACTGGGGCTGTCTCTACGACGAATCGCGCCGCCGCAAGATCCTGGCGCAAGCCCCCGCCCCGGCCATCGAGAAGATCGACAAGAACGGCTGGCACACCTACGTGGTCAAGGCCCTGGGCAACCACATCACAATCACCCTCGACGGCATGCGCACAGTGGACTACACCGAAACCGAGAGAGGCATCCTCAAGCGGGGCCTGATAGCGCTCCAAGTGCACGCCGGCCCCGGCATCGAAGTCTGGTTCCGGAATATCCGGATCAAGGAACTGGTCTGAAGGCTCAGACCGTCAATCCAGCCACTTGAACATGTCGGCGATTCTGTCCCACAGAATTTGAATCCGCGCCTTTCCGAGGGTGAGGTACAGCGTTCCGTAAATCGCGGCGAGTCCGATGGCGATCGCCCATCCAAAGAAGGCTACCGACTCCCGGGTAACGGGCACACCGAAGTAGTCGAGCGTGTAGAAGAATCCCATCATCGCGCAGATGATAGATACGGCTGCCACAATCAACTTCACGAACCTGGCCAGGCGTTCAGAAAGCGTTCGCCGTGGCCGAGCACCGAGACCCGCACTTCGCAGCATCAATTGCAGGTAGTAGTCTTCATGATCCATTGCCCGGACAGCGTCCACGAGAGACTCAAACTGCCGCAGGTCTTCCCGCTTTAGCCGTCTTCGGAGCCCTCTCAGAAGGCCCACGATCTTCTTCTCAAAGAGCCTCTGGTCATACTCGCGCTCGAACCGTTCGTTCATCTCCACTGTGTTGGCGGGAGTCCAGCTTGTCTCGGAGAACATCAGGATGGCCTTTTCCACCTCGGAGAGTGGGCGGCCAATACGATCTGCTTCTTCAGCGACCGCGGCGGCAACGACTTCTACTGGGCGTTGCTTGCTGACTGATCGGGGCACGCTCCGATTCTATCCCCGCTAGGCACGAGCCCGTCCCACAAGCGCTGGCGGAAACTGAGATGCCACCATCCCCCGCACAAAAGCGGACATCTGCCTCTCACTCATACCGCAACGCCGTCATCGGATCCACCTTGGCCGCCCGCCTTGCCGGAATCCAGCTCGCCAGCAGCGCCACGCTCGCCAGGAATACCGGCACGGCCACGAACGTCGTCAAATCGTGCGGCTGCACACCATACAGGATCCCCGCCGCCAGCTTCGCGCTCGCCAGCGCGGCCGCCAGCCCCACCACTGTCGCGATTGCGGTCATCACCAGGCCCTGCTTCACGATCATGCCCTGCACATTCCCGGCCTGCGCCCCCAGAGCCATGCGGATCCCGATCTCCCGGCGCCGCCGGCTCACCGAGTAGCTCATCACGCCATACAACCCAACCGCCGCCAGCAGCAGGCCCACTCCACCGAACACGCCAAACAGCGTCCCGGCCAGCCTGGGCAGGAACAACGCATTCCGCAGATGCTCCTCCATGCTCTCGGCATTGAAGATCGCCATATTCGGATCCATCGTCTGGATCTCCCGCCGCAGCGCGGGCGCCAGCGCCGCCGCATTGCCGTTCGTCCGAACCATCACCGAGTAACCCATGAACGAAACATCCGTCCCGGCCTCCTGCGACACCGCCCGGTACATCATCGGCCGTGGATCTTCACCCAGCGTCCGCGACTTCGAGTTCTTCACCACGCCGATGATCTCGTAAGGCCCGCCGCCTCCACCCACGATCCGCTGCCCCACCGGATTCTCGCCGGGGAACAGCTTCTTCACCAGCGTTTCGTTCACAATAGCTACCTTGGGCGCTGTGGGCGACTCGTTCGCGAAGTCGCGGCCCGCCACCCGCGCGATGCCCATCGTTTCGAAGTATCCGGCCGAGGCCATGTACACATCGACGCTGAGGTTGGACTCGCCTTCCTTCTCCGGACGCCCCTCCGGGCGCATGCCATTCGTCGTCCCGCCAATCGACAGCGGCACGATATCCGTCACCGCCGCCGAGGTCACACCCGGCAACCCCAGGGCCCGCTGGCGGATCTGATCCAGAAACTGGCTGGTCCGTTCCGGCGTGTAACCGTGCAGCCGCGGATCCACCGCCATCATGAGGATCCCCTTCGACCGGAAGCCGATCTCGATATTCGACGCGCTCTGCAGGCTGCGCAGGAACAGCCCCGTCGCGCACAGCAGCGTCAGCGACATCGCCACCTGCCCCACCACCAGCACATTCCGCATCGTCCACCGCCGGCCCGGCCGGGCGAGCACGTCTTCCCCCTTCAACGCGCTCGCCAGAATCGGCCGCGACGCAGCCAGCGCCGGAGCCAGGCCGAACAGCAAACCCGTCCCCACGCTCAGCAGGAACGTATACAACAGAACCTGGGCATCCACCCCCACCCGTAAATCCACCGGCAACGGAATCGGCAGTTTAAAAGACGACAGCGCCTGCGTCGACCACAACGACAGCGCCACCCCGAACAGCCCGCCGCCCAGCGCCAGCATCGTACTTTCCGCCAGCATCTGCCGGATCAACTGGCCGCGCGTCGCCCCCAGCGCCAGCCGCACCGCCATCTCCTTCTGCCGCGCCGACGCCTGGGCCAGCAGCAGGTTCGCCACGTTCGCGCAGGCAATGCACAGCACCAGCAGCACCACCACGCTCAGCGCCCCCAGGAACAGCGTCACGCCCTTCTTGAGATTCGGCATCATCGTGCCGGCCTGCTCGACATGGAACCCCAGCCCCTCATCATTCTTGGGATACAACTGCGCGATGCGAGCGCCCAAACCGGTCAACTCCGCCTGCGCGGACTCGCGGCTCACCCCATCTTTGACCCGCGCCATCACCATCAGCCAGGAAGCGTGCCGGCTGTTCCGCTCCGGCAGCTTCGGCATCAACTGATCCACCGTCCCCAGCGGAACCCACAGTTCCGTATTCAACCCCAGGTCCAACCCTCGAAAACCGGCCGGTGTGATGCCCACCACCGTGAACGGCTTGCCCGACAGGTTCACCCCCGCGCCGAGAATGGAGGGATCCCCTCCGAACCGCCGTTGCCACAATCCGTAGCTCAACACCACGACCTGGGCCTTCTCTTCGCCTTTCAGGAACCCTCGCCCCATCGGCATCCGCAGCCGCGCCAGCTCGAAATAGTTCGCCGACGCAGCTTGTCCCCACACCCGGGTCGGCTCGCCCTTCCCGCCAATCGAGGCCGGCATCAGCGGGAAATACGCCGCCACGCCCTCAAACGACTTCGTCTGGTCGCGCACGTCCTCAAACAGTGGATGCGAGAACTCACTGCAGCAATCGCCCTTGTGCTGCGTATACAGGCTTAGCAGCGTCGCTGGATCCCCCACCGGAGCCGGCTTCAGCACAAACGCGCTCACCATCGAGAAGATGGTCGAGTTCGCCGCGATGCCCAGTCCAATCGACAGCACCGCCGCCGCCGCGAATCCCGGCGACTTCCGCAATCTCCGAAACGCATAAGTGATGTCCTGCCGCCAGGTAGCCATAATGGGTGAGTCCTCCTTTCCCTCAACGAAGCAAACACCCCGTTTGTTATCGCGCTTGTCGTAAATTCCCTCGACACCCCCACGCAATCCCGGATAAAATCCGCTGACGGCTCAATCCATTCGCGTCGTTCCCGTCAATTGCTGCATCTGACAAGTGCGAAAAAATTCTTGCCGGGGTAGAATGGTCCCCAAGGGATCCTGTCTCCAGGACCCCACTGGGTTTCCACAGTAAACATATGTCCGGTTCGTGGTTGCACCGAATTCTCGTCCTGCTGTCGGCGTGCGCGCTGGCTGCCATTGTCTACGGCGTACCGCCGGTAGGCTCCCTGGGCGCGCCCGAAGTCGAAGCAGTCACCGCGTGGCTGGCTCATATGTTGTTCGCCGGCTTGGCTTTAGCCGCTTGGCGAACCTCCCCTGCAGCCTCCTCGACAGCGGTTGTCCCCGATTCCGGCTGGCCCTCCCTGCGTTCCATGGCCGTAGCAGCTCCGGCGGTCGTCGTCCTCCAGGTCGCTCTCGGTGCCGCCTATCGCCATAAGGTCATGGGCGCCATCCCCCACGTAGTCTGGGCCTTTGTGGCCGCCATCGTCGTCATGATGGTTGCCGTTTCGGTAATGACCCACGCGCAAGCCCTGGCGGGCATGAAGCGCACCTGCGTCTGGCTCCTGAGCCTCATCGGAATCCAGGTCGTCCTCGGAGTCGCCGCGCTGGTCGCCCGCATGATGGGCGCCGAAGCCGGTTTGGCGATCCGCGCCGCCCTCATGACCCACGCCGGCACCGGCGCTCTGGTTCTCGCATTGACCGTAGTTCTGTCGGCGCAAATTCTGCGCCATGTGGAGCAGGCTCCGGAGACGGGCTCATCGCGCCACGAGTTGGCTTCCCCGGGGCATCATTCATGAGAAGTTATCTCGATCTCACCAAGCCCAGAATCACCTGGCTCATCCTGATGAGTACAGGCATCGGCTATTTCTTCGGCCATCAGGGTTCGGTGGATTTCCTTCTGCTGTTCCACTGCCTGCTGGGCACGGCGCTCATCGCCTCCGGCACGGCCACCCTGAACCAGTGGTACGAACACGACGCCGACGCCAGGATGAACCGCACCAGCCAGCGGCCCATTCCCGCCGGCAAGGTCACCCCGCGCAACGCGCTGCTGTTCGGCATCGCTCTGCTGGTCGCCGGGGAACTGCAGCTCGGCTGGGGCGTCAACGCGCTTACCGCCTGGCTCGGCCTCTTCACCGTCGCCAGCTACCTCTGCCTCTACACTCCGATGAAGCAGCGCACCTGGTGGTCCACCACCGTCGGCGCCTTCCCCGGAGCCATGCCTCCGCTGCTTGGTTTCGCCGCCGCGCGCGGCGTCCTCACCATTGACGCCTGGATCCTCTTCGCCATCATCTTCCTCTGGCAGTTCCCCCACTTTTACGCCATCGCCTGGATGTATCGCGACGACTACGCCAAGGCCGGTATCCAGATGCTGCCCGTGGTCGAGCCCGATGGCGCCTCCACCTCCCGGCAGATTCTGGGCTTTGCCCTCGCGCTGATTCCCATCAGCCTGCTGCCCAGCTTCTTCCACATGACCGGCAATCTGTATCTCGCCGCCGCTCTGGTTCTGGGGGGATTCTTCCTGAAATCGGCCGCCCGCCTCAGCCGCGACCGCACGTCTCTGAACGCGCGCGGCGTCCTCAAGGCGAGCGTGATGTACCTGCCGCTGCTTTACTTGGCCCTGATCATCGACAGCTACAAGCTATTCTATTAAGTTGGCAATGAAGATCCCGCAACTCGCCGCCCTCGGCGCGGCCTGTCTCTGCCTGAGCGCATGTTTGAGTTCCGGCCTCCCCGATATGGGACAGGTGCCCGCGTTTCACCTGACTAATCAGGACGGTCAGCAATATGCCAGTACGGCCGCCCTTGCCAACAAGGTCTGGGTGGCTGACTTCATCTTCACGACGTGCCATGGCCCCTGCCCGCGTATGACCGCCCAGATGCATAAGCTACAGGAGCAAACGAAGGAGTTCACCGACGTCGAACTCGTCTCCTTCACGGTCGACCCTGCCACCGACACGCCGGAAGTGCTTTCCGCCTACGCCAAACAGTTCAAAGCCGATCCCGAGCACTGGACTTTCCTCACAGGTCCGGCCGATGCGCTGAATGCACTCAGCTACGACACCTTCCACCTGGGCAGTGTCGGGGCCGGTAAGCTGGAACACAGCACCCGTTTTGTCCTGATCGACCGCAAAGGCCGCATCCGCGGCTACTATGACACCTCCGACGCCACCGCCTTACCGCAACTGGTGGAGGACATCGGGAAGGTGCGAAAAGAGGTCCTCTAGCCATGGAAGTGCGCGATCTGCCGACGCTCAATGCGTGCCTGAACACCTTGGCCGCGACGCTGCTGGTGATCGGCTATGTCCTCGTCCGCCAAAGGAAATTCGATGCACACAAGAAAGTGATGCTGGCGGCATTCACGACGTCGTCTCTCTTTCTGATCAGCTATCTGACTTACCACTACCAAGTGGGCTCCGTCCGCTTTCAACACCCCGGCGCCATCCGCATCGTCTATCTCACCATCCTGTTGACCCACACGATCCTTGCGGTCGCCGTCGCCCCCATGGCCATTGTCACCGTCTATCGTGCCTGGACCGGCCAACTCGCCCGCCACCGCAAACTGGCCCGCATCACGCTGCCCATCTGGCTCTACGTCAGCGTCACGGGCGTGGTGGTTTACCTGATGCTGTACCATCTTTGATGGGAATCACTGACACCGTGGAATGGAACGCCTCCCTCTATAGTCAGCGCCACTCGTTTGTCTGGAAGAGTGCCGAAGACCTCATCGCCCTGCTCGATCCGGCCCCCGGGGAGCACATCCTCGACGTCGGCTGCGGCACCGGCCAACTCACCGCCAAATTGGGGGCAACGGGCGCCATCGTCACCGGCCTCGACAGCTCGGAAACCATGCTCGAACAGGCCCGCGTCGCTTACCCCGCCGGCTCCTGGATCCACGCCAGCCTGCCCGACTACGTCGCGCACGAGCAGTTCGACGCCATCTTCTCCAACGCCGCCCTCCACTGGATCCGCCCGCCCCAGCAGGCAGCCGAGCGCATGTTCGCCGCCCTCAAACCCGGCGGCCGCCTCGTGGCCGAATTCGGGGGCGCCGGCAACACCGCTTCCGTCCTGAAAGCCGCCCGCGAGATCTTCGGCGAGCGCGGCGAAACGGTCGAAGTGCCCTGGTACTTCCCCGGCATCGGCGAGTACGCCGGCGTTCTGGAACAGGCCGGGTTCGAGGTCGTCTACGCCCTCCTGTTCGATCGCATGACCCCGCTCGACGGCGGCGAGGCCGGCCTGGCCAACTGGCTGGAAATGTTCGCGCCGCAGTGGCGCGCCTCCGTCCTGAATCGCTTCGAGGAAAAAGTCCGTCCAACCTTATATGACGAGCAGTCCGGCCAGTGGCGCATGGACTACCGCCGTCTGCGGATCGCAGCGCGCAAACGCGCCTGAACCATGTTTCCCAAACTCATCTCCATCGGATCCTTCTTCCTGCCCACCTACGGGCTGCTGGTCGCGCTCGGCTTCCTGGCCGGCATCTGGCTGACCACCAGGCTCGCCCGTCGCGCCGGAATCGATCCAGAGAAGGTGAGCAATCTCGCCATCTACTGCGCCCTCACCGGCTTAGCCGGAGCGAAGCTCCTCATGTTCGTGATGGACTTCGACTACTACGCCAAGAATCCCGGGCGGATCTTTTCGTTCGACACCCTGCTCTCCGCCGGCGTGTACTATGGCGGATTCCTGGCTTCGTTCCTCTTCGCCTGGCTGTATATCAAGCGGCAGAACCTGCCTTGGCTGAAGACCGCGGACGTCTTCGCGCCCGGAGTCGCGCTCGGCCACGCCATCGGCCGCCTTGGCTGCTTTGCGGCCGGATGCTGCTGGGGCTCGCTCTGTGACCGCCCCTGGGCGGTGACATTCGAAAACCCCGCAGCCCACGACCTCACAGGCGTGCCACTCGGCATTCCCCTCCACCCTGCCCAACTCTACGAAGCGGCCGTAGTTGCCCTGCTCGCCGCCTTCCTCTACCGCCAGAGCGGCAAGCCCCATCGCGACGGCCAGATCCTGGGCCTCTACCTTCTTCTTTATGCGGTCGCCCGTGTGACCATTGAGTTCTTCCGCTTCCACGAGCAGGCTCTGCCCTGGGGCGGCCCCTTCACCTGGACCCAATGGATCGCCATCGGCTTGGGCGCCGCCGGAGCCGGCCTGGTGCTGCGTTCACGGAGTCAGACGATCGTTTTGCCCGCCGCTCGGTAGTACTCTCACCTTCGGATACCCAGTGACGTTCGGGTGCCCGCCTTAGGCGGGAACCGGGATTGCGTGTTCCGGGCCGGATTCGACAGTCGATCCTGATGCCATTCAGATAGGGCATCATCCCAATCACGTGCAGACGGGGTTCCGCCGATCACTGCACTGAGGTCGAATTCCCGATGCCACTGAAGGCCCTTTCGCGATCCACTCCGTCACGGTACCAGCAGCGTGGCAACGCCATGGTGGAAACCGCCCTCGTGATTCTGCCCTTCTTTGCCATCGTTCTCGGAATCATCGACTACGGGCGGGCTTTCTACACCAGAACCGCACTGCAGTATTCCGTCCAGGCCGGAACACGCTACGCCGTCACCTTCCAGACTCTTGATGGCATGTGCCAGGACGCTTCCATCAAAGAGATTGTCCGCAGGAGCTCTGTTGGGATGCTGAATGCCGAGGACGTGAACAACAGGGTGTTCGTCCGGTACTACAAACCGGACACTCTGGCCCTGACCGCGAGCAACCTGCCTGGAAACATCGTGGAGGTCTCGATCGAGGGCTATCAGCTGAACTGGATCGCTCCGCTCTGGCGTTCGGCCATTCCGATGACCGTCCTTGCCCGGTCCAGCGACCGCATGGAAGGCCTACCTGGCGGCTCATCCGGCCCGCCATGCCGCTGAGTCCCGTCCCGAGGTATCCATGCGGAACCGAAACAATCGGACAGAGACCGGATGGGCACGAGACGCTGTCATTGGCCTCATCACTGCCTCAGTATGTTCGCCAGGGAAATCCTATTTCCGAGCGAGAACACTGGACATGGTTCTAGGGAAGACATACCTAGTGACTAGTACTTGCCGGTCGATGGTAAGGGATTCGCCCAATCGTCAAGTGTCGGTTTGCGGCCGATACTACATTCAGGTCGAACCATCTCATGGCAAGAAAGACGAACAGTGGCAACAGCAGGCCGTCCCGGCGTCGTCAGTGCGGCAACGCAATGGTGGAAACCGCCCTCGTGCTTGTCCCGTTCTTCGCCCTCGTAATGGGCATCATCGACTTCGGCCGCGCATTTTACGCTCGCACTGCAATTCAGTATGGCGTCCAGGCCGGCACCCGGTATGCGGTCACTTTCCAAACGCTGAACGGCATGTGCCAGGACGCCTCCATCAAGGAGATCGTCCGCCGCAACTCGATCGGCTTTCTCACCGCTACCGACCTGGCCAACAAGGTCTTTGTCCGCTATTATCTGCCGGACACTCTGGCGGCAACTGGCAGCAACCTGCCCGGAAACATCGTCGAAGTCTCCGTCGAAGGCTATCAATTCAAGTGGATTGCTCCACTGTGGCGGTCTATCGCACCGATGACGATAGTGGCTCGTTCGAGCGACCGCATGGAAGGTCTGCCCGGTGGCACTTCGCCCCCTTGCCGTTGAGAAGGATGAAACGTGTATGAGGATCGCACGACGCACAAATAAGAACGGACAGGGCGGCTCCTCCCTGGTCGACTTCGCCATGGTGAGCCTGTTCCTGGTGCCCATCCTGATGGCCACCATCTCGTTTGGTTTCAATACCAGCCGCGCCATTCAGGTCACCACGGTCACCCGCGACGCGGCCAACATGTACGCCCGCTGGGTCGACTTCAGCCTGGGACCCAATCAGAACCTGCTGGTGCGGCTGGCCGCCGGTCTGGGGATGACCGCTACCGGCGGAGATGGCGTCATTATTTTTTCCAAAGTCACGTACATCGTGGACACCGACTGCACCGGAGCGGGGCTTACGCTCGCACAATGTACGAACATAAACCAATACGTAATCCTGAATCGGATTACCGTCGGCAACGCCAGCTACAAGTCGAGTGCCCTGGGCACGCCGTCCTCATCCCTGATCGGCACCAACGGGGACGTCAGCAACTACCTGAAGGACACCAGTGCCCGGGCAACCAATTTCGGCAGCATCCTGACTCTGACCTCAGGAAAGTTCGCGTTCGTGGCCGAGGGCTTCTTCAAGGGCATCAGTTGGAGCGTGCCCGGTTCGAATCTCGGCAATATGATCTACCGGCGTTACATTTTCTGAGGTGAGCGATGTCATCCACACAAATCACCATCCAAGGCAGCCCGCGTCCTCGCAGATGGACCGCGCGTCAAAAGGGCATCTTCGTTCCGCTCACCCCCCCCCCCCCCCCCCCCCCCCCCCCCCCCCCCCCCCCCCCCCCCCCCCCCCCCCCCCCCCCCCCCCCCCCCCCCCCCCCCCCCCCCCCCCCCCCCCCCCCCCCCCCCCCCCCCCCCCCCCCCCCCCCCCCCCCCCCCCCCCCCCCCCCCCCCCCCCCCCCCCCCCCCCCCCCCCCCCCCCCCCCCCCCCCCCCCCCCCCCCCCCCCCCCCCCCCCCCCCCCGCCCCCCCCCCCCCGCCCCCCCCCCCCCCCCCCCCCCCCCCCCCCCCCCCCCCCCCCCCCCCCCCCCCCCCCCCCCCCCCCCCCCCCCCCCCCCCCCCCCCCCCCCCCCCCCCCCCCCCCCCCCCCCCCCCCCCCCCCCCCCCCCCCCCCCCCCCCCCCCCCCCCCCCCCCCCCCCCCCCCCCCCCCCCCCCCCCCCCCCCCCCCCCCCCCCCCCCCCCCCCCCCCCCCCCCCCCCCCCCCCCCCCCCCCCCCCCCCCCCCCCCCCCCCCCCCCCCCTTCTGCTGGCGGTGATCATCCCGATTGTGGGTCTGGCCGTGGATGCAGGCGTCCTCTTCGTCCTCAAGACCATGGTCAGCGCGTCGGCTGACGCCGCAGCCATCGCCGCCGCGAGGTCTCTCAGCGTGGGCCTCACCATTGACGCCCAGAAAGCGTCGGCCACTGCCGACGCACTGGCGTTTTTTAACGCCAACATGAAGCCGGGCAGTTACGGCACAAAGAACCAGAGCGTGGCCATCGACATCGCGGAGAGCTCCTACCGGACACGCACAGTCACGGTCACGGCCCAACTGGATGCACCGCAGTATTTCATGCGCTATCTGGGCTTCAACAGCACCCATATTGTGGCCAGCGGCAAGGCATCCCGCCGCGACGTGAACCTCATGCTGGTGCTCGACCGCTCCGGATCCATGAAGGATTCCGTTCCGCCCGCCGCTGACAACGGTGCGCCTTGCACTACGATGCGTAACGCGGCCGCCACATTCGTGAACATGTTTGCCGAGGAACGCGACCGCCTGGGCCTCATCACATACGGCGGCTCCTGGTATCTTAGCTTCGCGCCGTCGAAGACCTTCAAAACCGGATCGCCTTCCATGCTCAGCAGGATTGCCAGCATCAGCTGCAATGGCGGCACTGGCACGGGCACCGCTCTGTGGAACGCGTACGATCAAGTCTCAAAAATCAATGAACCCGGCACCTTAAACATGATCGTGCTGTTCACGGACGGATATGCCAATCTGGTTCACGCGAATTTCCCAGTGAGAACGGCCTCGGATACGCGCTACGGCTACACGACCGGGTATAAACAGTGGAGCACGACCAACAAATCCTACAGCGGCACCACTACCTGTAGCAGTTATTCAACCTCCTGCACGATGGAACCCAGCCCGTGTGTGGACCCCAGCGGCAATCTGTACGATCGCAATGCAGGACAGACCACCCGTAACTACACAGCTCCGAACTGGAATCCCAATTACAAGCCGTCCCCCATCCGAGGCGGTCTTACACAGGCCGCCGGCGACACGTATTCGCTCGGCACCGGCGCGACTTACGGCTTGATTACGGAAAAGGCATCGTCTGCCACGGACGTCAACGACCCCATCGTTTCCGCTGCTGGCTGCGCGTTTACTACCGACTACCCAGGCAACAACAACAGCAGCAGTAACCGGGTCTACAACAACGGCAACTCATCCACGCCCGTGTACCCCACTAACGTGCGTCGAGACATCGCCTTCATGCCCGACATCGACGTTAACAATGTCAACACTGACGGCTACAAAGACATCCTGAGGTATAGTTCGGGCAGCTACGTCAACCGGAAGCGTGTTGACAGACCGATGGATGTCACAGGTGCCGGCATGAACGTCGCCGACAACGTCGGAATTCTGGCGCGCAACGACAACACCATAAAGCCGGCCCTCTACACCATCGGGCTCGGCAGCAATGGCGGTGTCGACCACGAACTACTGCGCCGCATCGCTAACGATCCGGCCAGCCCAGTTTACGACGACACAAAAATGGTAGGCATGTACGCCTACGCCCCCACGCCAACCGACCTTAACCAGGCGTTCGTTCGCATCGCCAGCGAGATTCTGCGCATCGCGCAGTAACCAAAACAGCAAGAGGGGCGCTCCCACGCGCCCCCTCTCCTACACTGCTGAACTGCTCTACTTCATCCGCACTACCTTGCCGGTCTTGATCGACTCTTTCGCCGCTTCGATCACTTCCACCACCTGCGCGTTCAAATCGATGCCCGTCATCCCGCCCGGCGGCGTCTTCGTCTCAATCGCATGCACCATGGCGGCAATCGGCTCCGCAGCCTCCGGCGCCAGAGGCTTGATCGCCACCTCTTCCGCCGGCCCGCGGCCCTTCCGCAGCTCCACCTTCTGGCTCGTCATGTAGACGCTGCCCTGGCGGCCGAACAGCTCCAGATCCTGGAAGCTGCGCGGCAAGTCCCAACTGCCCTCCAGCACGGCGACGCCCTGCGCATAGTGCAGCACAATCGTCGCGTTGTCCTCCACCTTGGAGAACTCCTCGGGCCGCAAATGGTTCACCTGGGCGTAGACCGTCTCGGGCCGCCCCAGATACATCAGACTCCACAAAGCGTTGTAGCAACCGAAGTCGACCAGGGCACCCGCTCCGTTCTTGACGGGATCAGTCAGCCAGTTGAAGAAGTACTTGTTCAGCCCCGTGGGCCCACCCGGGCCCCCATGGCCCACGATGCCCCGGATCCGCCACACCTTGCCCAATTGCCCTGAATCCGCAATCTCCTTGGCCACGTAGTTCGACGGCCACCAGGCCATCTGGTAGTTCGTCAGGATGTAGATCCCGTTCTTTGCCGCCAGTTCCTTGATGGCCAGCGCGTCCTTGTAGGTCGACGCCAGTGGCTTCTCGAACATCACGTTGATCTTCCGCGGCGCGCAGTACTCGACGATCTCCCTGTGCCGGTTGTTCTCCACGAACGACCATACGATCTCCGGCTTCACTTCGTCGATCATCTTTTTCCAGTCGGAGTAGATGAGCTTCTCGGGCACCTTGCGGCGTTTCGCCTCAGCCACCAGTTCCGGTTCGGCCTCAGCCACGCCCACGAGCCGGGCCGATTGACCCTGCACCATTTTGTTCAAGTGACCCCAGACATGGGAATGAACGAGCCCCACGACTGCAATTGTGTGTTCCGCAGCCACGAGTGGAACGCTCATAAGGCCCATGAGTAATACCGCGCAAAGACGCATTGTAAGTACCAACCTCCGCATCCAGAATACGTCGCGGTCCCCGGTAGCCCGCAACTTGCGGATCCGCAACGGTCTTGCATCCATTTGCGCCCCGCTGCATCCATCCCTGGTAACCCGTGGGGACGCCGGGTGGAAGCCGGTTTCTTGCCAGACTCCGTACCAAAGGGCCGCTAGCTGTGATACATTCGATCACCACGGTTTAAGACATGTTGGGCATGGGAGGGGATGATGAAGCTCGTGTGGAGCGCTCGTTTCGCCCTGTTGGGGACCATGTGGTCACTCACGTTGGCTTGGTCGGCGGACCAACTGACGGATCGTATTCGTGAGATGGAGGCGCGCGGCCAGGGCCGTGTCGCCAGGCAGACACTCGAAGACGCGGTGAAAACCACGCCCAAGGATGCGGCCACCCTCTCGGCCTACGCCGAGTTTCTCGATGTGCGCCGAGATCCCGGCGCTCGAGCCGCCTACGAGAAACTCCTGGCGGTCGCCGGACCGGCCACAGCCACCGGCAAGAATGCGCTGCGCCGCCTCACGGAGCTCGACCTCCTGGCTGGTGACCGCGCCGCCGCCAGCCGGCATCTCGCAGCCTGGCACCAGGCCGGCGGCACCGGTCTCACCCTCGCCGAACACGCGCCCACGGTCGCGGCCTTGCCGACCGGCATCGTGGAGATCCCGGGGCCCATCCGCAGTTTCTCCCGCATGGCCGCCCTCTCGCCCGACCTGCCAGCCCGCGACATCATCCTCGCTCTGGCCCGCAATGTCGTGACGAACGGCTATCAGGCCGTCAGCGGCAGCGACTCGCTGGAGCCCACTGAATATCTGAAACTGGTGGTCCGCTATCTCGGCCAGGCGCGTGAACTCGACAAGCTCGCCGGCAACACGCACACCATCCAGATCGACAACTGCGACTCCGCCCAAACCGGCGAACTTCTGCGCATCCTCGGCTTCCGCATGCGCGGCGGCTGCGGCGCCGACGTCGTCCTGGAGACCGTCAACGCGACGCGAGCCTTCCTTGCGATGGACTCCGGGTTCCCTCTGGCCAACCTGGAACAGGCCCTGCGCACCAACCGGCCGTTTCATTACGACTTCGCCCCGACCAAGGTGGTCGTGCTCTACACGCCGGAGTACTGGCTCTCCAACAAGGAGCGCCAGAGCGGTGAGTTCATCGACGCTTTTCTGAACGACCCCTCCCTCTGCCGCCTCTACCTTGGCATGGCCAAGCTCGACCCCGAGACGGCCGAGGAGCTTCGCAAGTCGCTGCCCGTCACCCGCATCCGCGCCTTCGCCCACGTCTTCGATTTCTTTGGCGGCATGTTCCGCATCCGCAATGGCAAGGTGGCCGTGCCCGGCGGCGAAGCCTCCGCCTCCGCCTGGGGCGATCTAGCCGGCGCCTCGCCTCACGAGGGCGTCAAGTTCATCGAGAAACTGGTCACGAAGGACGATGGCTGGCTCGCCAGCTACTTCGACGCCCTGCTGCGAATTCACGGCCCAACACTGGAGTACCTCTCCGAGCCGAGCCACCTGAAGCGCTTCTACTCCGCCCTTCGCGGGCGCGTCACCAGCCCCGGCCCGGCCCGGCCCGTCTTCCGAGCCAACACCGACCTGATGCTTCTGTCCACTCGCCTGCGTGTCGAGAACGGCAAAGCACAGATCCCTGGCGGCCTGGAAGTCTGGCGCAAGCTCTTCGTGGAGCATCCCAACGGCAAGTACGACGGCAAGCTCACCAAAGCCGCCGCCAATTGGAAGGAGCCCGAGGAACTGCTGGAGGCCCTGTTCGGGCTCTCCCGTAAAGCGGTCGAGAACGAACCGCTCAAGATCTTCATGTCGCTCAGCGATGTGGACCGGAATCGCCGCAAGCCTCTGGAACCGGCCACCGTCGGACAACTGGCTAACAAGTGGCGTGCGTACGGGGCCCAATACCCCATCTTCACCGAATCACCCGATATCAGTGACCGCACCATCCGCCTCTACCTCGATACGGCCGACGCCATTTCCGATATCCGCGATCAGAGTGTCCGCTCCGACGTGGCAGGCAGCATGCAAGCACTCGCCGGCTTCTGGCAGATTCTGGTCCGCCAAAAGCTGATTCCCGAGGACCAGACCGATGCCGTGCTCTCATCGGTCATCGAGCCGTTCGCCAAAATCCGCAGCCAGCGCGATCTCTTCGACGGAGCCCGCAACGGCATCCAGACGATTCTCAAGGCGACCGGAGCCGCGCCCGGCGTCAATCCCCAGGACCGCCTGCTGGACCTCCTCGCCGGCGCCGTGTCCCCCACCGACGACGAGACCCACCAACTCATGCTCACCGACATGATGAAGGGGTTCGAGGCGCAGAAGCTGGTCTCCGTCAAAACGCTCTTCGATCTGGCCGACCACCTGGACGCGCTCGCCAAGGGCGAAAAGACAAACGCCGCCCTGCTCAACCGTCTGGCGGCGCGGGTGTCCGATCTCAACCTGCCCAAGGGGTCACTTTCCTCGCAGGAGCGAAACTCGTTCTCCTTCGGGTTCTATACGGAAAAGCACATCGACGCTCAGCGTAAGCTGAACTTCCGTTCTGTCATCGAGAAGGCCGCCGGCAGCCCCGAAAAGCTCAAGGACGCGCGGGGCATGCTCGCTCCCTTGCTGCGCGACTCCATGGTCGGCCTGCTGTACCTGCACTTCGCTCCGCCCGGCGCCCAGATTCTCTACACGAATCCGCTCTTTGCCCGCAGTCACGACTTCATCGGCGTCCAGGGGAATAACCAGACATGGAAGTCGACCGAGGTTCTGGGTACGGGCTGGCCATCCAGCGCCGGCGGCCGCCTGGTCGGCTCTCTCGCCAACCTGCCCTACGCCCTGGCCGAGGCCGAGCAGAATTTCCTCATCCCCACACGGGAACAGGCGCTCATCTGGGGCGATCTTGTGCCACAGATGCTCGTCAGCAGCAAGCTGCCCCGTTTCTGGAATGTCCAACCCGCTCAGACTCACTATGTCGACCTTCACATGCGTCTGGGTGAGACCGTTGTCGCCGAATCCGCACTCTCGGCCGAGACCCGCGCCAAGGCGCTAGATATCCTCGACCGTCTCGCGCCGCCGGCTCGCGTCCGGCACGTCGACGACCTTCTCGCCGCGGGCGATGTCAGCGGAGCCATCGAACAGATCACCCCCGCGGAGATCTATCAGATCGGAACCCTCGCTGTCGCCCAGCACATGGATGTTGGCGGCTCAGCCGTGGAGGAGATCCGCCATCTCACCGCTGCATTTCCAAAGCTGTGCAACCAAGCCGCCATCTCCGAGGCTTTCGGTACGCCCAAACCGACTTTGACCAACTCCCAGCACCCTGAACTATTGAATCTGCGGACTTTCCCCACCCTCATGGGATACTCCAGCCGCATACTCGCCGAGAGCTGGGAGTCCAATAATCTCTTCTTTGCCGCCCTGGCCGACGAACTCTACCTGCCGCCTTCCCGTCTGAATGTCCTGCTGCCCGAGTGGACCCAGCGCACCGTGGAACAGATCTTCGCCACCCACCTCGAAGACTGGCCCGCCCTGCTCCGCTCCATGCGCACCGTCGCCGACAGCGTCCGCGTTCAGACCCGCAAGCTGCAGGCCCTGGAAACCAAGGCTGCTCTAGAGGATTGATTTCACCGGAGGGATGATGAAGTTCACACGCCGACACTTTTTCGCCACCAGCACTGGAGCCCTGATCCCAGCCGCCGCGCCGGCACTCCTCCTGGGACAGGAACAGGGACGGCCCACCTTTCGCGTGAAGGTGGACATGGTGGTGCTCAGTTTCACTGTCACCGACTCCAAGGGGCGCTACGTCAACGGCCTGAAGCCCACCGACTTCCGCGTGCTGGAGGACGGTATCGCCCAGAAGGTGAATACCTTCGCCGAGGGCAATAAGCCGCCGCTCCAACTGCTGGATGACGGGACATCGAAGCCCATGGTCACGGCGCAAGCCGATCCGGAGAAGGGGGGTATCGCTACCGATGCGTTTGTCGGCACAAACGTCTTCGTACTGTTCGACACGTCCAACTACATGTATCGCGGCTTTGTATACGCCTCCGACGCCATCGCCGACTTCGTCCGGGGCCTCGACCGCGCCGATTCCGTGGCTGTCTACACGTTTTCCCGGAACCTCACCCGGGCGGCCTCTCTTTCACGCGATCGAAACGACGTCCTGCAGGGGCTCCGCACCGCGGTCGCCGGCGACGATGCCGCTCTCTATAACGCGTTGCTGCTCTCCCTGCGCGACGCCGCCAAGGTACCCGGCCGCAAGGTCGTCATCGTCTTCTCCAATGGCCCTGACTCGGCCTCCATGGTCGCCCCCGACGATGTCCGGGCCGTGGCCGAGGATGAGGGCATACCTATCTACGTCATCTCGACCAGCGATGTCTCCCGCGATCCCATCTCCACCGGCGTTTTCCGCCGACTCGCTTCCCGCACCGGCGGCAAGAGCTTCTTCGCGAAGACCTGGCAAAAACAGGTGGAAGCCTTCGAGGCCATCCGCGAAGACCTGGGGAACTCCTACACCGTGACCTATTACCCAGCCCCCAATCCGAACGAAGGGTTCCGCAAGATTACCGTCGAGATCAAGACGGATGTGGCCCGGAAACTCCGTGTCAGCGCCCGTCCCGGGTACCGGCCAAGAACCGGGATCTAGAGGAAAGAGAACCGAAGTCTCGACAACGAGTTCCGCCTCTGTGCTAGATTCAGAATTTGATTATGGCCTGAGGCAGTCTTCGTGCAGATTTTCCTTCAAGGCAAGCTCCTAGGCATTGAGCCTTTTATTCGCGACTCGGAAGGCGGCCTCGCGTCGCTCGCCGGACGTTGCCTCCACGTCTCACTTCTCTCCGAAGCGATTCCCCGTGCGCTCTTGAAACACCTCGGCCTGGCTCCGGAACTCCTGGGCGCCAGCGGTGGTGGTCATTTCCTCGCGGTGCTGACGGACCAGAGCCTGCCGGACGCCAATGCGTTTCTGGTCGAGGTCACTCGCCGGCTGGCGGAATTCAGCGGACACCGGCTCAGGCTCGCCTGGTCGGCCACGGAAAACCTGGGCGCCTGGACCGACGTCCGCAAACGCCTGGATGATCAGATGGCCCGCTGGCGCGGACCAGACGCCCTGGAACCGGAAGGCGTCTTCGATCCCTTCGCCGACGATTCGCACCTCAACCAGTTCTTTTCCGCTCTCTATCGCGGATTGCCCGGTACCTCCGCCGCCGTCTGGGACCCCGACGGGGCAGGGCTGCTGAAGGCCGAGGGCGAACAGCATTGGCTCGCCACCCACTACGCGCCGGCCGATGCAGGTCCTCAGCCCGCTTCGCGCCTCGAATTGGCGGCCCGTGCCTCCGGGCGCAAAACCTGGGGCATCCTGCGCGGTGACGCCGACCAGTTTTCGGCTCGCTTGCGCAAGGCCCAGAGTATCGAGGAATATCTCCAGCTCTCTGTGTTCTTCCGCCAGTTCTTCGCTGGCGAAATACAAGTTCTTTGTTCTCAACCGGAATTCCAGAAACGGGTCTCCGTCCTCTATACCGGAGGCGATGAGTTCTCCGTCATCGGCAGTTGGGATGCGCTCATTCCGTTCGCTCGGGAAATTGAGCGGCTCTTCCAGCGCTCGGCCAATGAGCTGCTCAGGGAGTTTCCCGGTGCTGAGGGCAAAACGCTATCCATGGCCCTAGCCTTGGCTCCGTCACCCGATGTCGATCCGGCCAGTGTCTACGCCGAGGCTGGACATCAGCTTGAGATCGCCAAGAGCGTCGGCCGCGATTCCATCTCTCTGCTGGGCAGGGTACTCGATTGGAAACAGGTGGCCGAGGCAGCCGACCTGAAGACCTCGATGATTCGCCTTGTGGAGGAGTTCGGTTGCGCACCGCAGTTCCTCGGTGAACTGGGTTCGTTCTACCGCGAAACCGACCGTACGCTGCCGGCCCGCTCCACACGCCGCGCGGCCGAGGCTCAGCAGCGCCCCTGGCGGCTGCATCGACGCCTGCATCGCGTTCTGGATGGTCCGGAACGCAACAAAGAGTTTCAGAAGACCCGTAACACGGTGCTGGCCGCATTTCTCACCCGCGGCCAGGCTCAGTTGAAGCTGAGACCGGCGGGCCGCGTCGCCCTCGAATGGGCACGATTCTTGGAAGAGGCTGAGTAATATGAGCGAACTCGAACCGCAGCAGACCCAACCGGAAACCACGCAACCGGCTGCGGCCGCGCCACAGGCTGAAGCACCAGCGGAAACGCAACAGGCCCCACCCGCTCCGGTGGAGGCGCCAACGGAAACCGCGGTCGAGCCGCCCGCCGCCGCTCCGAAGCCGGAAGATAAGCCGGCCCCGAAACAGAACGACCGGCCGCAGCAGGAACGCCGGGAACGGCCCGCCGGAGGCGGCCGGCCCGAGCGCCAACCGCGTGGTGAGCGCCCACCCCAAGGCGACAAACCGGCAGGCGACCGTCCGCCCCGTGCCGATCGTCCCGAGCGCGGCCCCGACCGTGGCGGCGACCGCCGCGGCGGCCCGCCCCGCGAACACGGTAAGGGCCCCGACCGTGGTGGCCGTCCCATGGAGCCGCCATCCGACATTGATCTCGACAAGCTGGTTGCCGATAGCCTCTACCTCGACAATGCGGCCCACGCCATCGTCGCTCGCATGCGCGACATGGATTCCGGCACGCGCAGCCAGTTGCGCCGTCTTTTCAGCGCGGTACGACGGGCTTGCCGGGCCGCGGAAAGCGACCGGCAGCACCACTTTGTGATGCTCCGCGCCCGCTTGGCGTATACCATCGCACGACATCAGCTGCGCAGCCTCGATCCGCTCGAACGGCTCCTGCTCCAGGTTACGCGCAAGAACGACGCGCGTGGCTATGAGCGGTTCCGCGACCTCTTCGAGGCGATTGTCGCCTACAACGAATAGCATCCGTCAGGAAGAAAGATTTCCGGAGTTTTCCATGAGCTCTCACACCGCCGATACCAAGCTCGGATTGATTGGCAAGTTGTTGCTGGATGGCGAGATGATCTGCGAGACCGGCCTCCACATCGGAGCCGGCAAGGGTTCGCTGGACCTCGGCGGCGCCGACAACCCGGTGGTCAAGGACGCCTTCGGGCGGCCCTACGTCCCGGGCAGTTCCCTGCGCGGCAAGATCCGTAGCCTGCTGGAGCAGTCCTCCGGCTTGGTTTCGCCTGCCGACCTGATCTACCTCTCCCGCCGCCGCGGCCAGGAAGTTCGGATCCACCAGACGGACGACCCGGCCGACGAGGTCGGCGTGCTGTTCGGCCGCAACCCGGGCCGCATGGAGCGGGTCTCCGGCGACGCCCTGGAGCCGAAGTCGGCCACCCCGGCCCGCCTCACGGCCTACGACGCCCCTCTCGACATGGAGTCCATCACCGCCCAGATGCGCGAGAATCTGGACGACGAACTCACCGAGGTCAAGAGCGAGAACGCCATTGATCGCATCACGGCCCAGGCCAATGCGCGGACGCTCGAACGCGTTCCTTCCGGCGCCCGCTTCCGGGTTCGTTTTGTTGTCGATATCCTGTGCCCGGCTGACCGCGAACTCGTCCCCACCCTCGTGCAGGGTCTTCGCCTCCTCGAAGACGATGCCCTCGGTGGCGGCGGCTCGCGTGGCAGCGGCCGGGTTCGTTTCGCCAACTGGAAGCTCACTTGGCGCAACAAGGCTTACTACGCCGCCGGCGAGGCCGAACAGGCCCTGCTCGACGCCGCTGAAACGGCTGCTCTCCAGGCCGGTGTCCGTGATCCCGAGTTCTCCGGCAAACTCTCCTGAACGGCGGATTCCCGATGAACCCCGCGCTGCTCATTCGACTACGGCCCACCACGCCCTGGCGCATCGGTCCCGATACCGGTGCCCGCGATCAAGCCGTGTCCATCTTCCATAGCGACGCCCTCTATTCGGCGCTGTGCTCCAGCTTCGAACAGTTGGGCCTGCTGGAAGAGTGGCTGAACGCCACCGCGCAGCCGCATTCGGAGCCGGCCGTACGCTTCAGTTCCTGCTTCCCCTGGCAGCGGGGCCACCTGTACGCGCCGCCGCCTGCCGGGCTTTGGCCGCCGCCTGCCGGGCCGGCTGTCGTCTCCAAGGTGCGCTGGAAAGGCGCCACCCTGGTCCCCACGTCCCTGATCGCCGGGCTCGTGCGCGGGGAGTGGCCATCGGACGAACAGTGGATTGTCGACGGGCACAGCGGCTGCCTGATCCCCGGCAACAGCCGGTCGTCCACTGGACCGTTCCGCTTCGTTCAGCGTTCCAGCGCCGCCGTCGATCGCGTCACCGGCGGCCAGATCGAGCCGCACCGGGTCACTTGCGTTCAATACGCGCCGGCCTCCGGCCTGTGGTGCGCAGCGCAGTTTTCCAACCCGATCACCTATGCCGTTTGGGCCCCTAAGTTGCAGGCAGCATTCCGCTTGCTAGCCGACACCGGCCTGGGCGGCCTGCGCTCGCGCGGCTTCGGCCGCTTCCGGACGCCGGATTTCCAGCCAGGCATTCTGCCGGAGCTGCTCTTCGGCGCCGCCCTGCCCGGCAACTGCAACGCATACTGGCTGCTTTCGCTCTTTTCCCCGGCCGAGTCCGACACGGTTGAGTGGACGGCTGGCGACTACCTGCTCACCCGGCGCACCGGCCGTGTCGGCCCGTCCCAAGGCGGTGGTCAGCAGAAACTGGCGTCCCGCATGGTGGCCGAGGGCTCGGTGCTGTTGGCCGGGCGGCCACCGCTCGGCTCGGTCCGCGATGTGGCGCCGCCCGGCTGCCCGCATCCCGTTTACCGCTCCGGCTACGCCGTGGCATTACCCATTCCCTGGCCGGTGACCGCATGAAGAACTACCGCCTCACCGTGTTGACGCCTCTCCTGGTCGGCGACGGCCAGAAGCTATCGCCCATTGACTATATGGTCTGGAAAGATCAGGTCAATGTGCTCGACCAGCGCCGCATTTTCCGGTTGCTGGCCAAAGGACCGCGTCTCGACACTTATCTAAACCAGATCCGCAAGGCAGAGCGGCTCGACTTCGCCAGCTGGGGCGGCTACGCGCAGAACTACGCCACCCGCCGCATTCCGTTCGAGCACCCCTCCTGCGCCCTCTACTACGCGCGGACCTCGCCCGAGCACCTCTTCATCCCAACGTTCGCCGGCACGCCAACCGGCGGCATTTACGTGCCCGCAACGGCTATCAAGGGCCCGCTGCGGACCGCGTTCCTGATCGATCGCGCCAGCGAAGGCCAGTGGAAGGATTTCTCCGGTCGTCTGGCCGCGCTCGAGCGCACCCCGCGTTCGCCCGCCGAGGGACTCGAGACGTCCACACTGGGCGCCTCAGGGATCAGCCGGACCCGTCCGATGATGATCGCCGATACGGTCAGCCTACCGCCCGGCGGTGCCACCCGCGTCTATCTGATCCGGACGTCGACGATCCTTCAGCGTGGAAACAAACTAGAACTTGGCTGGAAGATGAGCCCGCGCGGAGCAGTCGAGGCCCGCCGTCCCACGGACTCCACACCGATGTTCGCCGAAATGGCGGTGCCCGGTACGGTCTTCCAGGGCACCTACCAGGACAGCCCCGCCATGGCCAGCCCGGAGATGCTGCGCGCCCTGCGCTGGAAAGAACCAGCGGGCGCCCGCCGGTTCGCCCAGGCCGCCAACGCCGCCGCCGCCAAGCTGCTGGAAACGCAAAGAAAGTACGCCGAGACCACCGGATTGACGGGTGTTCTTCAGTCGCTTGAACAACTGAGCCAGCGCCTCGCTCAAATGCAGGAGTCCAATGCGTCCTGCCTGGTCTGTCTTGGTTGGGGCACCGGATTCCTCTCTAAGAGCGCATCCATCGACGTCGATGCCGATCCGTTCCGCCAGATTCTTCGAAGTCTGCCATTCTACAGCCAACCGTTGCGCTCTGGCCTTCCCTTCCCGAAGACACGGCGCGTGGTTTTTGTGAACGACCAACCGGCGGCACTGCCGGGTTGGGCCGAACTCGCGTTTGAGACCACGGGCAATCACACGGAAAACTAGTCAGCCCCACCCAGTCTCGGTGCCTTGGCGGGGCTGGTGCGAGTGCCCGGTCGTGCCGATGGGGCATGTTAGAATGGGGCATCTCACCAAGATGAGTCATTTACGAAGGGCATCGGGGGCGGTGATCGGAGCATATGTATAACGCGTTCTTTGGATTTCGGGAAAGTCCATTCAACCTGAGTCCGGATCCCGCGTTCCTCTACAGGAGCCCCCAGCACGAAGAGGCTCTCGCCAATCTCATCTACGGAGTGCACAGCCGCAAAGGCTTTATCGTCCTCACCGGCGAGGTGGGAACCGGCAAGACCACAATGCTCGAATGCATGCGCGACTACCTCGAGTCGCAGTATATCGAGTTCGCCTTTCTCTTCAATTCGCGAATCAATACCGAACAGTTCTTCGAGATGATCGCCTACGACCTCGACCTGCGCTGCGCCCACAAGTCGAAGACAGAGGTCCTTTTCGCTCTCAATCAGATGCTCATCCAGCAGGCCAACGAGGGGCGCACCACGGTCCTGATCGTTGACGAAGCCCACAATCTCGAATGGGATGTCCTGGAAGAGATCCGGCTCCTGGGCAATCTCGAGAACCCGCGACTCGGCAAGCTCCTTCAGATCGTGCTGGCCGGGCAGCCGGAGCTGGATAGGAAACTGGACGCCCCGAACCTCCGCCAGCTCAAGCAGCGCATCGTCCTGCGCTGTACGCTCACGCCCTTCGGCCTGGCCGAGGCGATCGAGTATATCCAGTCGCGCCTGAGCAGGGCTGGAATGCCTGACCAGCAGGTGTTCTCCGAAGAGGTCATGAAGGAGATCCACCTCCGAAGCCAGGGCATCCCGCGCCTCATCAATGCGCTCTGCGACAATCTCCTCCTCACGGCGTTCGCATTGGAAAAGAAGACCACGACGATCGAAATGCTCGACGAGGTCTGCCAGGACATGCGCCTGGAATGGCCCGGCAGGCGCCTGCGCGGCCGTTCGTCCTTCCACGGGCCAAACGATTCCTCCGAGCCGCAGTCGTTCCTCCCGTCCCGCGAACAATACTAAAAGGTCCAAGCGTACTCCCCGCACGCTGGTGGGCAGCCCCCCTCATTGTTGGGGTCGTTTCCCAGGAGTACTCCTACGGCAACCCCACCCCCTAAGACAATTAAATCTATGCACTTAGCGCAGGTAGGGTGTTCACCCCTTACGACACCTAGGATAAATCCTACAAGATAGCGCCTTCGTCCTCCCCTAAGCTCAGGTAGAACCCTTAGTAATGGGGACTAAACTTGGATCCCAGCGAAAAACTGGCGTCTATTTGTGCACTGCGAAGGTAGCCACCAAATGTGCAAGAAGCTTAGCTTAAGCGTAGCCTGTGTTACACTTTTCGTGTTCTCAGCCGTGTCGTTCGCGGCTGTTGTGCCAGTGAGCACGGGCCAGAATGCTCCGTCCATTAGTCCATTACCGCCCCCCGATCCCTGGGGTGACGGGCTGTCGATCAGCCCGCTGCCGCCACCCGATCCCTGGGGTGACGGCCTCGCAATCAGCCCGCTGCCTCCACCTGACCCGTGGGGCGACGGCCTCGCAATCAGCCCGCTGCCTCCACCCGATCCGTGGGGTGACGGCCTCGCGATCAGCCCGCTGCCTCCGCCTGACCCGTGGGGTGACGGCCTCGCAATCAGCCCGCTGCCTCCGCCCGATCCATGGGGTGACGGTCTCGCAATCAGCCCGCTGCCTCCGCCTGATCCTTGGGGCGACGGCCTCGCAATCAGCCCGCTGCCTCCGCCCGATCCGTGGGGTGACGGCCTCGCAATCAGCCCGCTGCCTCCGCCTGATCCTTGGGGCGACGGCCTTAGCATCCGCTAGTCGTAATCATTCCGCACTCATTGGGACCTGGCTGACTTCGCGGGAAGTGGCTGGGTCCCGATGAACTCCTCCCTGGTCTCCCTCTCGCCTGCGATCCTCGCCCTCGTTTGTTACGCCTACCTCCTCCACCTGATTCTCAAAGGCCCGATCCGTCCCTATCTCCTGCTGTTCATCAATGTGATCTTCCTATTTCTGTCAACCGTGGCGGAACTCGGACTTTTCGGCACGCCATTGTTCGCCAAGGTCTACTACATCGACGACCTGCTGCGCCAACTCCTGGTGTTTATCCTGGTCATTTCGCTGGTCTACCGTGCCCTCACGGCACAATCGAGCAAGCTTTGGCTGGGTCGATGGCTGATTGTCGGCGCAACTCTTCTTGCGGTGACCTTTGTCAGCTACGCACTGTTCCATTCGGCGCAGGGCTTCATTCGGCCCATGGCGAATGCCGTCCGCAACCTCAGCGTCACAGCAATGGTTATGAACCTGATTCTGTGGATGTTGCTGCTCAGTTCCCGGACCATGGACCGGCGACTGCTCACGGTCACCAGTGGACTGGGCCTTCAGATGGCTGGCGAAGCGATCGGGCAGTCGCTACGACTGATGAATCGGGCCTTGCTGCCGTTGGGGAATTTTGTGCTAATTGGCTCGCACCTTCTGTGCCTGATTATCTGGATCAGCGCCTTCCGGCCCCGGCGAAGGGGGACGACAGGCTCTCCCGCTAACGGGCCATCGTGAGCCTGACCGGCCCGGACAGACAGGCGGCCTCACAACAAAAACACGGCACCTCCGGGGAGATGCCGTGCTTCATTTTCTGCGAAATACTGTGTTATTGGCGACGCCGGCGAACATAGGCCAGGACAACCAGACCAGCACCGAAAAGGGCGAATGAGGAAGGCTCCGGAACCGCACCGGATTCAACCGTGACAGCCCAAACCCAAGCCCGGCTGGCATCCGGATCATAGCCAGGACCGGAGTTCTGACCGATGTCGCGGATGATGATATTGGTCAGCCGGTCATAGGTGTAGGCGGGGTCGATGAACAACGCGACAACGTCACGGTAGTCCCGGAACGGCCGCCCGTTGTACGTCATGTCGTGAGTTTCGTCGTTCACCGTAGCGGTCATTCCGCCGGTGGAGTTCGAAATCATGTTCGTGTTGATGGAATTGGGCCAGAAAACCGAGCCCGCATTCACCAGGGCGTCGTTGCTATCGCGGAGATTGGAACCGCCACTCAACGTGTAAGTCACGTCCGGACCGTTTTCGAACTGCAGTACGACTTCCACGGAAGGTGAGGTCCGGCCCCAAGTCGTATTCATCATCAGGAAAACGACTTCCGCATTGGAGACGTTGGTATTCACCTCAAGCGATACACTCGCGTCAGAGGCAAGCCCTCCGTCGATCACCTCTCGGCGTCCACTCCACGACTGGTCGCCGGTCGACGCAATGCTGAACGGAACGGAGTTCAACCGCCCATCGGCCTGCAACGTGGCGTCACTGGTCTTTGAAGCCGAATTGAAATCGACAGTGACGTCGCCCTTCGTGAAGAGATCGCCCCCCCAGATCCCAGTCCAGACATTTGGGTCGGCCGGCGCGTCGCCCGCGTTCGCGTTGGCCAACCCCAGCGTGCCAAGGTTGTACTGGTAGTAGACCGGGACGGCGGACGCCGGCACGCTCACCAGTAGCAGCAATAGTGGGCTGAACAATAACCGTCTCATGATCCTCCTCCTGCACACGAGAATGCGGAGCTCCTGGTATTAAGTTCTAGGACGTAGCTTCCCCAACCCGCTTACAGAATTAAACCACAGTCCTCGGACTAAGCCAAGTACATAGTGAACCTTTGGGCTAGCCTAACTAGAACTATTTGTACAGTTTCCTCCGAGGCGGTATTGGGCGAAAAGTGCGCTGATGACTGAGGACACACTACTTACCCGTACTGGAACCTCCCAATCTGAGTGCAGGTCCTCAACAGGATCAAAAGATAGTACCGCCGTATTCGCTTTTTCGTCGTGGAGGCCCCATTCCATCCGCAGCCCCACCCAAACACGCCGCCCGGCTGACGGCAGCCTCGAGTACCGGAGCCGCCGATCGCGACCGCGCGAGCCAGCGCGCCTTCACCGGACACCCGGCCTTGGGTCTGTGGTGCACCGGACCGACTTCACTTCCACCCCAGTCCGGTGCTGAAGCGCCAGCGGTCAGTCCCGCGTCGCGGCATGGGCGGCCACAGAGCGCCATTCGAATAGATTTCGACACAAGCACAATTTGCCATACACATTCATGGCAAACGTATGACATTTTTCACAAATATACCGGCCAATCCAGCAATGACCAGACGGTGTGCTCGCGCGGCCACATGCACGCTTGGCTGCTTACTCTGTAAACCGTTGATGGACTGTGTGTTAGTGCTGAATCGTCGTACGAGATCCGGGGAGGTGATTACCAAAGAGGTGCCTGGACACCGGCTCATCCTTAATATCCGTCATATTTGTCGCCCCGGCCGCGTGGCGTCTGTCAGCATCTGACTTTCTAGACAAAGGCTCGAATTCCAGCGGTCCACGCGACATTTACCATCTCCATCTCCTCAAACGCCATCAAAACCGAGCAGACCAATCCGATCGACTGCCAAGGGACCCCGCCGGGCCGTCCTGACGTCAGCCCAGGGCCCGGGCGATGCTCCGCATGGCCGCGCCCACCACTAAACAAATGTCTGGTCAATCCAGGGGAAAACCCGTTAGGGTGTATGAAGAGTTGCGTCCCATCCCCCCTTGGGGGATCAGGTCGGAGGCCGTGCGCCGGTTTCGCGCGGGCGCCGTTCCGGGATGGGCCGCTAAGCTATCGGACAGGATGCCGCCGTGCCTACTATCAAGATTCTGGACAACTTAAGCGTCGACCTCGCCGTCATCGCACCTACCTCCAATTCGGCCTTTGCCAAGTACCTCAAAGGCGACCTCGCCATGCTCCTGGCGGCGCCCGAGCTCGCTCGCGCATTCCCCAAGCCGCTCGCGCCGGGCGAGAACCTCGCGCTGAGCTTCGGTCTGAACTTCACCGAACCGCTCGAATTCGGAGCAGCCCACACGGAGTGGACGGTTGGAGCGTCGTTTCAAGCACAGGTAGGGGTCACGGCCAAGCCGCCCTCCGCCCTCTTTGATCAGGAGCATTTTGGCGAGCCCATTACGGTGCCCGACGGCAAAGCCTACGTTTGGTTCTCGTTCCAACCCAGCCTCAAATTGGGGGTGGCGGGCGGAGAAAGCGACCTGAGTTTCGGATTCAACGCCGGCAGTTCCATCGATGTCCGCTGTTGCCGCCTGTTTCCGGCCGGTCCAGGCGCCCGGACCCTGGCCGACAGCGTCGGGGAAGTTCTGCGCGATTTTTCGATTCCTGGAGATGTGGACGACCTCGTCCGAATGCCCGAAGGCGCGGTTTCGGCCGTCACTGGCAAGGGCTCGTTCCAGATCTCGGGCAGTTTCGATCTGGCCGCCGCCGTCAATCCGCTGGCGACTCCCAAACTCCCCCTCGTCGGCAGCCCTCTCATCGTGACCGCTGGAGCTTCCCTTGATGTCGGAGCACGCGTCCGCATCTTCGGCGAGTACCAGATCCGTGTTCAGAAAGTCGATGCCAACACTGTACGGCTGGGTCTCTACAAACGCGAGGGGTCGCAGTTTTCGTTCGACGTGAACGCCAGCGCCGGGACCGCCGCGCAGTCGTTCGGCAAGGATCTGTTCTCCATCCTGATGCGGAAGATCAGCAGCGATCCTCAAGCCGACACAGGGCAACTCGCCGAGGCCGGCCTCTCCGAGGTGCAGATCGCATCGATCCAGGACGCCATCCAGGCGGGGATCAACCGCAGCCTCTCGGTGGCCCTGGAGTTCGAGTTCTCCGCCTTGAGGGCTGAGGATGCCGCATTCCTCTTCGAGATCCGCCTCGACCAGCTCAGTCACGATTCGGCGACAGCGGTACACCACGTCCTGGACGGGGACTTTTCCGGACTGACAGGCTTGCAGGACCTGAGCATGCCGGGCATCACGCCAGTGCGCAACCTGACAAACGATCTCAGGAAACGCGGCGTCACGCTCCGTGTCAATTTGCTGGGCATCGTCAACACGATCTCGATCTCCGAGCTCGTGCGCTCGGGCAGCGTCACCTTTGAGCCCATCAGCGGGGCCCTGGTCATCGCCGACAAGGTATCCAGCGAGAAGATTAGCGTCACTTCGCGCCCGCTTGAGGCCGACAGCAGGAAGCTCCGCAAGACCGTCTTCGAATCCCTGATGGTGACAGCCGTCTACCACGCCTCCCGCATCACGCAGTCTCACGAGTTCTCGGCCTCACAGAGCTACTTCGAGTTCCACCAGACTACGAATGCCCGCAACATGGCGGACAACCTGGATGCGATAGTGGGTCTCGGACTGATGAACGGCGCGGACAGGCAGCAAGCTCTCGGCGGCATCTCGCAGTTCGGGACGTCGACCTTCCTGGTGGAGACCGAGTTCGACTCCGCCGCGGTACGCGCCATGTTCGTCGACGCCGCCGGCAAGCCCTTTCCGGCGGAGCGCTATGAGAAACTGGGCCGCCAAGCCATGCTGGCGCTGGTGGCCGGCGATCCGGACGATTTCCGCCACATCCCGCTCGAGAAGGACACCCTGTGGAAGAAGATGAGATCCTCGGGACAGCCGGGCTTCCCGTTTGTTCTTCCGCCCCCGTTGAACAAAGGCGTCGAACTGGGCGTGATCACGTCGGACTACTCGCTCATCGTGTGGTGGGCCGAGAGCATGGCTGCCGCGGCCGTTGCGCTGGTGGAGATGGAAGCGTTCCTGAAGACCATCGATCCAGCCGGCATGCAGGAGAACAATGAGTTCAAGAAGCGGCGCCGCGCTCTGATCGACGCCCTGGGTGACGCGGTCGCGAAGAATCAATCCACGTTTGGCGACCCATGGGGCCTGCTGGCTCTAGATGCGGCCGCGGGGCAGTCTGCCAGTGCGCGCGCCCTGGTGGTATCTCCCAGCCTTGCGTTGGCCCGCCAGCGTCCCCAGCGGGCCCTATCCGCAAGCAGTTAACGGCTCAGGAAACCTATTTCGGCGTGGCCGCAAAAACGCGGCCTTCGCGCCGGACTGCGATGAGGAGCCGTCCGGAAGAGTCCACCGACAATCCGTCGGCGCCGTTCAGTGGGCCGTCGAGATACGAACTCACTCCGTCGTCGTCCTCGCCCAGGAAGCCGGTAATGACCTTCACTACGCCGTCGGTCCCGATCACGTCGACGCGAACGGACTCCGAGACATAGATTCTGTTGTCCGGGCCGACAATCATGCCGTCGATCGTCCCGAAGCCGGTCTTCTTCGCCTGCAGCCCGGTGATGTCGGCATAGCTCAGCCCAAGGCCAGAGCCGGCGATTGTCTCGATCGTACCGTCAGTGTTCAGCCGGCGAATGCGGTGATTCCCGCGATCGGCAATCAGCAGATTGCCATCCGAATCATAGGCGATGTCCGCGGGCGAGTTCAGCATGGCCAGTGTGGCGTCGCCGCCGTCGCCGGTCCTGCCGGCAACGCCGGTGCCCGCGATCGTAGTTGCGGTGTTGGAGTAGAGGTCGTATTGGACCACCTGGTGGCTCCCGGTCTCGGCGTAGATCAGCCGGTTCAGGGAATCGAACGCCAGCCCGCTGGGATTGCTCAACCCCGACTTCAGAGTGCGAATGACGCCGTTCGTGTCGATCACCCGGATGCGGGTCGCCTCACTGAAGTAGGTCCTTCCGTCAGGCCCCACCAGAATCCGGTTCGGCTGGTCGAGCACCGCATCGGTTGCCGCTGCCCCGTCGCCCCTGGTGTAGCCGGCCGGGAACGACTTGCCGGCGACTCCAAGAATGGTGTCGGGAGCGCTGCACCGCAAAAGCATGCCAGCACCGGAATCGGAGATCAGCAATGAGCCATCGGAAATGCGAGTCAAGCCGCGCGGGCGCATAAACTTGGCCGTCGCGCAGGTGGGGCCCTGATCCGGACGTGCCCATCCGCCGGCAAATCGCGTTACTACCCCCGACTGCACGTTGTACACCTGATACGAGTCCTGCGACGAAACCAGGACGCCGCGCTGACTGGAGACCACGATGGAACTGGGGGCATTCAACGGCAGGCTGAGCGGATCGGAGGAGTCCGTCGAGCCCAGCGATCCATTGCCCAGGTACCAGGCAATGCGGGCCGCATTCAGGTCCATTCTGACCACGCGGTACGCACGTGGCATGGCGATGTACATCGCCCGGTTCACACTGTCGTATGCAATCGATCCGATGCGCTCCAGCGGCGTGGAAGAGCTGCCCTGGTAAGTATCGGAAGCCACGGCGCAACGGCCGGCGCCGGCGAACGGCCAGATATTGCCGTCCGTGTCAAGGCGCCGCACCCGGCAACTGATGCCGTCGGCGATATACACATTCCCTTCGGGATCGGCCGCCAAACCGGTGGGCGAGTTCAGAGTCGCCGACGTCGCCTCATGGGAGTCACCGGTCGAACCAGCATCCCCGGTACCCACAATCACGCGGATGTAGCCATCGGAATCGATGCGGCGCACGACGTTGCGGTCGGATTCACTGAACACCAGCCGGCCCTGAGTGTCGATGACCATGCCGCCAATCGAGCCGATGTCGGTTTCCAGCGCCTTGCGCTCGCGACTGCTGCCCGACAGGCCCTGCAGGCTAGTGCCGCATCGCCCGGTCCCGGCCACATCCTTCACCGTCCCATCGGTCTGAACCTTACGAATTCGACAATACTGCGCCTCGTAGAACAGCAGCCCGCCATCGGAATCCATCAGCAACACGGTAGGGCTGTAAAGGTTCGTCGATAGTGCCGTCTGCCCGGCGGCGCCGT
This sequence comes from uncultured Paludibaculum sp., assembly GCF_963665245.1. Classification (NCBI taxonomy): domain Bacteria; kingdom Pseudomonadati; phylum Acidobacteriota; class Terriglobia; order Bryobacterales; family Bryobacteraceae; genus Paludibaculum; species uncultured Paludibaculum sp. The sequence continues at coordinate 2,491,660 of NZ_OY762267.1, forward strand.
AGCCGAGAATCCCCGTGCCGGCGAACCGGTCAATGGAGCCGTCCGGCTTCACCCGCCGGATGATGCCGGCGTTCTGTTCGGAGATGTAGACGTTGCCGGCCGAATCCACCGCCATGCCCGAAGGTCCATCCAGCAGCGCATCCACAGCGGGGCCGCCGTCTCCCTTCCAACCGGCGCCGTAGACGGGCTGGACATCGTAGGCCGTATTCGGCAGAGTCTGGGCTGCTGCCGTCAGGGCAGCCAGCACCGCGAGGAACAGCAGGTTCCGCTTGATTCTCATGACATTCATTCTCAGAAGGTGAGCGACAAAACAAACTCAACCTGGTTGGTCTGCATCCGTGTTGACTGCGTGTCGAAAGTGCGGCGCGCCCAGCGCGTATACCGGATCTCCGGCACAAAGCGGATGCCGAACTCATCGATGAACTGCATGCCGGCCCCCAGTGTGTAGCCCGGGACAATCCGGTTCTGCGGTTTCAACGGTTGCTCATCACAGCAGTCCACCGTCCCATCCGTCTGGGTCGTCTGGGCAATGCTGTGGATGCCGGTCACTTGTCGAAAGGTGGCGCCGGCTTCATAAAACCAGCGGCGGCCGGGGGTAGTGTGGTTCTTCGAGTAGTAGCGAAGCAGGATGGGGTAGTCCAACAATGTGGCTCGCGTGCCCCGCTCGACAATCATGGTGGTGCGATCGTCTTCCGACGTGCTGGTGTCGTTCACACCGTAGTAGGTGGTGTCCGTCACTGCGAATCGCGTCTTTCGCATGATTACGCCGACGTTGACGGCAAAGCGATTCATCAGGGTCGCCTGGAAGTCGACGCCGCCGCCATACCGCTTATTGCTCACATCCGTCTTGGAGGTCACGCTCAGATTCGTATCGATGGTCACATCGCTGGTTTTCGACTTCATCATCGGCAGACCGACGACGCTGAACGTCCCGCCGAATGAGAACCGGCGCACGTAGGGACCGCCCGCGACGGGCTGCCCGAACTTCGACTTGGCCGCCGGCTTCGCCTTCTCGTCCGACGCCGGAGGCTGTGCGGGCTCGGGCTTAGCCGGTTTCGCCGGCTCGGCCTGCGCCGCCTGTTGATCTGCCTCGTCAGCCGCCGACGCGGCGGTGGCCAAACCCAGGATCAGACTCAAAGCCAGAACGGGCCCGCGAACAGAAGTGTAGTTGAGACTCTTCATACTCAAGCAAATTCCCTAAAACTGGTACCGCAGAACAAACTCGAGCGATCGCGGTCCGCCGCTCTGATACAAAGATCCAAACCCGCCCCCGGCCTGTGTCCGGGTCGAGACACCAAAATTCACGCTGGTCATGTTCGCGCCCTCGTTCCGGGACGGATTCGCGAAACTGGGGTGATTCATCAGGTTCAGCGCCGAGACCGAGACGTGAAGCGCACCGTGCTCACCGAGGTCAACCCGCCGGCGCAGCGACAGGTCCAACTGCGTCAGGCCCAACCCCCGCAGCGCGTTCCGGCCCAGGTTGCCTTGCGCGTACCCGCTGGGGCTGTCGAAGGCCGCCCGGTTCAGCCGCTGTGCGCCTGGCACCGTGTTGTCCACCAGCCACACGAGTTGACCGTTGTAGTCGGGGCGAACCTGGGCGAACAGTCCCTGGCCCGAACCGCCCGCACCCGCGCTAGAGGTTGAACTGACGCCGACGATGTCAAACGAAGTGCCGGCCCGCGCCGTGAACATGAAATCGGCGTACCAGTTCTTCAGGGCCTTGGTGATGAACGAATCCTTGGGCGACGGCAACAGGTAAGATCCGCTGACATTCAGGTTGTGCCGGACGTCATAGTCCGAGTTGCCGCGCTCGCTGTCCAACAAGGTGGCGAATCCGCCCAGCCCAAGGTCGTTCGAGGCTGTGTCGATGGAGTGCGACCACGTGTAGCTGACCTGCGTCTGCAGGTTCTTCATATACCGCCGCCGGAACTGCACCTGCAGCGCGTGATAGGACGATTCGGCGCCGTTTGTGGCCAGAGTCAGCAAATCGTAGTCGTCGGAGAACGATGGCTGGCTCTCGGTCCTCATCAGGTTCTTGCCGCTGGTGCCCGCGTAGCCGACACTCAGCACTTGGCCGGGTCCGTACGAGCGCTCCAACGTCAGATTCCATTGCCGGATCGAGGGAGACCGCAATCCGCGATCCGCCGCCCCCAGCCGCCCGAAAGGCTTGGTCGCCGGCAGGCCCGGATCCACCAGATCGCTCGCATAAAGCGGGAACGGCGCGAGCGTGAGCGTGCGGACGTTGGAGTACGGCGCACCGGAGAAGGCGCTCATGCTCGTGCCATATCCGATGTCGTGAAACACACCAAAGCCGCCCCGCACCACCCATTCCTTGCCGGGCGTGGAGCGAATCTGCCGCACAAATCCCAGCCGCGGAGAGATGTCGGACCAGCGCGTATCGTATAGCGCCTCACCCTGCGTCACGCGCGACGAGAGGAACGAGGAGATCGCAAAGGGCCGTTCGCCCTGGGAAACCGAAGGCGCCGGATTGATGTCCCAACGGATGCCGTAGGTGATGGTGGTCGCGGCGCTGACATGCCACGTGTCCTGAATGTAGGCCGAGTAGTTCACCGTCTGCGGATAGACCGCGGCCACGTTGGAACTCACCGAAACGTTCGTGGCGGTACCCGATAGCAGCGATCCCTCGTCCGGCCCCAGACCGTTGAACGTGGCATTGACCGAATAAGGCACGTTGTGGTTCGTCACCGTCGAACGCCGGTAGTCGAATCCAGCCTTGTAGGAGTGCGACCCCGCCGTGATGCTCAAGCCGTCCACAACATTAATCTGCTTCTGGTCGTTGCCACCGCGTGCCCCAAAGGTATAGCTGGAGAGACCAAGAACGCTCAGGCTGAACGAACCATTCGTTGTATCGACGCCCGACGGAAAGACGACGGCCGATTTCAAAGGAATCGCGCCGCCGAAGCTATCCATCACACCCGAGGACGAGAACTTGCTGGTTGTGAAGTTGGCACGCAGATCGTTCACCACATGTGAGCCTAGAGACTTGATCCAGGCGCCCGTCACCGTGTGCGAGCTGGAGTCCTGCGACGTCATCACACTCGGGGCTAGGAACTCCGAACCTCTCTGCTCACTGTCGGAAGGGGTATAGCTGTACCGGGCAAACAGCACGTTGCCCGGAGCGATCGTGTGATCCGCGCGGATCGCGTAGCTCTTCCGGTTCTGAGGATTCGTGGTGACGGCCGTGAACCGGGCCGCGCCGTTGTCCAGATCCTCACCGTTCGCCAATGGGAAGGCTCGAAGGTAGGGCCGCAAAACCGCCGGAGCCGCGTTGCGCGCCAGCAGCGAGGGCACATTGGCGACCACCGTCTGGGGCACCTGCCTCAGCGCCGCGTCGACCGAACCGAACAGGAACGTCTTGTCCTTCACCAGCGGGCCACCCACCGTGCCGCCGAACTGGTTCTGCTTCATTGCTCCGCGCGACAACCCAGCCTCATTGGCAAACCAGTCGTTGGCGTTGAATTTGTCGTTGCGGAAGTATTCATAGAGCGAGCCATGGATCGCGTTTGTCCCGCCCCGGCTCGTCATAGAAATCTGGGCGCCCGGCGTACGGCCGAACTCCGGCGCGAAAGTCGAGGTTTGGATGCGTACCTCTTGCAGCGTGTCCAGACTCGGTCCGTTGACACCCAGACCGCCCCCGCCTCCGCCACCTGGTCCACCACCGCCCATCATGCCGCCACCCCCACCGGGTCCCCCACCGCCTATCATGCCGCCGCCTCCGGACGAGCCATAGCTCACGCCGTCCAGCATGTAGTAATTGGTGTTGGACCTCAGGCCGTTGGAGTTCAATTCTCCGCCCGGGCCCACGCCCGCCACGATGCCGGGTGCCATTTGCACCAGGGCATTCACGGTCCGGCCATTCACGGGCAGATGCCGCAGGAAGTCCTCTTCCACCGTGGCCCCCGCCGAAACATCGGCCGAGATGCCGACGGTCTGGCCTTCCACCGTGACCGCTGTGGTTGTGGTCTCCAGCGCCAACTCCAACTTGAGCGACTGCCGGTCCCGAACCTTCAGTTCGATGTGGTTGAGCTGCAACTCGGCGAATCCCTTGGCCTGCGCCTTTAGGGAATACTGGCCCGGGTCCACCGGATCGAAGATGTAAACACCAGCTTCGTTCGACGTTGCGGTCCGCGTCGTACCGCGCTGCAAATCCGTCAGAGTCACCTTTGCGCCAACAATGTTCGCCTTGCTCGGATCAACGATCTGCCCGGACAGAGCCGCGCTCGATTGCGCCTGAACGGCTGAACTCAATAGGATCAACGCACACACTGCCGCCGTAGGCGCGATACACCTGAAGCGCATGAGACTCCTTAATATCTGATCTCGGGCCATCCCGTCCTTTGGGACACAGGGGCTGGCACGGATTCCAATGCCGTCAGACGGACGTAGGGCGGCGCACAAGTACGCCCGCCTTCGGCCGTTAACATAAGTTTACCTTACGAACCGCACACATTTCGTGGATGCACCAAGTCTTACACACAAATTACCACCGCCGCCCAGACACGGCCTAACTCGCAATCTGACTGACATACCAACCTGGCGGCGACTCTCGCGTCCACCCACCTTTCGGCGCCTGAAACCCTGCCTCACCCTCGGCCGGCTCGTATCCATCTCTACTTGAGCCGCCAGCCACTTCGTCCCTTTCGCACCGTCCACGCGTCTGCCCACGATACTTGGCGGAGGCGCGGCACGCGGGCTGGAGGAAACAGGCCTCAAGTACCTTTGAACGCGCTCCAGCAAGGCCGCGTTGCGGAAAAGATCGGGCCCGGACAGCTTCGCGCCCGGACGCAACTTTCTATTATGGATCTCCTGGGCGGGCACTGGGAACACCCTGTCCTTCCAAATTCTTGGGGCATGCCCGCCGGCAAGGCCAATTCCAGCCTGACCCCACTCTCTTTTGATCAGGTACGCCGCTTCCGCCGCCCGAGCCGGCACTCTGGTCAAATAAGAAGACGCGGTCCACTCGGCGGCGGTTCAGTCGCCGCCCGGACCACCATGAAGAGAACACGCCATTGAGCACCATTTATCTGTTTCGCCACGGCCAGGCAGGGCTGCGTGACGACTACGACCGTCTGTCCGAACTCGGCCACCAGCAGGCCCGGCAACTGGGCGCCTTCGTCGCCCGTGAGGGTCTGCGATTTGACAAGGTGATCGTCGGAGGATTGCGCCGCCAGCGGGAGACCGCCGAGGCCGTTCTGGCGGCCCTCGATGCGGCCGGGCTCGCCCCGAACGCGGTCGAACACGACCGGAATTGGAATGAGTTTGATTTAGATATTGTTTACGAAGGAATTGCCCCGCAAATTGCCTCGGCGGACGAACAATTTCGCGCGGAATTCGAGGCCCAGCAGAACTTGGTGCGGGCCGGCGACGGCGCCATCCACCGCACCTGGACGGCCGCCGATACCACGGTGATGCGCGCCTGGATCGAGGGTGCCTATCCCTGCCCTGGCGAGTCGTGGGCCGGCTTCGTCGACCGCATCCGGACCGCGGGCGACCGGTTTCGCGACCTCCCCGCGGGTGCGCGCCTGGCTGTCTTCACCTCGGCCACACCCATCTCCATCTGGGGCGCGGCGGCCTTCGACAGCCGGGATCCGTCACACATCATGAGGCTCGCCGCGTCGTCGGTGAACTCCAGCATCACCATTCTGCATTGGCGTCACGGCGAGCTATATCTCGCTTCCTTCAATGCGACGCCACACCTCACGGACGCACGCCAGCGGACGTTCCGCTAAGCTCTTCTCCATGTCGTCCAGCGGGCCATTTCTCATCCTGGGTTGCGGCTACACCGGACGGCGCGCCGCCCGGCGCCTGCTCACCCGAGGTTTCGAGGTTTGGGCGACCGCCCGCGGCTCGCTGGAACTTCCTGGAGTTCGAGTCGTACCGTTCGACCTCGACAACCGCCAATCTATTGAAGAATTGGGGAGGCTCGTTCCTTCCGGGATCGCCGTGCTGCACTCCGTGCCGGTGCTTCCGGGCCCGGCGGAGGCCACGCGGGCGATCCTGCACGCCCTGGGTAGCAAGCCACGACGCATTGTTTACCTCTCCACGACAGGCGTCTATGGGGCGAAATGCGAGGTGGACGAACATACTCCGCCGGCTCCGTTGACCGAATCGTCGCGGCTACGGGTTCAGGCGGAACAGCTCGTCCTCCAGGGGCGCTGGTCCGGGATGGTACTTCGGCCCGCCGCGATTTACGGACCAGGGCGCGGCGCCCACGTCTCCATCCCGCGTGGCACGTTTCATTTGGCCGGAGATGGCATGAATTTTGTTTCACGAATTCACGTCGATGATCTTGCGGCGCTGGCCGAAGCCGCCTTGTTAACAAATGTGACAGGCGGTTGGCCGGTCGCCGACGAGGAGCCCGCCCGCTCCCGTGAGATGGCTGAATTCGTCTGCGATCTACTTTCCTGCCCCATGCCGCAAAGCATTGCAATGGAAGAACTTCATGAGACCAGAAGAGCAGACCGCCGGGTTGACGGACGCGCTGTCTGCCGACTTCTTGATGTCCGGTTACAGTATCCGTCCTATCGCGTTGGCATCCCCGCCAGCCTGTAACATTAATCACATCACGTTACATCTGCAAGCGGACAATACCCCCAAACTCGCCAAGATTTGATACTTATTCATCACGAAGTCTGTGACAATACGATTGCGTTTCAGGGTCGTCCGTTTTCCGTCCTTAGCCCGTGGTCCCTGTTGTAGCGAGCTCGTCCATACGGAAGATCCCCTGAAAAAGTATTTCGACAATAGGTCAAAAATGAGAATACACTCACATCCGTTTCATCAAATCGTGCGTGGCGCACTGGCGCTCGCCGTTCTGATGGGAACGCTGATGATGGCGCAGGAGCGCTTCAGCACCATACGCGGTGTTGTCAAGGACGCCTCCGGAGCAGTCATCCCCGGTGTTTCTGTAACAGTGGTAAACTCCGAAACCGGCCGGCCGGCCGCCGTGGAGACGAACGAAACCGGCGTATACATCGCCCGCAGTCTGGAACCGGGCCGCTATGAAATCAAGTTCGACAAGACCGGCTTTGCCCGTACTGAACTAAAAGATGTCGTCCTTGCCCTGGGCCGCGAAACCACCGCGGACGCGGTGCTCGAAATCGGCGCCACTCAGCAGGCCGTGCAAGTCACGGAAGCGGCGCCGCTCATCGACACCGGCGGCGTAACCGTCTCCTCGAATGTCACGTCCGAGGAATTCAACCTTCTGCCGAAGGCGCGTAGCTTCCAATCGGTCGTCCTTCTCTCCCCAGGCGTCAATTCGGGTCAGATTGAAGGCGGCTTCCAGATCAATGGCGCCAGCGGCGCGGAAAACCAGTTCTTCGTCGACGGCGTTTCCACCAACAGCCTGATCGACGGACGCTCCCGCCAGAATGGCGCTTTTGAGTTCCTCCAGGAAGTGCAGGTCAAGACCGGCGGCATCGATGCCGAATACGGCGGCGCCCTCGGCGGCGTCGTCAGCGCCATCACCAAATCCGGCGGCAACCAGTTCCACGGTGAGGCTCACTACTTCTACGCTGGCAGCGGCATCGCCGCTGGCCCGGTCGAGCGCCTGCTGCTGCTCAACCCCTACTCGAACGCCGGCAACGACCCCCGCTATGTGCAGGACACCAAGAACCCCAATAACCAGCACGAAGTCGGCGGCTCTCTCGGCGGCTACCTGCTGAAGGACCGCCTCTGGTTCTTCTCTTCCTACTCGCCGCAGTTTGTCCGACGCGAAAACACCTACCTCTTCAGCAGCGGCACCGAGCGCGACACCATCGAGAACAAGGTGACCAGCCAGCAGCTCTTCAACAAAGCAAGCTGGAATGCGGCCAAGAATGTCCGTGTCACGGCCAGCTGGCTGTGGACCCCTACCAAGAACACGGGCATCCTGCCGGCCTACAACGGCTACGGCAACTCGGTCGTCGCTTCCAAGGCCGCCAATGCTCCGCTCAAGACGCAGGGCTGGACCCAGCCGCAGAGCAACTACAGTGGCCAGATCGACTGGACCATCTCCAACACCTCGCTGCTCAGCTTCCGTGGCGGCCGCTTCTGGGACAACTTCCGTACCTGGGGCATCCCCACGACGGCCAGCGTCACATACCAGACCTCCAGCGTGGGCGTTCCGGATGTTCCGGCCAACCTGCAACAGGCCGCCGGCTATCTGAATACTCCGCGCACACAGCAGACCTTCTACGACATCACCACCCGCACCTACTTCCAGACCGACTTCAGCAAGTACATGAGCGGTTTCCTGGGCAGCCATGACATCAAGATCGGCGCCGGTGTCCAGAAGAACGTTAACTCGGTCGACGTCTCCTATCCCGGCGGCGGCTATGTCTGGGTCTACTGGGGCACCCCTCTCAACATCCCCGGCGGCGGCACCGACGGCGGCAAGTACGGCTACTACGAAGTCGACAACACGGGCACGCGCGGCGGCACCGGCGGACGCATGGTGAACATGTACATCCAGGATCACTGGCGCATCCACCCCCGCCTCAGCCTCACCCTGGGGCTGCGCACCGAAAACGAGCACGTCCCGTCCTTCAACCGCGCCGTCCGCGACGACGCCTTCTCCTTTGGCTTCGCCCAGAAACTCTCGCCGCGCCTGGGCATGAGCTGGGATGTCACCGGCAAAGGCAAGTTCAAGGTCTATGCCAGCTACGGCCGTTACTACGACTGGGTGAAGTATGAGACCTCGCGCGGTACCTTCGGCGGCGATTTCTGGACCGTCAAGTACCGGTCGCTCGATACCACCGACGTCTTCTCGCTCAGCGGCGTGAATATGCCTGGCCGCAACATCTGGCCCTTCGGCGACTACGAAGACCGCCGCCTGGCCAGCTTTGATGCCGTGGCGAAAGACCTGAAACCGATGTCTACCGACATTTACAATGCGGGCGTCGAATACATGCTGTCCAACAGCCTGGTCTTCCGCGCCGGCTATGTCCGTAACCATCTCGTCCGGACCATCGAGGACCTCGGCGCCCTGGTGAACGGTAGCGAAACCTACATCTTCGCCAACCCCGGCGAAGGCGACGCCTCCAAGTTCGCCGTCAGCACCGCCACCCCCGTCTTCGATACGCCGAAGCCGCAGCGCGACTACGACGCTCTGGAACTCTCCGTGAACAAGCGGTTCTCCAACCGCTTCTTTGCCTCGGCCAACTACGTCTACAGCCGCCTCTACGGCAACTACGCCGGCCTGGGCAATTCCGACGAAATCCGTACGCCTACCACCGGCACCTCGTCGGCGACCACCCAGCAGTCCGGCGGCAGCATCGCCCGCACGGGCAGCACCGGCAGCCGCGCCTGGGATCTCGACCAGTATCTGTTCGACGCCCACGGCAACTTCGTCAACGGCCGCCTGGCCACCGATCGCCCGCACGTCTTCAAAGCGTACGGCAGCTACAAGTTCGCGTGGGGCACCGATATCGGCGGATTCTACTATGCCGGCAGTGGCACACCCATGAGCACCGTCGTCATGCAGCGGCAGCGCATCCCGCTGTTCGTCGAAGGCCGCGGCTCCATGGGCCGCACCCCCCTCCTCACCCAGACCGATCTGGTCGTCGGCCACGAAGTGAAGTTCGGCGAAACCAAGCGCCTGCGCTTCGAATTCAACGCTCAGAACGTCTTCAATCAGAAGACTTCGCGCCACACCTTCAATCAGCTCAATCGCGGCAACGCCAGCGGCGATCCCGCTTCCGCGCTCGATCTGACAAACACTAACCTTTTCAACGGTTACGACTACCTCGGTATGTTGAAATCCATCGCCTCCACCGGCAAGGATCCCTACGATCCGCGCTATGGCATGGCCGATCTCTTCAACCCTGGCTTCTCAGGCCGTGTGATGGTGAAGTTCATCTTCTAAGTCACCCCCGTCTGGTACCCAAGGCCCTGAGGCTCCCACTGGAGTCTCAGGGCCTTTTTGCGTAGGACCAGACCTATGTGCGTACCACCGACGGAAGATCTTTGCGCGCGGCCCGACAATTGAGCCTGCCGCGGCTAAAGTGCTAAAGCTATCCGCCGATTTACTCCAGTAGGCAGTGCTGTTCAGATAGCAGCAGGATGAGGCTCGGCTCCCTCCAGGAATTTGCTACGTTCGACCGGAGGACTCCCAGGAAGGGCCAGCCACCTCACCGCGCCACACAACCATGAAGTGCAGATTCTGCGGAGCAAAGGTCGGGATTCTGGAGCGCTGGCGGTTCGGAGACTTCTGCTCGAAGGAGCACAAGGACGACTTCGCCGTCGACCTCGTCAAACTGAATGAGCAGATCGTCCAGGATCTGCGCCGCATCCCCTCGCTTTACAAATCGGGCGCCGCCGAGACCACCGCGGCAGCTCCGAATCAGGCGCCGGAAGTGGAGCCGCCTGATCCTCCGGAGGCAATCTTCCTCCAGGAGGCCGATCCCGGTCCACTTGAAGAAGTTGCCCAATCGAAGCCGGCGGAAGACGGCGCCCCGCAGCGTAGTAAGACCGACCAGTGGCGTCTTTTCAGCAAAATGGCCGACTGGGAAGGCCTGCCGCCCAGCGCCATGGCGGCTTCCAAGGAAAAAGAGCAGACCGACCGGTTCCTGTGGGTGCAACTCGATCGGGAACCGTCGGAAGGGCCCCAGGGCGTACTGCTGGCGGGTTCGTTCCCAGCCATTCTGCCCCACCGCATAGTGCGGCAAGCACAGGGCCATATGCCCATGTCGCCCATCTGGGTGCCGCCCGACTTCCAGCGAAAAGCAGCCGAAGATGCACAGCGGTACGCCATCGGCGGCTCCGTCCATCAGTGGGTGCAGAACCATGCCTGGGGCTGGATGGCCGAAGCCTTGGCGGAGTCCGTCCCTGACTTTGGCCCCGTCCTGTCCGCCTATCCGCTCACCGCCCCGTGGACAAATTGGACCGTCGTCCCCCCGTCCCGCCCTCAGATGGCCCCGCAACAACAGCAAGCCATGCCGATGGGCGCGCCGCAAGGGATGCCGGGACAATCCATGCCCTCCAATGCAATGGGCGGCATGAAGGGTGCGGGCCTGGAACTCGCCGGCATGCCGACGCCGCCCGTCAGCCACCCCGGCCCCATCGGGATGCAGCCCCCATCCATGGCGGGCATGCCGCTACCCTCTCCCGCTGGTGTACCCGCGGCCACCCCGCCCATCGCCGGCACGCCGTACACAGCCGCCCCACAATCCGGAGCCTATGCCCCGATTCCGCCCGGTGCCGTACCTGCCTGGCCCGCCGTGTCAGGTCTGCCCGCCGTGGGCGCAGTTCCGTCCGGTGTCGGGCCAGCCGCTCCGCCCCAGGGCTACGCCTACGCGATGCCCCGGTTGATGCCGTCCGGAATGACTTGGAGGGAGTTACCCCCGCCCCTGTTCAGCGCGCTTGTCGATCTGGGCGATCTGCTGAAGCCTTTCGCTCTGCCATTCGTACAACTCGTTCCGGTTTACTCGAGCCTTCGTCCCACCATCGTCATTGCCGGCAATCTGCCGCGCCTGGAAGCGGCACCCAATTGCGGAATGCCCTTCGTCGATTGTCAGGGCGATCCATCCGAAGACATGGTGCCTTCAGCGCCCAGGAAGTACCGTCCGCGCAGCCACGCCAGAACCCTGTGGCGTCGTCAGCTCATCCTGCCCAAACCCTATGGCGACGTGAGCCAACCCCGCGTCCCGAATTGCCCTGGACCGGCATTCGTATTCGCGCTCCGCACCGGGGTCCCCGCCCCGGTAGCCCGGCCACAGCTCCAGATCGGCAGGTGGCGAGACTAGATGTCCGCGCAGCCCGCCCGCGTCATTCCGCTGAATCAGAAGTCCGCCGCCGCCACCGCGCCCGCCGGCATCCGCTATGTCACGCCCCTTGCCCGGGAATCGTTCCGCATTGAAGGCGTGGGCGGACAACCCGCCATCGAGCGCTCCACGGCCGCCGTCGAATCCCTGCTGGCCGAAGCTCTCGACGCCCTGGAGAAGGGCAATCTGGCGGACTCCGCCCGCCTGCTCGAGCAGAGCCTCCGTAACTCGCCCGACCACACGGAAACGCTGCTCACCCTCGGCTATCTGCGCCACCAGGAGGGCAGTCTGGACGAGGCCTCCGATCTCTATCGCCGCGCCGCCCTGTCGGACTCCGCCGCCTGGCAGCCGCGCTTCAATCAGGCTCTAATCCTCGAGGCACAGGGCGAAACGGCCGAGGCGATGTCGATACTCACTCTCGCCTGCGCCATCGCGCCGACTGAACCGGCGCCCCTCTTCCGCCTTGCCTGGCTGCTCGAATCCTCGGGCTGCGACGAGGAGGCTATCTATTGGTATCAGCGGACCACCGCGGCGGCCCCCAACCATCACGAGGCTTGGCTGCGGCTCGGCCAGCTCCACATGCGCATGGGCCGTTGCGCCGAGGCTATCAGCAGTCTCGACCGCGCCATGGGCCACCAGCCGTTCGTCGCCCAGGCCTCCTACCACGTCGGCTTGTGCCACCTGCAGCTAGCTCAGCCTGAACAGGCCCAAAAGGCCTTTGAAGCCGCCTGCTCCGCCGACCCCAACGCCACGGACTCACTGCTCGCCCTCGCGGCCCTCGCTCTCGAACAGGGCGATCTCGACTCCGCCGAGCGGCACGATCGCGCCGTCCGCGCTCAGGGCCAGGTCTCCGCGCCCCTGTCCTTCCGCCTCGCCCAAGCTTGGCAGGCCTGCGGGGAACATGAGCTCGCCCGGCTGCACTTCCGCCGCGCCGTCCAGGCCGATCCGTCGTTGGCCGTGGGCTACTTCGGGGTACAATCTCATTCTTGAGGCATCGTAAGCCGGAATACCGTAAACCCGAGAAGAAACCGCTCGCTCCACCCGCCCGGAAGAAGCAGTCCACGCTGAAAACCCTCGACCGGGTTCTGTCCAAGGCAGGCATCTGTTCACGCACGGAAGCGAAGGATTGGATCGTCCGCGGGCGGGTCAAAGTCAACGGCAAGCCCATCAAGGATCCTGACCACTGGGTCGCCATCGACCACGACCAGATCCTGCTCGACGGCCGCCCCCTGCGCGCAGAGAAACGGCTCCACCTTCTCCTCTACAAGCCCAAGGGCTTCCTCACCACCTATAAGGACCCCGACGGCCGCCCCACCGTCTACAACCTGTTGACCGACCTCGACCAATGGGTCTTCCCCGTTGGCCGTCTCGACCAGGACACCTCGGGCCTACTCGTCCTCACCAACGACACCGACTTCGCCGAGTACCTCACCAACCCCGACCACCACGTCCCCAAGACCTACCTCGTCAAATCCTCCACCCTGCTGACCGACGAGCAGCTCGACCAGTTGCGCAACGGCCTCGAACTCAAGGACGGCCCCACGCGCCCCGCCAAGGTGAAACGCGTGCGCGACTCGGAAACCCGCACGTTCTTTGAGATCACCATCACCGAGGGCCGCAATCGCCAGGTACGCCGCATGGTGGAAGCGCTCGAAAGCAAGGTTCTGAAGCTGGTGCGCGTGGCCATCGGCCCGGTGCGCATCATGGACCTCAACATTGGCAGTTGGCGTCACCTCACGCCCGACGAGATCCGCCAGCTCCGCAAGGCCGGCGGAGGCCGTACCGAGCGCCCGCCCAACAAAGGCGAGGCCCGCGAGCGGCCACCCCTCGATGCACCCGAGGAATAGAATCGCGAAGATCACGATAGGGACGAGGCCGTTATGCGTCTACTGTTGTTCTTAATGACCGCCGGAGCGCTGTGGGCGCAATCCGCCGACCCCGCCCATGGCAAAGCCGCGTTCGTCTCGAACTGCGCCTTCTGCCACGGTGTCACCGGCGAGGGCGGGCGCGGCCCCAATCTCACCACCGCCCAGTCCGTCCACGGCCGTGACGACACCAGCCTGCGCCGAGTCATCACCAAGGGCGTACCCGGCTCTCAGATGCCAGCCTTCGGCAGCTTTGAGGAGCCCGACCTCGCCGATCTCGTCCAATACGTCAAATCTCTCTCCAACCGCGCCGGCGGCGGCCAGACCATCCCCGGCGACCCCGCGCATGGAGCCGCTCTCTACCGCGACAACAAGTGCTCCATGTGCCACCGCATCGGCAACGAAGGCAGTGTCTTCGGCCCCGACCTCAGCCGTGTCGGCGCCGGCCGTTCCGCCGCCTATCTCCGCGAATCCCTCAACAAGCCCTCAGCCGATATCCTGCCCGAGTACCAGGGCGTCGTCGTCACCACGCGCGATGGTGTCCGGGCGTCCGGCATCCGCATCAACGAGGACACGTTCACCGTGCAGCTCCGCGACCTCACACAGAAGTTCCGTCTCTTCCAGAAGGATGAAGTCCAATCGGTGCAGGACCCGCCCCGCTCTCTCATGCCGCCCTACATCCTGGCGCCGAAAGACATGGACGACCTGGTCGCCTACCTCGCCTCCCTCCAGGGCGGCCCCGCCGGCACGCAGACCAGGCAAGCCGAGGGGATCCGATGAAACCCATCTTCCCCGCCCTCCTCCTCGCGGCCACGGCGCTTGCCCAAAACTCCCCTTACCCCGTCGATGTCCCCGCCGACCGCATCGTCAAGGCGCTCGACGAGCCACAGAACTGGCTCACCTACTTCGGCGACTACAAGGGCGTCCGCCATCGCGCCCTGAACCAGGTCAACACGGCCAATGTGAAGAACCTGCGCGTCGACTGGATCTTCCAGATCCCCACCACCGGCCGCTTCGAGACCGTGCCCCTGGTCGTCGACGGGGTCATGTTCTTCACGGCCCAGAATGGCCATGCATTCTCCGTCGACGCGCGCAGCGGCCGCCAGCTTTGGCACTACCAATACAAGCCCAAGGAAGGCTCGGCCGACGGTCTGAATCGCGGTCTGGCAATCCTCAACGACAAGCTCTACATGGGCACCGTCGACGGCCATCTGGTCTGCCTCGACAGCAAGAACGGTCAGCTCCTCTGGACCGCAGAAGTCGCATCCGCCAAAGCAGGCTACAGCATCACGCTCGCGCCCCTGGCCGTGAAAGACAAGATCATCGTCGGAGTGGGCGGCGGCGAGTTCGGCATCCGCGGCTTCATCGACGCCTACGACGCCAAGTCCGGCCAGCGCGCCTGGCGTCTCTACACGATCCCCGAAAAAGGCGAACCCGGCGGCGACACCTGGCAAGCCGATTCCTGGAAGCGCGGCGGCGCCCCCACCTGGATGACCGGCACCTACGACCCCGAACTCGACACCGTCTACTGGGGTGTCGGCAACCCCGGCCCCGACCTCTACGGCAAGGATCGTCTCGGCGACAACTTATACTCGTGCTCCGTTGTAGCCATCGATCCCAATACGGGCAAAATGAAGTGGCACTACCAGTTCTCCCCGCACGACACCCACGACTGGGACGCCAACGAAACCCCGATGCTGCTAGACCTCCCCTGGAAGGGCCAGATGCGCAAGCTCCTGGTGCAGGCCAATCGCAACGCGTTTTTCTATGTGCTCGACCGCACCACCGGCGAATTCCTGATGGCAAAATCCTACGCCCGCCAGACCTGGCTGAAGGAGTTCGACGCCAAGGGCCGCCCCATCCCGCTCCCCAACACCGAGCCCAGCGAGCAAGGCACCCGTCTCTGCCCCGGCCTGGCCGGAGGAGCCAACTGGATGGCGCCCTCCTACAACCCCGACCTGCAGCTCTTCTACGTGCCCTACCGCGAGCAATGCGACATCTACTTCAGCACGCCACCGAAGTTCGTGGAAGGCAAAGCCTACTGGGGCACGGCGACGAGAGGAGTGAGCGACGAGAAAGAATGGGGCGTAGTCAAGGCGCTGGATCCCCTAACCGGCGAAAGCAAGTGGGAGTTCAAGTTCTACCACGCCGGCTGGGGCGGCACGATGTCGACCACGGGAGGCCTGGTATTCGTGGGAGACGCCGACGGCTACCTGGTAGCCCTGGACGCAAAATCCGGCCAGTTGCTGTGGAAACTCCAGACGGGCGCGGAAATCGCCACTGCCCCGATCACGTACATGGTGAACAACAAGCAGTATGTGACGATAGCCGCCGGAGCCGCGCTGATCACGCTGAGCCTGCCGTAGACGCCTGAGGCCAGCAAGGAAGAGCCGACGGAGACTCCTCAACGCCCGTCCGCCAATCGCCATGAGCCCACCAGTTGCTCGCTACGAACCCTGACCGTCAGGGAGGAGTCTCCAACCCCGCGCTGCGAACCGCGACTGGGAAGGAGTCAGCCATGGCCCTGCGGGCCGCTAAAGCGGATGAAGCCGCGTTACGAACCCCAACCGTAAGGGAGGGGTCTCCGCTCGCTGCGAACCGCGCACGTCAGTAAGCGGGTACCAGTTCCGAACGCGTCTTCAACGGAGCGGGCCACGGTTGTTGGCGCGTCTTCAATGGTGGTCTCATGCGAAGGGTCTTACGTTCAATGGAGTCCCGCATGGCCCTGCGGGTCGCCAAAGCGGAGGAAGCCGCGCCCCCGTCCCAGTCCCCGAACATGAGTGAGGGGCTACACGCACCTTCAATGAAGCCATCCGACGTACGCACTCCGCGATGTACTAACTCGTTCGCAGCCATCGGTACGGCATGCTACGTTCGTACAGGCCAGCGATTTGGCACACCAATGAGTGCGACGGTGAGCAACAAAGCAGCAACTATCGATTCCGCGAAGACGCCCTTCCGACAGGATCACGAACCTCCGTGGGCCGTAGCCAAGGCCGGTTGGCGATACCACCATATTGGCATTCCGACCCAATCGGTGCGGCCTGACGAAGTATATCTACCCAAATTGAGGCTGTATGTATCCGGCTTTGAATCCAGTCCCTTCGGCATTCAGTGGATGCGCTTCGAGGTCGATGCTCCATTTCCAGAGATCATCAAATCCGTACCTCATGTTGCGTTCGAGGTGGACGACCTTCAGGCAGCACTCGAAGGCGAGCAGATCCTGATAAGGCCAAACTGTCCCTCAGAAGGAGTGACCGTCGCGATGATCGTCTCCGATGGTGCCCCTGTGGAGCTTTTGGAATTCAAACACAATCGGAATTGCGCAACGTAGCAGCAAAGAGGTTCGGGGCATTGTCGCCGGTCACGGCTACGGCAAGACCATTGAGAGGATCCCCGCTCGGCGAACAGCCCACGTTTCCGGGAGTCTCTTCGCATGCCGGTACGCCACAGCAGCGGCGAATCCGTCACTTCGGAAACACATGCGCCGCCGACCACCAGCGGTGCGCCTCCAGCGTCAGCAAGCCGCCAATCACCGCCGGATCCTCCGCCGCCAGTTTCGCCGCCTCGGCATCCGCGATCCGATCGAAGATCACCAGCCCCACCGCGGAAGCATCCCCATCCACGGCGCCAGCAGCCAGCACCTTCCCGGAGGCCCGCAGCCCAGCCCAATAGGCCGAGTGCTTCGCCATCGCCGCCTTGTCCAGCTCTTTCCCGGCCCGTCGCAGAATCACAAACGGATGGACGCCCATGTCCTCCGGAGTCGCCGGATTCTCCTTGTGCAGCCGCTTGTACTCCTCGCCCAGACCCGCCGGACCATGCCACGAAAACGCCTCCACAGTATTGCGATGCTCCACCACGGTCGGATCCGCCTCCGCGATCTTCCTGGCCTCCTCCCTCGTCGAAGTATTGAAGAAGAACACGCCGCTGATCACGGAAGGCTTATCGTCGAACGGACCTGCCGACACGAGCACACCCCGGTCGGCCATGGCATGAATATTAGCCATGTGGGCGGCCTGGATCCGCTCACCCTCTTCTTTGCTCAATGTCGTCCGGGCGGGATTCCTCTTCAGGAAGACAACCTGATACACCCGGCCAGGGTGGGCAGAGGAAAAACTCGGCTGGCCGGAAGCGGACAGGCCGAGCCCCAGCGACAGCACGGCGAGAGCGATGCGGCGGTAAAGCATAGAGCCCATTATCACCGGACCCCGCCGGATCAGAAATCAACTTTTTGGTGCAGCGGCCTCCGCGCCCTCGTAGCCTGCCGTCTCGCTCCGTGCATCCATCGTAGTACCATTGGATCTACGGAGCGTTCATGGTCAAAAAGCTCACCAAACACGGCAACAGTCTGGCTCTGGTGATCGACAGGCCTGTCCTCGATCTCCTGAAGATCGACGCCGAGACGCCGCTCGACATCAGCACGGATGGAACGCGGCTGATTATCGCGCCCGCTGAACCGGCCAAGGCCCGTAAGCAGAAATTCGAAGCGGCGCAGGAGTGGGCCCACCGCCGCTACGGCAAAACGTTCGAGAAACTCGCCAAGTAGACGAGAGGCTGAAGTTCCGTGGATCCTCTCTTCCTTTCGCTCGACGAGAAACTGGAGGTCCATCGCCGGCAGTTCGGAAACAGACCGCTGAGCGAGCTCCCCGCCCCGCCCCCCTCAATTTGTTACGAATAACTTCGTTGACACACGAAAGTATTCGTAATACCCTCAACTCATGCCACGACCCAGCAGCTCCCGCCCCACGGACTCCGAACTCGAAATACTCGGCGTCCTCTGGGACAAAGGTGCCGCCACTGTTCGCGAAGTCCACGAAGAGCTCTCTCTCCGGAAACCAACGGGCTACACCACCGTATTGAAGTTCATGCAGATCATGACGGACAAAGGACTGCTCACCCGCCGCGAACAGCACCGTGTCCACGTCTACGAATCGGCCGTCCCCCGCGAAGCCACCCAGAGCGAACTCGTCCGCGACCTCGCCCAGCGCGCCTTTGGCGGCTCGGCCCTGGAACTCGCCATGCGCGCCCTCGAAAGCAACCGCGCAACCCCTGGCGAGCTGGATCAGATCCGCCGTCTGCTCGATCAAGCTGAGAAAGGAAGGCGCTGACATGTTGAACACACTGGCCTGGACCCTCATCCACTTCCTCTGGCAAGGAACTCTGCTCGCGCTCCTCTTCGCCCTGGCGCAGCGCCTCCTCGCCACATCGTCCGCCCGGGCGCGCTATGCCGCCGCCGCGGCCGCCATGCTGGCCATGCCACTCTGCGGGCTCGCGACCTTCCTTTACCTGACGCCCTCCGCCGTAGCGCCATCTTCCATCCCCCCGGCGAGCTCCGTCGCGGCGGCCCTCGCGCCGACGCTGCACACGGCCCGCGCCTTCGCCGCCTCCAGCCGCGACTACCTCCCCTGGCTCGCCTACGCCTGGATGGCCGGAGTCCTCCTCCTCAGCCTCCGCATGTTGGGCCAGTGGACCATCCTCCAGCGCTACCGCCGCATCGCCATCCGGCCCGTCGAGCAACAGTGGCAGCGCAGCGTTCACATGCTGGCCGAACGTCTCCGCCTGCGCCGCCCCATCCGTCTCTATGAATCGGCCATCGCCGACGTGCCCGCCGTCGTCGGCTGGCTCCGTCCGGTGATCCTGATCCCGGTCAGCGCACTCACTCAGTTGACGCCAGGCCAGGTGGAAGCCCTGCTCGCCCACGAGCTCGCTCACATCCTCCGCCACGACTACCTCATCAACCTGCTCCAGACCTCTGTCGAAACCCTGTTCTTCTACCACCCCGCCGTCTGGTGGGTGGGCCGTTGCATGCGTCAGGAACGCGAGCACTGCTGCGACGACATCGCCGTGCAGGTCTGCGGAGATCCGGTCGTCTACGCCCGAGCCTTGGCCGATCTCGAACAGCTCCGCTTTCAGATGCCCGCACTAGCCATGGCGGCCAGCGGCGGCTCGCTTCTCAAGCGCATTGAGCGCCTCATCCTGCCTCAGCCCGCCCGCACGGCACCCGCCGCGTTGTGGCTCACCGCCTGCGGACTCTTCGCGGTGACACTGGTCGTCTGGGCCGCGCCCTCCCTGCGCGTCTCTGCGAGTGTCCTGCCCTTCGCGGCGCAGGCCGCCCAACCCGCGCCCAAACCCACCGCACAGCTGGCCCCCAAAACCAGCCCTTCGCCCAGGCCGTCTCAAGCGAACGGCGAGACCTTCCTCGACAACCTCGAACGCGCGGGCGTCAAGGATCTCACCGTCGATCAGATGGTCGCCTTCAAGATCCACGGGGTCACAGGGGACTTCATCCAGTCCATCCGGGCCGAAGGCTTCAAACCGGACTCCGACCAGCTCGTCGCCCTGCGCATTCACGGCGTCACACCTGAGTTCATTCACGAGATCAAGGGTCTTGGCTGGTCTCCGTCGCTGGATCAATTGGTTGCCTTCAAGATCCATGGCGTCGATTCCGCCAGCATCGCGGCGATGAAACAGCTCGGCTACCAGCTCGATCCCGACAACGCCGTTGCCATGAAGATTCACGGCCTCACGCCGGAAGTGGCCCGCGCCCTGAATGGTCTGGGCTACGGCAAGGCGTCCTTCGACGAGTTGATCTCCATGCGCATCCACGGCATCGATCCGGAATTTGCCGCCTCCTGGAAGCAGGCCGGCGTCAAGGATCTAGACATTGAAAAGCTCATCGCGCTACGTATCCACAACGCCACAACCGCTGAGGTGAAGGCAATCGAAGCACTCGGCTATCGCGATCTGGATGCCGACAAGGTCATCGAGTTGCGAATCTTCGGCGTCACCCCGGATTTCATCCGCGAGGCGCAGAAGCGCGGCTTCAAGGATCTTGACCTCGACCGCATCATCAAGCTCAAGCAGTTCGGCCTGCTCGACAGGAAATAGCAGCCCTCTTCCAGAACCCGGTCACCGAAAGGACAAAGCAATGACTCGCAGGAAAGCACTCGCGACTGGTGTGTTCACAGCCGCAATCGTCTGCGCCGGCATGTTTCAGAACGCGCCCGCAGCTACAACCATTCAGGGCGGCTGGGCCATCAGTCCGTCGAATCAGCCGGGCGAGGTGGAGTTGATGCTCTTCCGCCGGACGGAACACAGCAACATGAACAGCTCCAACTCCTGGAAGCTCGATCAGCTCACCGGCCTCACAGCCGCCCAATTGAAAGCGGCCTCCAGCCCGGTCCGCTTTGCCATTGCCCGCGAAGCCGGCCGCATCGAGTGCGCCGGCAATCTGCAGTCCGGCACGGGCGGCGGCTCGTTCACCTTCACGCAGAATCCTGCGTTCCTCCAAAACATGCGTTCTCTCGGCTTCGACGGAATCTCCGACGACCTCGTCTTCGCTATGGCCCTGCACGATGTATCCACGGCTTATGTGAAGGAGCTGAAGGCCGAAGGAGTCCAGATTTCGAACAAGGACATGCTGCTCGCGCTCCGCATTCACAACGTGACCGGTCAGTATGTGCGTGAGATGAAGACCCTGGGCACCAGCAATCTCTCGGGCGACAACCTGGTGGCGATGCGCATTCACGGAGTCACCGCCGAGTTCGCGAAGAGTTTGAAGGACCTGGGCTACGACCCCAAACCCGACAGCCTCGTCGCCTTACGCATTCACGGTGTGACGCCGGAGTTTGCCCAGGACCTGAAGAAGCAGGGCTACAATTCTGTGTCGCTGGATCAGATGGTCGCCATGCGCATCCACGGCGTGAGTCCTGAGTTCATGAAGCAGGTCGCCGACCTGGGTTACGGCCGCCCGAACATCGACAAGTTGGTGGCGATGCGGATCCATGGTGTGAGCCCCGACTTCATGAAACAGGTCTCGGACCTGGGCTACGGCCACCCTAGCATCGACCAGCTAGTAGCGATGCGCATTCACGGGGTGAGTCCCGAGTTCATCCGCAAGGTCCAAGGCCGGGGCATTCGCAAAGCGTCCATCGATGACCTGGTGGCCATGCGCATCCACGGCATCATGGACTGACCAGCCGCGAGGCTCAGTTGGAAGAGCCAGCCGGACCATTGTCGCCGGTCTGAACGTGCGCGGCCAGTGCCGCAAACACGGCCTGCACCTGGCGCGCCCAATGCACCCAGTCGTGTCCGCCGGGAACCACGTGGAACTCATGCTGCAGGCCCTTCGTTTGCAATGCGGCGACGAAACTTCGGTTCGAGGGCAGCAGCCCGTCTTCTTCGCCGCACGATAGGTAGAGGAACGGAGTGGCGCCGGCGAGAGCAGACGAGGCCGCGCGAAAGGGATCGCGCTCCATGCGCTGGGTGCTGCCCCAGGGGCCGAAGATCCCTTCCATCGCGCGATACTGCTTTACCCGCCGCAGGGAGAACGGGCGGCGGGCCGCGTCGATCGCCGGACTCAGTGCGGCGGTGAAGGCAACTCGCTCCGGATGGTCCAGCGCGATCTTCACCGCGCCAAAACCACCCATCGACACGCCCACGATGGCCCGCCGGGATCGCGCCCGGACCACCGGGAATCTCGCTTCGACATCGGCGATCAGATCGTCCACGATGTAGTCCTCATACCGATTGCCCGGCGGATTCACGGCGTTTGTGTAATACGAATAGTCGCCTTCCGGCATCACCAGAACGAATCCGGAGCGGGCGAACTGCGCAACCTCTGTGTAGTTGGACCAGTCACGATAGTGTCCGCCCCCGCCGTGTAGCAGGTAAACCGTCGCAAGCTGCCGTTTTGTGGAAACCGCCGCGGGCAGAATGACGCGATAGGTCATTTCGCGTCCCAGCGCCCGGCTGGAGAAACTCACATCGCGAACGACCGTCCCTGCGGCCAGACGAGGATGGTCGGCGGGCTCCACACCGCGCCGCACGCAGCCGGCCAGGATGGTCAGCGCCAAAAACGAAACGCGGAATACCAACGGTCGCGTATTGGCAATTCGCACAGCGTGGAGCTGTCACTCTACAGATTCTTCAAGACAAAACTAATCAACTGATACCCATCAATGAACTTGAAAGGCGACTCCCCCAGCGTGTAATGCCCGCAAGGCAGCACAACCTTCTTGAAGTCCAGCCCGTACTCGTCGCACAACTTGATCGTTTCCTTCGACAGCTCCGGCAGAAACGTCGTATCGTACTTGGCGTAGAGGAACAGCGACTTGTTCTTCTGCGCCTTGAACTTGTCGAAATACACCGTGGGGCTGATCGCCAGCCACAGCGCCCGTAGCGTATCCCGGTCCACCTGCCCTTCCAAACCCTGCTTCACATGGATCGTGGAGAGGCCCGTCCAAACCACGTCAGCGAAGTACGTCGAGCAATGATTGAACGCGTTCACACGGAACCGCGAGTCATGTGCGCTCGCCAGGAACGCGTAGCACGACCCAAGACTCGTCCCGACAATGGCGATCTTCTCCGCACCCTGCGACTCCAGCCAGTCCGCCGCGCAGCGGATATCCAGCACCGCCTGCCGCGTCGCGTCAATCGTCCGTCCGACATTGGAACTCACCGCGTAATCGGCCCGTTGCAGCTCGGCCGGCATCCGGTAGTCGTGATACGGCAGACTCAGCCGCAGCGCACTCGCCCCGAACTTCTGGAACCCGCGGGCCAGCGCATTGTGCGCATCATGCGGAGCGTTCCAGTGCGGCAGCACCAGCACCGCCTTTTTGAGATTCTTCCCGGGAAACCATTGCCCATGCACGACGTTGTTCTCTGCGTAGCGAGTCTGCACGCAGGAACTGAAGCGCAGCAGGTTGCCGGTCAGGTGGTAGTCGCTGGGTGTGCGATGCCGGAAGAAGTCGTCACTGTGCTCGATCGCCGTACGGTTGATCTTCTTCAGATACTCCAGCGGGGAGTCGCCGTTCCGATGCACCCGGTCCACGACGGGCCAGCGTTGGGACCAATCCAGCCCCCAGTCAAACGGCCGGACCACCCGGTTGGTGGCGGCAAAACAGAGGCGTTGCTCCCACTGGCTCATCCAGCGGCCGTACAAAGATCCCGTCAGCGGCATTTCAGGAGTAGAAACCTCTAGGGTACCATCCCATCCAATGGGAGGTACCTGGATTCAGAGAATGGCCGGTAGAAGGGGCTGGGCTCCTCGCGGGCTGCAAACCCGTTGGGCGCCCCGTAAGGGGTGCCGCTCGGTTCGATTCCGAGACCGGTCTCTACCCCGCTCAATCCCGCGGCTCCGGATCGTAGATCATGCGCAGCATCGGTGTCACCAGAATCGACACCGTATCCGCCAACTCCTCGGGCTTCCCGCGGTCTGGCGCCTGCATCCACTCCTTGACCGCCCCGTAGAGCGCCCAACTCACCGAGGCCGCGATCATCTCGCTGGAGGCCTCACTGGCCGGAGGATGTTTCTTCAGCCCATCCAATAGGATGCGACGAACCACGGCGATGATCGCCAGCTCCATGTGCGGCTCCAGTGGCCTCCGGTCAGTCCCCTGCAGTTGTCGCAAATAGTCCGACACCGCCAGGACCATGGACCGCAGCGCCGCCGAACAGGTGTGGTCGAATCGAACCTGGCGCTCGGCCAGCAACTCCATGAACCGGCCGCCCACCATGCACTCCAGCAGGGAGTACTTGTCTCCGTAGTGGTCGTAGAAAGTAGCCCGGTTCAGCTCCGCCTCTTCCGCGATATCCTGCACGGAGATCTGCTCAAACTCCTTCTTTTGCAGCAGCTTGTCCAGTGCTGTTTGCAGCATCTTGCGGGTTCGGCGAATCCGCGGATCCAGGTTCTCTTCGGTTTCGTGCGTCATGGCAGCCGCCTTCAGCATACCAGACTCTCCACACACTCGTTGTTTAACCAACATCTGTTGTTTTAGCTGAATCGACAACTGTTGTTTAACCATCATATGTCGTGAAAGGATTGCCCATGAAAATCACCTTCGTCGCCGCCCGCGCCCTTCTCGGGCTCATCTTCACGGTCTTTGGACTCAACGGTTTCCTGCACTTCCTGCCGATGCAATCCATGCCGCAGGGGGTGGCGCTCCAGTTCGTCACCGCTTTGGCCGAGTCTCACTACATGACGGTGGTCTTCGCGCTCCAACTCGGAACCGGCGTCCTATTGCTGCTCAATCGATATGTGCCGGTGGCCCTCACCCTGCTCGCGCCGGTGATCGTGAACATCGTTTTGTTTCACATCCTTATGGCCCCTGCCGGATTGCCTCTGGCCATCGTGGTGACTGTCCTGTGGATGGTAACCGCCTATAGCGTCCGGCCCGCCTTCCAGGCGCTCTTCCACACCAGCGTCCACGCCTGACGCCGGAAGGCATGGCTTCTCCTTGACAGGTTAGGAGAGCTCGGCTACCATCAAGTAGCTTAGGAGAGAAGCCATGCCAACCCCCGCCTCCATCCTGCCAGGCACACTAGACCTGCTCGTCCTGAAGGCCGTATCCCTCGGCCCGCAGCATGGCTACGGTATCCTGCTCAGAATCGAGCAGACCTCCGGTGGCAACCTGCTCATTGAGCAGGGCGCCCTGTATCCGGCGCTCTACCGTCTGGAAACCAAAGGGCTGATTCAGTCGGAGTGGGGTCAGTCGGACAACAACCGCCGCGCCAAGTTCTATACCCTCACCACAGCGGGCGAAGCCCAACTCCGTGAAGAGCTTACGGCCTGGGACCGACTGGTGGAAGGCATGAACCTGGCCCTCGCCGCCAAAGCGGGCGGCCAGTGATCAGCACGAACTGGTTCCTACGCCTCCTCCGCCGCCGTTCGATCGAGGCGGACATGCAGGAGGAACTCGAGTTCCATCGTGAAGCCCGCGTCGCCCACCTCGTCGCCCAGGGTGCGCCCCAGGCGGAAGCCGAACGCCAGGCCCGCCTCGAGTTCGGGGCCACCGGCCATTACCAGGAAGAGTGCCGCGCCGCCCTCGGCTACCGCCTGCTGGACGAACTGCGGTCGGACATCCGCTACACCGCCCGCGGCGTCCGCCGAAGCCCCGGGTTCTTTGCCGCGTCCATCGGAATTCTGGCTTTGGCCATCGGAGCGAACAGCGTCCTGTTCACCCTGTTCAACAGTTTCGTCGTGAAGCCGCTCGCCGTCCCAGGCGCGGAACGCCACTTCGACCTGAACGGCCGCAACGCCGAGGCCCAGCGGATTTCGAGTTGGACGGTCCCGGAGATGCGCCTGCTCGCCGGCGGCGCGTCCAGCCAAGTCGAATCGCTCTACTCGTACAGTACCTTTCAGGTCTTAATGGTGAAGCCGGTCCAGCGCCAGGTGCTGGTCTCCACCGTTTCGGCAGACTACTTCCAGGTCCTCGGCGCCAATGCCCGGCTGGGCCGGACCTTTGGAATCAATGAAGACCGGCAACCGCTGGTGGTCCTCAGCGACTCCGGCTGGCGCAAGCTTTTCGCCGCCGATCCGAACGTGGTTGGCCACACCCTCCGCGTCCTCTCCACGGCATTTACGATTGCTGGGGTCATGGCGCCGGAGTTCACTGGCACCGAACCCGTCGTGCCCGAATTCTGGACCTCTGCCGGAAGTTTCCTGCTTCTGCGCCCGCGCGAACCCGGCTCACCGGAACCTCGTTTCGACGTCTCCGGCTTCCTGCGACCAGGCGTCTCCCTGTCCCAGGCGCAGTCCGCATTGTTGAGTGTCGCTTCTCACCTGGACCGGCCCGAAGAAGAACGCATCGCCAGCCTGGAACTCCAGCCTCGCGTTTCGTTGTTTCCGCAGAACGAGGATGTGTCCACGGCCTCGGGCCTGGTCTTCGGAGCCTTCTTGATGGTGCTGCTCATCGCCTGTGCGAACCTGGCCAACCTGCACCTGGCCCGCGCCGCCTCCCGCACCCAAGAGATCGCCATGCGCCTGTCTCTGGGTGCGTCCCGCTGGCGCATCGTCCGCCAGTTGCTCACCGAGAGCGCCTGCATCGGCTTTCTAGGGGCGCTGGCTGCCCTTGGCCTGGCGGCGTTCGGAATCCGCCAGGTGCAGGACTATCTCTTTTCCAGCATGATGGGCGTCGGCATCGCCCTGCTGCCGGTGACGCTCGACTGGCGAGTATTCCTCTACACGGCCGTTCTGGGCATCCTGGCTGGCATTGCCTTTGGGCTGCTGCCCGCGGTCGAAGCGACGGCACCCAGCCTCACCGCCTCGGCCAGGCGGGAGTTCGGGCGGCTGCGCCCGCGCCGCATGCGGAGCCTGCTCATCGGCGGGCAGGTCGCTGCCAGTCTGGTGTTGCTGATCCTGGCCGGCGTTCTGGTCCGCAATATCCGCCAACTGGATTCGGTCGATCCCGGCTACGACCTCGACCATGTCATGGATCTCAGGGCCGATCAGCCCTCGCCGGCATTGCTCGATCGCCTAGCCCGGCTCGATGCCATAGCGGGCATCTCCGCCGTCAGCCGAGTTCCGCTCTATGGACGGCTGGATCTGCACGCGGGGCTCGTCGATGGCAAAGCGGTTTCGCTCGCCTACAACCAGGTAGACCACCGCTACTTCGAGACACTGGCCGTGCCCGTACTCAAAGGTCGCACCTTCACCAGAAACGAGACGGAGACCCGCGCCCGGGTAGCGGTAATCAGCTCCGCCACGGCCAAGAAGCTATGGCCCGACGTCCCCTCCGCACTGGGCAAGAGTGTGGAGCTCGTGGCCGAGCGCGGCGATGATCCGCGCACACCGGGCCGCTACGAAGTTATCGGCGTGGTGCCCAACCTGGTCAGCGGCTGGCTCTTTGAAGGCTCGGACCCCTCGGCGGTCTACCTGCCCGCGGCCATGGGAGCTCCGGGCGTCTCCTCCATTATGGTGCGCGCGACAGGCAATCCGGTCGCCGCGGCCACCGCTCTACGCACGGCCTGCGCCGAAAGCGCGCAGACACCGGTGGGCTGCGAACCGGTCGGCCTGCGCCAGATTGCCTCGCTGCAGAGGTTTCCCTTCCAGGCGGCCGCGGCCGTGGCCGGCGTGTTGGGGCTGCTGGCTCTGCTGCTGACCGGGGTCGGTTTATACGGCGTTGTGAACTATGCGGTTCTACAGCGCCGCAAGGAGTTCGGCATCCATGTGGCACTGGGCGCCGCGCCCTGGCAGGTGATGAGCCGCATGCTCTCCGAAGCCGGCCGCTGCATCGCGGGCGGGCTGCTGGCCGGGCTGCCCGTCTGCCTGATCCTCTCGAAGCTGGGTGCCTCGTCGGTCTTCGCGATCAGGACGTTCGACCCGTGGGCCTATGCGGTGGTACCGGTCCTGCTCACGGCCATCTCGCTGCTGGCCTGCGTCGGCCCAGCCCGGCGCGCGGCCCGCCTGGATCCCATGCGGTCGCTGCGCGAGGAGTAAGCGGCTAGATCCGGAAGTTCATCCGTGTCGTGGTGCCTCCGTCCGACACGATCACCTGACCGGTGATGAAGCTGGACTCGTCCGAGGCGAGGAACGCCGCCAGGGCGCTGATGTCCTTGGGAAAGCCGACTCGACCGATGGGCAAGGACTGGCCGACCGCCTGACGGTCGTAGCCGGGGATGACGTGGATGCTGCGCTCGACTTCGATGAAGCCGGGGGCGATGGCATTCACGGTGATGCCATGGGGCGCAAGGTCCATGGCCATTGCGCGAGTCATCGCATCGACTCCGCCTTTCGACGAGACGTACACGCTGCGGCCAGCCAGGGTGACACGGGCGTGGATGGAACTGATGTTCACGATGCGACCAGGGCCGCCCTGGTCGATCATGAGCCGAGCAGCGGCCTGCGCGCAAAAGAAGGCGCCTTTCAGGTTCACGTTCATGACCTGGTCATAGCGCTCCTCAGTGACTTCGAAGAGGCTCATCAGGCCAGGATCGAGGCCGGCATTGTTGATGAGCACATCGAGGCGGCCGAAGCGCTCCACCGTGCGGTTCACGAGGAAGCGGCACGCGGCGACGGAGGAGAGATCGGCCTGGAAGGGTTCGGCCTGTCCACCAGCGGCTCGGATGGCGTCGCAGGTGGCGCGCGCCGCGTCGTCTTCGTTCAGGTAGTGGACACCGATGCGGGCGCCCTGGGCACCGAGATCGCGCGCCAGACCTTCGCCGATGCCCCGGCCCGCGCCGGTGATCAGGATCGTCTTGTCTCGCAGGCTCATGGGATCCCATCCAGCGTACCCGAATGGCAAGGACGGTGATTGTCAGGCACAGGTGACAGTACTGTCAGCCGTTGGCCTCCGGGTGGGCGGCAAAGACCCACCACTCGCTGACGGCGAAGTTGGCCAGGGCGGCGAGGCCGATGCACAGGAGATTTGCCGGCAGGAGCGGCAGGCCCAGGGATCCGGACAGCAGACGCATGAGACCGACGTTGACGCCGATGGAGACCAACCCGTTGCCGAGGTGAAAGCGGAGCAGGCGGCCGGCGATGGGCCGCGGCTCGCCACGCCACGTCCAAGCGATGTGCCAAAAGAAGTTGTGAAGCACGGCGGTCTCGACCGCGGCGGCCGTGGCGATGAGGTAGTTCCAGTGCAGGGGCCCGGCAAACAATTGTAAAGCGGCGAGTTGGACTCCGATTCCCAGCAGGCCCACGGCGTTGAACTTGAGCCAGCGCACGCCGAGGCTCACCAGCGTGTCTCCTCGCGGTAGAGCTGGGCGGTATGCTTCGCAATGGAGTACACGACAATCGCAAGCATACCTGCTATGCCGCAGGCTCCGCCGACGTCGAAGAGCAGGAACTGCCGACCGAAGAGGACCACGACGGGCTTCCACAATAGAGCTACATTTCCGATGACCAGGAGGAGGCGCAACTCCGTCGGACTGAAGGCTCCGAAGCTGATTTGAAACTTGCCGATTGTATAAGTGGCAAGGAAGACCTCGATGCTGAGGAGCAAATAGATCACTAATAATCCCGCGGCAATTCCAGGACTCATATATCCGGAAATAGCAAGGCCTCCAAATAAAAAGATGGAGCCGGCCGAGTCGAGGATGTGGTCGAGGTAGAAGCCGTAACGGGGGCGCTGCTGGTCGCGGACACGGGCCAGTGTGCCGTCGAGACTGTCGCCAAACCAATTGAGGGCCAGGCAGAGAGTGACAGCAGTCAGACCGGCGGCCGGATTGCTGGCGGCCCAGTAATAGCAGGCTCCGGCGGCCACCATGGCAAGGAAGCCGAGGGCCGTCAGGTGGTCGGAGTTGACGCTCCGCGGCAGGGCTCGGGCCAGGTGGAGGAGCGCGCGCTTCTCGAGGGAGGAGAGGATGCTGGTCTGCTGGCGGGCGGCTGGCTGGAACTCTTTTGCTGTTTGTGGTGTCACGCTAGGCGTTGTCATTTCGTGGCGCTCCTTTTCATTAATCGCAGCAAATTCCGGGAACAAACAGGGGGGCCGGTTGTCCAATGGTGCAGAAGATCAGACTCGCAAGCGCCGGCGACGAGCGAACAAAAGAAAGGCACGTATATGTTCGAGCAAAGCTTCGTCGAGGGAACCGTCAAGACAAACCGAGGATGGCCCGTAGTGGTCTCCTCGTTGCTGCAAGTGACTCTGATCAGCGGGGGTGTGATTGTCCCGCTGCTGAACCCTGAAATGTTGCCTCACAGTGGGATATTGAGCACGTATCTGGCCACTCCGCCATTGCCTCCGCCCCCGAAGGCGCCGGAGGCACCGCAAGCACCGACAACGCGCAAGGCGCCGCCACGAGTGCCGCGAGACGGGCAGATGGTGGCGTACACGCGGATCCCGCCGAAAGCGGCTGTGATTGAAGACCCGCCGAACGTGGGCCCGGAAGCTGGCGTAATCGGCAGCATTGGCGATGGTGTGCCCAACTCGGCGGGCAACTCGTTCATCAGCCAGTTGGTCAACTCCGCTCAGAAGCCGGTCGAGCCGCCGCCGGTGGCCAAGCCGACGGTGCAGCAGCAGAAGCCACCGGAGAGGACGAGGCTTGGGGGCAATGTGCTGGAAGCGAAGATCCTGTCTCGGACGATCCCCGTGTATCCTCGCTTGGCGATTCAGGCGCGCCTACAGGGCACAGTGACGTTCACGGCGATCATTGCGCGAGACGGGACCATCCAGCATCTGCAACTGGTCTCGGGCCATCCATTGTTTGTGCAGGCAGCGACCGACGCCGTGAAGCAGTGGCGCTACCGGCCGACGATGTTGAACGGCGAACCGGTGGAGGTGGTGGCGCCAATCGAGGTGAAATTCATACTCAACAATTGACGATTCTCCTTGCCGGGTGACTACCCGTTTCTCGATCTGACGGCAAGCCCCCTCCCTGCGGCTTTGCTCGTTGCGGCAGGTCTCCGTACCCCGGAGACCTGCCTTTTGTGTTATCCAAGTTACCGGCATGAGTCGCCTTATCCTGCTCGTCTCATTTCTCACCGCCTCTCTATTTGGGGGCCAATGGCTGGAGTACCCGGGAGGCAAGGGTCCAGGCAAGGGCAAGCACATTGTGCTGATCAGCGGGGACGAAGAGTACCGCTCCGAGGAGGCGCTGCCGCAGTTGGCAAAGATCCTCTCGACGCGGCACGGATTCCAGTGTATGGTGCTATTTGCGATCGACCGCAAGGACGGCACGATCAACCCGAATCAGAACGACAACATCCCCGGACTGGAGGCACTGGACAAGGCGGACCTGATGATTCTGTTCACGCGCTTCCGCGATTTGCCGGACGATCAGATGAAGCACATTGTGGATTACGTGAACTCAGGGCGGCCGATTGTGGCGATGCGGACGGCGACCCATGCGTTCCTGCTGAAGACGAGTGCAACGTATAAGCGTTACAGTTATAACAGCGAGGAATGGGATGGCGGCTTCGGCCGGCAGATTCTGGGAGAGACGTGGATTAACCACCACGGAAGGCATGCGATTGAGAGTACGCGGGGGGTGTTCGCTCCAGGTCAAGAGCGGCATCCGATTTTGCGGGGTATCAGCAGCGGAGCGATATGGGTACCCAGCGACGTGTACACAACGAAACAGCCCCTGTTTGGCGATTCCGTGCCGTTGGTGTTGGGCCAGGTTCTGACAGGAATGAAGCCCGACGATCCGCCGCTGATCGGACCCAAGAACGATCCGATGATGCCGGTGGCGTGGGTAAAGACCTACAAGTCCGAGAGTGGCAGGCGCGGCCGCGTGTTTACTACTACAATGGGCGCTGCCAACGATCTGCAAAGCGAGGCGCTGCGGCGCCTTGT
Organism: uncultured Paludibaculum sp.; assembly: GCF_963665245.1. Taxonomy (NCBI): domain Bacteria; kingdom Pseudomonadati; phylum Acidobacteriota; class Terriglobia; order Bryobacterales; family Bryobacteraceae; genus Paludibaculum; species uncultured Paludibaculum sp. Next base: position 2,523,304 of record NZ_OY762267.1, read on the forward strand.
CGTGAATGGCTGTTACTGGGCCCTAAGCCTGGAAAAGAAGCTCCCCGCTAAGAGCAATGTCGATCTGATTGGAGACTACCGGCCTTCCCCGTTCAAGTTCGGTGGTTTCGTGAAGGGCATCAAGCCGTCGGACCTGGAGTTGAAATGAAGATTGAGAAAGCGGTCGTAATTGGGACCGGGATGATGGGACCGGGGATAGCGGCGACGCTGGCGCTGGGTGGCGTGGCGTCGACCATCGCGAGCCGAACCGAGCCCGGAGCCCAGAAGGGACTGGAGCAGGCCTGGAGACAGTTGTCTCAACTAGCGGAGCATCAGTTAATTCACGTGAGTGATGTACCGAGGGCGAGGGCGCTGCTGCGGGCGACGAGCAGCCTGGAAGAGGCGGCGGGCGAGACCGATCTGGTGATCGAATCGGCTCCGGAGAACATGGCATTCAAACAGGAGCTATTCGAGAAATTGGACCAGTGGACGCGGCCAGACGCGATTCTCACCTCGAACACATCGGGCTTGAGCATCACGGCCATTGCGTCGCGGTGCGCGCATCCGGAGCGAGTGGTGACTACGCACTTCTGGAATCCGCCGCACCTGATGCCGTTGGTGGAAGTGGTGCGGGGGGAGAAGAGTTCCGACGAAGTGGTGGAAGCCGTGCGGGCGCTGTTGGCGTACTGCGGCAAGGTGCCGGTGGTGGTGAAGAAGGACAGGCCGGGCCAGTTGGGCAACCGCATGCAGATGGCGCTGGTGCGGGAAGCGGTGAACATCGTCCAGGAGGGCATCGCCGATGCCCGGGACGTGGACGTGGCCGCGAAGTTGGGTTTCGGGCTGCGGCTGCCGGTCTACGGGGTGCTGGAGCATCAGGATCTGGTGGGTCTGGAGTTGGGCCGGCAGATCTGCGGGTATGTGGCAGCGGACCTGAACAACGACCCAAAGGCGCCGGCTCTGTTCGACCAGAAGATCACGGCCGGCGAGACGGGTGCGGCGGCCGGGCGAGGGTTCCATGAGTGGCCGGCGGGTCTGGCGAACGAAGTGAGAGCGCGAAGGGACCGGTTCCTGATCGACTGCCTGCGGCGTGGCGTGGTGGCAACGGCGAGTCCGGCGCAGGGGAAAGAGCCCCGCAAAGAAGCTGTTCCGCTCTGGTAGTGCCCGGCTGAAATGCCAGTGCGCGCTAGTCGCGATAGAATCGAAGGGCTTATGAAGCCAGTACTTCGATTCCTGCTCCCGACGCTCGCCCTGTTGCCGATGGTGGTTGGCCAAGTGAAGATCACCAGCGGTTCGGAAAAGGTCAGCGTCGAAATTGACGGCAAGCCGTTCACCGATTTCTTCATCGCTGGTCCGGATGTGACGAAGCCATATCTGCATCCCTTGCGAGCGGCGTCGGGCACCTATGTGACACGCATGTGGCCGATGGCGGAGGTGGCGGGCGAGCCGACCGACCACAAGCACCAGCGCGGGCTCTGGTTTGCGCACGCCAAGGTGAACGAACTGGACTTCTGGAACAACGAGGCGTCGTACACGACGAAGAACCGCGGCAGGATCGCGCTGAAGAAACTGGGCTCGGTGAAGAGCGGGAAGGACCAGGGGTCGATCGCGGCGACGTTCCAGTGGATGGACCTGGCCGGGTCAGTGGTGCTGGACGAATCGCGTTTGATGACTTTCCGGAAGGAAGGCGACCTACGGATTGTGGACTTCGACATCACTTTGACGGCGGTGATCCCGAGCACGTTCCGCGACGAGAAGGATGGGCTGTTCGGACTGCGGATCCGGCCGGATCTGCAGGAGCAGAAGCACAGCGGCAAGATCGTGAACGCCGAGGGGCTGGAGACGGAGAAAGAGGCCTGGGGCAAACCCTCGAATTGGGTGGACTACTCGGGCGACGTGAATGGCGAGAAGGTCGGGATCGCGATCTTCGACAATCCGGGGAACCCGCGGCATCCGGTGCGTTGGCATGTGCGGGGTTACGGGCTGTTCGCGGCGAACCCGTTTGGCCTGGCAGTGTTCACGGGCGACAAGACTAAGAGCGGAAGCATGACGCTGATGCCGAAGGACTCACTGCGGTTCCGGTACCGTGTGGTGATTCATCCCGGCGATGCGGCGACGGCCCATATTGCGGACCTGTATACCAAGTACGAAGCGATGAAGTAGGGACTGGCTGCGTCCGCGCCCTTGTGATCACGGCTCGATGCTATGGCTCGAGCCGTGAGTGCTGTTTTGGGAGCGACCACAACGCGGGTGGAGGTTCTGGTTTCAAAGAGCTTTTGCGGGGCCGGTGTGAGTCAGCGCCCGCGACGAACTGTTGTCAGGTATTCAGGCTAGGTGGTTGGCTTTGATCCCACTGGAGCGGTGGATTGCACTTCGGGTGCCGGGCCAAGTGGATTGGCGGTGCGGACCCTGGGCGTCCTCGCTTTCGAGCCCAGTTGTCTCGACCAGCGGGTGGACCCGCCGGATCGCCGTTTCTCCGCCAACGTTCATCTTTTTCACCTCTTTCTGAGTTGTACACGGGCGAACCAAGCGTTTTTGCGGGTTCTGGCGGTAAGCAACTGATTCCAGGGCGAAGATAGTTTTCCATTTCGTGGACGCTCTTGCAGAACTCAAGCGAAAACGGGTTGACTCTTTTGGTCAGATTGCGCCAACGGACGTCTTCTTCCAATTGCGCCCCGCCGACGCCGCATGGTTCGGTCGCTCGCTCCGATGATCTCGGCCGCACTCCACCATGTGATCTTCTTGGTCATCGCCTTGAGCAACACATTTGAGTTGTGTCTGTCAAGTTCTGCAAAAGCACTGAGCTTCATGGAGCCTTCTGGTTGAGCGGGGGTGGAGGTGTGGAGGCGGGGGCAGCGAGTCCCCGCCTCCACTCAACCCTGTAGTCACCCCCGGCCGCCTTCAGGCGGCGGGCTGTATATCGCGCAGTAGCTGCTTCTTGTGCTCTTTCAGCTCCTCCATGTTCAGATAGCGCGTCGCTTCCACCCAGTCCTCGTGGATCTCCACCGCCAGCGCTCGCACCAGCCGCAGGCAGCTCGCCGCGTTCGGGAAGATCCTCACCACCAGGGTCCGGCGTTTGAGCTCCTCGTTCAGTCGCTCCAGCATGTTCGTCGACTTCAGATGCTTGTGGTGCGCCTGCGGCAGACGGTAAAACGTCAGCGTCTCCTCGATCTGCTCCTCCACCCACTGGCACAATCTGGCGTAGCGCGATTCCCACTTCTTCAGCCATGCCGCCAGATCCTGCCGCGCCTCGGCCAGGTTGCGGCGGTCGTAGATCCAGCGCAACTCGGTCAGACAATCGTCGTCGGCCTTGCGCGGCAGATGGTCCAGCGCATTGCGCAGGAAGTGCACGTAGCACCGTTGCCAGGCGGCCTCCGGCACGACCTCGGCAATCGCACGCTTCAGGCCCGCGTGATCGTCGCTGACAACCAGTTCCACTCCGCGCAGCCCCCGCTGCCGCAGCTTCACCAGAAACTCGCGCCAGCTCGACGCGCTCTCCCGGTTGGCCAGTTCCACGGCCAGGATGCAGCGCCGCCCGTCCCAGTTCACCCCGATCGCCACCTGCACCGCCCGGCTCCGGATCACGCCGTCCTCGCGCACCTTTTCGTAGCGCGCGTCCAGGATCAGAAACGGATAGTCCTCCTCCAGCGGCCGCGTCGCGAACTTCTCCAGTTCCTCGTCCATCGTCTGGTTGATCCGGCTGATCGTCGAGGCCGAAAACTCATGCCCACATAGTTCCTCGGTGATCGCCTTCACCTTGCGCGTCGACACGCCCTGCACGTACATCTCGGCCAGCGCCCCGACCAGCGCCTTTTCGCTGCGCTGATAGCGCTCAAAGACCTCGGTCCGGAAGCGCCCTTGCCGGTCCTGCGGCACGCGCAGCTCAATGCGGCCGACCCGCGTCACCAGCCCACGGACATAGGAGCCGCTGCGATAGCCGGTGCGCATCGGGGTGCGCTCCGACCGCGCCGCACAGAGCGTTTCCTCCATCTCGGCATCCAGTACCTGCTGCACGACGCTCTGCACCAGCGCCTTCATGAAATCGGAGTCTTCCGCCATCACCGCTTTCCAGTCCACCCGGTTCGCGGTATCCTTCTTTCGGGTCATTGGTCCTTTCCTTCCTTCCGCTGCGATACGGATCAGAAAGGCTTACCATGGCCCTCTTTGCTTTTGCAGAACTCTTAGAACATAACCCACATTTGGGCTCGAGCGGACAGATCGTGTGTGAATTGGACCGGACAGATCACATACTAACGACACTCGAAGTAGGGAGCGTTGAAAAGGGGGCGTGCTTCATGTATTCTCGTGACGTCGGTCGTGGCAAGGCATCGCGAGAGCGAGCAGTTCCCAATCCAGGTTGGCCGACCACATGTCAAGAGGTCAGGTTCGCCTCGTCCCGCATGTTGGGCTAAGCTGAGTGAGCTCCTGGATTTGGCATGACGTGTGCCTCGCTGTCGTACGCTTCGTCATGAGCGCGTCTGCTCCCTACCAACTGCCAGGCTGCCGGTGAAAGGGTTGCTTTTTGTCGACCATGCCTGAACTCCGAAGTGTATCGATAGCGGCGCCGGCCTATAACGAGGGCGCGATCATCGAAGGCATCGTCGAGACCTGGGTCACGCATTTGAAGTCGTTGGCTTGGGTCGAGCGATTCGAAATTGCGATCTGCAACGATGGCAGCGGTGACGATACAGGTGATCGTCTCGACCGCCTCGCCACGATCTACCCCGAAGTGAGGCCCGTCCACTTCCCGATCAATCAAGGTGCCGCGGCCGCCCTCGCCCGAGCGATTGAAGCGACCTCGTTCGACTGGGTATTTCTAATCGATTCCGATGGGCAGTTTCCGATCGAGAATCTGACGCCCATGATGGAAGCGATCGAGCGCAGCGGAGCGAAGGCCGCCATTGGCGTGCGTCACTCCAAGCAGAATTCCCTGTTCGCGCAACTGGGCTCGCGGGCGAGCGCGGTCTTCTGCAACTTTTTCCATGGGACGAAATACCGGGACTTCAATTGCGCTCTCAAGCTGGTGGATGGCGCGCTCCTTCGATCGATCCCATTGGAAGCCAAGGGCCTGAACTATTCCACTGAGATCAGCTCGAAGCTGATCGAACGGGACGCGGCACCCATCGAAGTGGACATCGAACACCGTCCGCGAGTCGGCGGCAAGAGCAGCCTCAAGCTGCTCAAGGGCGCACGGGACCGGTTTCTCTTCGTAATGTATCTCGGATTCCGTCAGCTTCTGATACATTGGAATGTTTTGAGAAGACCCCACGTATGACCACCCGGAACCCGGTTAACGTCTGTATTTTCTGTGGTGGTCGTGGAAGCGCCGCGTTGATCCGCGAGTTGCTGCGGCGTCCGGACATCCAGCTCAGCCTATTGGTGAATGCGTACGATGACGGGTTGTCCACCGGTGCACTTCGCGAATTCATTCCGGGCATGTTGGGGCCGTCGGACTTCCGGAAAAACCTGTCCTATATCCTGGATTTCTATTCTCCTCAGCAATTCGGGTTGCTGCGTTTGTTCGAGTATCGCTTGCCCGAGGGGTTCGATCAGAATGGCGCGGAGGGATTCAAGCAGTATGTGAAGACCGGGGATGATCGCACGCTCGACGTTCAATTGCGCTCCCTCTTCGGCGATCTGGAGGCACGCACGCGGCAGCAGGCCCTACGAATGCTTCGTGCGTTTTTCAAGTACCACGCGGCGAGCGACGCTCGCCAGAAGCTCACGTTCAACGACTGCTCGCTGGGAAATCTGCTGTTCGCGGGCAGCCATATTCTCTGTGGGGGCGATTTCAACGCCGCTACCGCCATGCTATCGGAGCTAGTCGGGTCGAAGGCTCGTCTAATTAACGTCAGCGAGGGCGAGTGCCGTACCCTGGTCGGCTTAAAGGCTGACGGCACCTTGTTGGGCTGCGAGGGACAGCTCGTCGGCAAGCAATCGCCGGTGCCGATCATCGACACATTCCTCCTGGGCTCCACGCCGGAGCCCGCCGAGTGGCAGGAAGTCGCTAACACTTCGGTGGACGAGAAGGCACTTTGGCTGAGAAGCCGCGAACTGCCAGTCAAACCATCGGAGGAGGCGCTTGCAGCACTGGCCGCGGCGGATGTGATTCTCTATGGCGCGGGCACCCAACACTCGTCCGTACTTCCGAGCTGCCGCATTGCGCGCGAAGCCATTCTGAGCAGCCCGGCGCGGATCAAGGCTCAGGTGATCAACCTGCGGGAGGACCACGACATCCAGGGTTTGAGCGTAACCGATCTGGTGGATCGTGCTCTGTTCTATCTGGACGATCCCTCCAATGCGCGCCGTGGGATCACGCATTTTCTCTACAACGCCTCCGGAGAATCGTGCAATGCTATTCGCCTGGACCCGTCGAGGCTCGATAGCGGCGAGAAATATAAAGGAGCGACCGCCGTCGGCGGAAGCTTTGAGAATTACGTCAAGCCCAATGTGCACAACGGCTACGCCGTCGTCGACCAGTTGCTGCAACTGCTGCGGAGCGCCGGCAGGGAAGCGGCGGAAGGGCTCGACATCTACCTCGACCTGGTGGGGCGAAATCTCGCGTTGGAGTCGATCATCGACGAGTTGGCGGAGTTGCCGGTCCATGATAGGGTCGGACCGGTCTCGGTGTTCCTGAGCGGCGCGAAAGTGCCGTCCGGCTGGACCAATAGCCGGGTTTTGTTTCACGAGAGCGCTTTCGAAGGTCCAAACGCCGAAGTTTCCTTCCTGCGCGAGTGGTTGTCCAAGCGGAGCAGCGAGTATCTGGTTACAATGACCGGCGATGGCGAGTACCGGTTGGGGGACATCGTGCCGGCAGTGGAGGTCCTGCGAGCGGCTAACTACGGGGCGGTGCTGGGCTCTCGCCTGCAGAGCCGTCTTCAGTTCCGGACCTCGCTTCGGGCTGCGTATGGGGAAAGCGGCCTGTTGTTCCATCTGAGCGCGATCGGGGCTTTCTTGACCTCAGCCGTGTTCGGCCTGCGATTTAGTGTCTTTATCTCGGACCCACTTACGGGGTTCCGGGTTTATCGGCGAAACCAGCTTTCGGCCGAGTTCCAGAAGGCCCTCTCCGAGCGCTCATCCGACACGGCGATCGGAGTGATGCAGCGTCTTCTCGAATGTAATGTGGAGATCGCGGAGATTCCGGTCGTCTATCGTACGTTCACTGGTTTTACGGACGCAAAATGGCGATTCCGGCGCGGGCTGCGCAACCTCTTTCGAGCGCTATCATGAAGTGCGCCGACACGGCGCTCCGCCACCTTTTGTTCGATTTCGACGGTACGTTGGTGGATTCGGACGCACTCCACGAGGCCTGCTTCCGCTCTACCTTATCCGAATTCGAGCCTGAACTGCTATCCGGCTTTGTCTACTCACGCTACAAGGGAATGGTCACGCGCTCGGTATTCGCAACGCTGGGAATCGGCTCCGAAGAGCGGAACCAGTTCCTAACTACGGAGAAGCAGCTCCGGTATCGAAATGAGGTGGCAGCAGGGCGATTACAATTGGTACCTGGAGCGATGGACATTCTGGTTTGGGGACAAACAAACGGTATGCGGCAGTTCATCGTAACGGGCGGGAGCGGGCGCGCTCTGCACGACGCGATGGAAGCAACGCGGATTGGCGGTTTCATCGAGGGATCGGTCACGGGCGATGACGTAAAGCGGGGCAAGCCGGCGCCCGATTCCTATCTTGAATGTATGCGGCGGTTTGGCCTGGCTGCGGGAGAGTGCCTGGCAATCGAGGATGCTTTGGCGGGCGCGCGCGCCGCGCGGTCCGCCGGGCTGAGAGTTGTGGGCATCCGCGACGCCGAAGTGGCCGGGGCGTGCGATATGTGGTTTGCGGGCTTGCCCGAGCTGCAATCGGAATTATCGCGAATCGTTTTGCTGGGGCTGCGCGGATGAAGGTCTGCGCAGTGATCCCGGCTGCCGGACGCGGAACCCGCCTCGGCGTCGATGTTCCCAAGATCCTGGTGCCCATGGTGCCCGGCTGCACGATTTGGGATGTGCTTAAGCGGAAGCTCTGGGCGGTCGTGGACCACATTCACGTAGTCCTTTCGCCGTCGGGTCTCCCGCAATTCGAGGCGATACTGGGTAGCGACGCCGATCGTGCTTCGGTATCGACCGGGGTTCAAGAGACGCCTACCGGGATGGGCGATGCGGTCTTTTCCGGGGTGCCGGTTTGGGAGAAAGCGGACGATCTTCTGGTGATCTGGAGTGACCAGGTCCACGTTTCGGCGCAGACGCTGGGCGACTGCCTACGTGCGCACGCGGCGGGAAACAAGCCACGGCTCACGCTCCCGGTAGTGAGCATGCCGGAGCCTTACGTGGAATACCGTTTCGACGATCGTGGCTGTCTGCTGCGGGTATTGCAGTCGCGCGAAGGAGACCAGTGCGCGCCCGGTGGCTACGGCGATGTCGGCGTCTTCCTTCTCTCCACCGCCGGACTGCCGAGGTTGTGGGATGAGTATTGCGCCATCACACAGCCAGGAACGGCAACAGGTGAGCGCAACTTTCTTCCGTTTCTGGTTTACCTATCCAGTCAAGGTTGGGAGGTCGGACGAGTGGCCGTAACCGACCCGAACGAGGCACGCGGCATCAATACTCCCGAGGACCTCGCATTTTTCCAGTCCCTTTACTCAGGGGAGGGCGCGCCGCCACGGTGATGCGCATCGAGGAGCTATGAACAAACCTGTCCTGGTTACAGGCGGCGCCGGATTTATCGGCAGCCACTTGGTGGAATATCTGATCCAATCGGGATATCCGGTACGCGTGCTGGATGCGTTGGTTTACGGGCGCCGCGAATGGGTCCATCCGGACGCCGAATTCGTGCAAGGCGATATCTGCGACCTGGATACGTGCCGCGCTGCCGCGCGCGGCGTGTCGGGCGTGTTTCACATGGCGGCTATGTCGCGGTCTGCCCCGTCGTTGGACAACATCGATGTGTGCACGCAGTCGAACATCGTGGGCACCCAAAACGTGCTCATCGCGGCGCGCGAGGCTCGCGTTGACAAAGTCGTGTATAGCGGCTCATCGACCTACTACGGGAGCCAGCCGCCGCCGCACCGCGAATACGAGACCCCTCCGGAGTTTTTAAACCTCTACGGCCTGTCGAAACGGGTTGGAGAGCAATACTGCCTGCTCTTCGACGAGAAGTTCAACGTTCCTACGATTGTGCTGCGATATTTCAACGTATATGGTCCGCGGCAGCCGAAGACGGGGGCGTATGCTCTTGTGCTGGGGATCTTTCTGGCACGATGGGCGGCGGGCGAGCCGCTCGAAATCCACGGCGATGGGTGTCAACGCCGCGATTTTGTCCATGTGCGCGACGTTGTCCGAGCCAATGTCATGGCGTTTGAGAGTGCGCGTCGGCACGAGATCTTCAACGTGGGAAGCGGAACCAACACGTCCATCAAGGAGCTCGCGGACATGATTTCGGCAGATCAGGTCTACGGTCCGCGACGTGGGGCGGATGCGCTGGTCACTCTCGCGGACATCTCTCGCATTCGCGAAGCGCTCGGCTGGCAGCCGCAAGTCTCCTTCGAAACGGGAGTCCGCGAGCTGATGGCGCAGACCAAGCAGGAGGTCGATTGACGCCAACGGCTGCGTATGTACGGGATATGGCTTGATGACGGCCTCCGCCGCGACAAATCCGGGCATAACTGGCAGCAGCGTGTTCTCCCGGTTTGCGATGGGTCTGGCGCTGGTTGCGTTCGTGTTTCTCTTTCGCATGCCAAACGCTTTCCTGGATCGCGAACTCAACGTGGATGAGTCTCAGTTCCTCGCGCAGGGCATGAAGTTCGCTGAAGATCCGGTTCCCTGGCGCGCGGTTGATGGCACCGGCGGCGGGCCCGTCGACTCCTATGTGGTGACTCTTTTTCTGCTCGCCGGCTTCAAGCCCAGCTATCTCCTTGTCCACCTGTTGGCGAACGCAATTGTTAGTTTTCACGTGGCGTTAGCATACGCGACGATTCTGCGTTTCACCCACCTTGCGCGCGCGGTTCTGGCAGTGATTCCGATTGCGATAATGTACAGTTTCACGTCAAACGCCGAGTTCCTGCACTACTCGAGCGAACTTTTGCCGGTGTTGTTCTTGTCGGCCGGTTTCTACCAGGTGGTCGTTTGGTGGACTGACGGTGCCAAATCACAAACTCCGGCGAGGCTCGCTCGACTCTTTGTTGCCGGGTTCGCATTGGGGATAGCCCCATGGTGCAAGCTACAGGCGGCGCCGATCACCGCTACCCTCGGAGTTCTTGTCTTGGGGTCCTTGGCCGCCAATGGGGCGCCAGCGCGTGGAGCACGCGAGCGACTGATGTGCGGGGCTGCTTTTCTCGGTGGCGCCCTAATTCCGAGTGCCGCGATCCTCACGGTCGTTGTCCGCGGTGGGGTGATGCACGATTTTTGGAATTCGTACGTGCTTCAGAATGTGGTCTACGCCGGAGGATGGAGCATCGAGGTTGCGCTGAAGAACCTCAGGCGGGGTTGTTGGAACGCGGAGGTCTACCCGCTGGTTCTATGCAACCTGATCGCGATTGTCTATTTGCTCACCCTGGGCCACCAAAGGATCAGAGCAGCCGGCCGGAGAATCGACCCTTGGCAGTTGGTTGCGGTGCTGGCATATACTGGCTCGGCGTTCTTTGCCCTCTGCCGCCCGGCGCTCGGTTGGTTGCATCACGCGGTTTTCGTTGTTCAGCCCATGACTTGCTTGTTCGGCGTTTTGATTGCACCGATGCCTGGATTCGCGATGTCGCGGCCGGGTGGCGCGCGATCACACCGGACGGCAACAGGCGTGGGGTGCGGCCTCATTGTTGCGCTCGTTTACGCCGTACTCGGCCTACGCTATGTCGTATATGCGGACTTCGCGCTGCGGGACCGGAAGTGGGACCGTTCGGACCCGAGCGTTAGGATTGTCGAGGAGGTGAAGGGTCTTGCGAAAGATCACCCCGTCAGAAGCCTGGCCATATGGGGTTGGACACCTGCGATCTATGTTCGAACCGGCATTCCGCCCGCGACGCGCGATGCGATCGGGCACTATGTAATTACACCCGGTCCGTTCGTGTCCTACTTCCGTAATCGGTTCGTGCGCGACTTGCGCGACAAAATGCCCGACGTGTTCATAGACACGGTAAGTTCGTCGCAGTTCATCTGGTCCTGGACGGAGAATGACGGTTACGAGTCCGATGCGGAATTGAAGGGCTTCATCGACCGCAACTATGTGCTCACGCGACAGGTTGTTCTTGCTCGGGGATCGAAGCCCGTCAGGATCTTCACGAGAAGATAGCTGAGGCTGGCTGCACCAGTCGCCGCCGCGCCACAGGCGGCCGGGGTTGCGCCGGGAAAGGGCGCCTGGGCCAGGTTGTGAGCGCAAACCCCATCCTGAAGGCGTCCTCCATGTGCCCCGCTGTGAAGTCATGGGCACGCGCGGACCTGAGGCTTAGGCGAAATGGCGGGAACTGATCGCAGAGCAAGAGCGGCGCGGTCAAAGTGTGGCGGCGTTCCGCCGGGCTGATTCATCCCGGTGATGCGGCGACGGCCCCTATCGCGGACCTGTACATCAGGTACGAAGCGATAAAGTTGGGGACTGGCTGCGTCCGTGCCCTTGTGATCACGGCTCGATGCAATAGCTCGAGCCGTGATTGCTGTTTTGGGAGCGACCACAACGCGGGTGGAGGTTCGGTTTTCAAAGAGCTTTTGCAGGGCCCGCGTGAGTCGGCGCCCGCGACGAACTGTTGTCAGGTATTCAGGTTAGGTGGTTGGCGTTGGGTTTGTTGCCTCAGTAGCGCGGGTTTGAGCGCGTGAGGGGAGGCGTCGCGTGGTCGCGATGGCCCGTAGTTGTTGGCTTTGGTCCCTCCGGAGCAGTGGATTGTGTCTCGTGCCGGGCGGCGTCTGGAGATTGATGGCTTCGTTTGGCAAGCGGCGTGAGTCCTGGCGGCTTGCATTGGCTTTGATCCCACAGCAGTGGTGGATTGCACGTCGCTTCGGGTGGCATTCGGGAACTGATGGCTTCGTTTGGTGAGCGGTGTGAATCCGGGTGGTTGGCGTTGGCTTTGATCCCGCAGCAGCGGTGGATTGCACGTTGCTTCGAGCGGCGTTCGGGGACTGATGGCCTCGTTTGGAGAGGAGAGCGAATCCCGGCGGTTGGCGTTGGCTTTGATCCCACGGCAGCGGTGGTTTCTACGTCGGGTTTGCGGAGCAGACCCCGGGCGTCCTCGTTTTGAGGCCTTGCCATGTCGACCAGCGTGTTGGCCTGCCGGATCGCCGTTCCTCTGTCGTCGTTCATCCTTTTCACCTCGCTGTGAGTTGTACACAGGCGAACCAAGCGTTTTTGCGGGCTTCGGCTGTAAGCGACTGATTTCAGGGTGAAGATAGTTCCCAATTTCGCGAACCGCTCTCGGCGGACGGAGCAAAACGGGCGAGAAGTGGGGATTTTGGGGCGCTAGGCCGAACGGTCTGGGGCGCTGCCTTGGCGAATCAGGATGGGTTGTGTCCGGCTGACGGCGTTGCTGTGTGCGGTGTTCGGACTCCGCCCCGACGCCTGAATCGACCGCCCCACCGAGTTGCTGGGAGGGGCACCTCTGTTGCCGAAGTCCCGACCGGCTTGTACACCACCACGTGCGTCAACGGCCCTGCGCCCCTCGGCTCTGCACTGACGCACGTAGGGGTGATGTCTCCCAGCGGCATTTGTGGCGGATGGAATCAGGACCGCCCAGCATGGTTATGCTGTCGTTGGAGGCTTGTGCCCCCTGAGAGACGGCAAGCGGATCCACGGTGAACGGAGACTGGGCTTGAGTTTGGCGCTCCCTATCTCTTGTACGTCACGTTTCTTTCGTGATGTTGGGAGCTTGGATAAGTCAGTGGGGTGACTCCTTTCCGACCGCCCCTTTCGACCCCTTTCCCGACGCAGTATCTGGGTTTAGAGCCGCAACGCGGCTGGCATTTCGCATTGGGGACCGCGGCGATCTGTATTCTGGGGCAGGAGCAGGGTGAGCCCGCAATTGTGGCCTGGGACCGCAAGGCAGTGAGCGCTACGCGAACCCCAGGTCCTCCGACCCGACAGCCTCTACTTCATCGGGCCGTCAGGCGGCGCTGCCTGACGCCGCTTCCATGCATCCGGCAGCCAGTCGGCCAAGTCGCTGATGCGCACCGACGGCAGGTTGGTTAGCAACTGCGTCAGGTACAGTTGTGGGTCCACGTCGTGACGGCGGCAGGTGCTCGTCAGGCTCGCTAGAATCGCTGCGGTCCGGCCACCCCTCGCATTGCCCACGAAGAGGGAGTTCTTGCGGTTCAGCACCACTCGCTTCATTTCCCTTTCGCTGATGTTGTTGTCCAGCGGCACCGCTCCATCGGAGCAGAACACCGTCAGCTCCTCCCACTGGCTCAGTGCGTAGTTCAGCGCCTCGGCCATCGGATGCTTTGGCAGCAACTGCTCCTTCCAGTTCAGCAACTTTTCTCGTAATCCCGTCACCACCGGCACCGAGTTCTCCTGGCGCAGCTTCAGCCGCTCCTCCGCCGGAAGTCCGGCCGCCTGACGTTCTACTGAATACAGCGCGCGCACCATCTCCACCACGCTCCGCGCGATCTCCGGCGCCGCCTTCTCCGCCTCCACTACCTTGCGACGGAAATGCGCCCAGCACCCCGCGCGCGTGATCTCGTTGCCCGCCACCACGCCGTTGTATCCGCCGTAGGCATCGGCCAGCAAAACCTGCCGGTAATCTTTCAGAAAATGTTTCGGCCCATCGCGGCCCCGGTTCAGCGTGAAGTCGAAGACGTTGTAGGCATGGTCGTCATCCCCCACATAGATCCACATCCGGGCGTTCGCCGTTTTGCCTTTGCTCAGCATCGGCATGATGGTGTCGTCGGTGGCTACCACATGCGAGGACCGCACTCGCTGCGCCATCAATTGGTACAGCGGTTCGGCCAGGTCTGCCACATCGCCGCACCATACCGATTGGGTGGCGCGCGAAATCTCGAAGCCCTGCCGCGAGGATGTCTTCCAGCCGGTAGAGCGGCAGGTAATCGGAAAACTTGCTGGTCACGATGTAAGCCAGCAGGCCCGGTCCGGCCAACCCCTTGTCAATTGCTGCCTCGGGCTTGGCCGCCGTTTCGATACTGGGTTTGCCGCCGCTGTTCTCGCAGGCCGTACAGGCATACTTCTTGCGCACGTGGTGGATGCGTTCGAAGTGACCGGGCAGATACTCGATCTGCCAGCTCTCGTCGGCGCCGATCTCCTGGCGCTCGGTTCCACAGCAGGGGCAGGCTCGCTGTTCCGCGCTCAGCTCGTGGACATGCGTGGTGGCCGGGAGATTCTCAAAGTTGGCGAGATTGCGCCGGCCTTTGCGGCGCCGCACGCGGCGCACTTCCGAGTCCTGTGGCGTCTCGGGAGGAACGTCATCCGGATGAACCGGCTTCTGGTCCATCGATGCGGCGAAGTCGAACAGCATCTGCGCCAGATCGCCAGTTGATTGCAGCCGGTCGGCGCGGGGACCGTAATACCACTTCTTATAACGCTCCAATTCCAGTTGAAGGCGGAGCATTTCCACGCGGAGTTCTTCAGCGCGGCGAGTCTGTTCATCGGCACGGCGGGTTTGCTCGTCGGCAAGCTGGGCGTGGCGATCACGTTCGGCCAACAGCGTGAGCACCATCGCCTTCAGTGCTGCGCTGTCCTCGGGCAAGTCGATCAAATTCCCGCTGCCGATGGCCACGAATAAATAGATGCGATTTCCTGGATAAAGGTTACGCGAATACTGGCTTTATTGTGATTCAGACGACGCGCGCGCCGCGCTCATAGCGGGCGACCCGTCTCAGTCGCGACACATCGATTCCATCCAGAACCATGGCCAGTTCACTGGCCCGCAGTTCCACCGAAGATGAGCCGGCTTCCACGCGGGGCAGTTTGAAAGTGCCGGCCTCGAGGCGCTTGTACCAGAGCACAAAGCCGTCGCGATCCCACGCGAGAATCTTTAGCCGGTCGCCGCGGCGCGAGCGAAACACAAACAGGTGGCCACTCAAGGGGTCCTGCCCGATGACGGCTTTCACGCGTTCGGCCAAGCGGTCGAAACCGCAGCGCATGTCAGCCGCCTCGGCGGCGAGCCAGATGCGCGCGCTTTGCTCGCGGTCGAGCGCGCGCAGGCTCGGCAGACCGGTCAAACGCGGGACTCCAACACGGCCAACAAGGCGCGCAGATGATTGGGATCGAAGCCCGGCTCGACGAGCAGGCTCCGGCCGGCGGGCAGTCGAATCTCAATTGCCGATCCATGCCCAGCCGCCGTTTGAGTCGCCGTGCCGACGTCCACCAAGTGGACCTCGACGAAGGGTTGCGGGCCAGCCAGGATCAGACGTTTCTTCCAGGCAAAGAAGTGAGATGGAGAAAGGCCACGTGCCCGGCAGAACGCCGCCGCACTTTGTCCGCTCCGCTCTTGCTCCGCGACCAGTTCTCGCCACTTCGTCCAAGCCTCAGGTCCGCGCATGCGCATGACTTCACAGTGGGGCAGGCGAAGGACTCCTTCAAGATGGGGTTTGCGTAGCGCTCACGTCATGTCCGAGGGATTTGCCGTTGTGAATGGCTTTGATCCGTCATCCCTGGCGGTTTCGGGAATGGCCGTGAGAGACAAGACTTGGCGAAGCTCGCGTCCCCTTGGGATCTGCCGGGTTCGGGCTGGGTTCGGGCGAAGTGTCCTTTTTGTTGATTGGAAAGAACATTTCGGTTCGTTTTGTAATTTCACCTTTTCCCGATCCTGGTCAGCGCGGGCATCGACCGGACGGCCGAAGTCTGTCTGGCCAAGTATGCGAGAACACGCAGGGACGGAGAGAGTCGAGCATAGACGATGCAAATGTCAAAGAACCACGGCGGATCGAGAGGCCGGAGCCGCGCGATGCGCCAAGGCGGGTGTGCGTGCACCCCCACCCAGTCAAGATGATGACACCGGCTCCCAAGAGAATTTCCGTATGTGGAAGAAATCACGCGAGATTGGTTGTATTGGCCGGGGTCCGCACTTCGAGAATGCCTGCTTTTCGGTTGAAGCTGCGACTCGGGCCAGCGGCCATCGCACCAAGCCGGCATGCCCTTGACGACCGCCACTTCCCGTTCTTTTCCCTGGTCAGACATTCCCCGGCGGCTGGGGAACCCCTCCCATCGGAATGCGGCCCAAAGCAATGCAATGTCGACCCAGCGCGGTTGCCGTTCACCCGGTCGCCGGCTATCTTGGCGACTGCGATGAGGGCGAATGGGTAGACGCTGGGTAGACGCCGGCCGACTTATCGTTCCCAACTGAGGCAACTTCCAATGATCCACTCGGAGCGGCGATCCGGGCATGTCCGCGACCAGGGCGTTTCTCGTCAACGTGACGCCGCTCAAGCTCCGGATAGCGCGTCCGCTCAGAGTCGGTAAGCGCTGTGCGACTAACCATTAATAGTCAGGTACGAACACCTTCCGTTCGGGCGGTGACGAGAACGTTTCCCCTCACCAATGGGAAACTGAATGGGGTTACGCCTATGAGCAGTACCCTCATCCCCTTCGTGCAATCAGGTTCTTATCCGAGGCGCCCCGGGAATCTTGTGAGGCCCTTAGTCGACGGGACACCTGCGTTCCGTCGCATCTGTGAAGCAATCGAGGAGGCCCGACTCAGCATTTGGGTCACGGTGACTTTTCTGTGGTCAACCTTCGAGATGCCGGATGGCCGGGGGAGCCTATTTGATGTTCTTGATCGTGCTGCCGCTCGGGGCATCGACACACGCCTCATTTTTTGGCGGCCGGACGAGGAGACGGAGGGGCTCAGACAAAATGCATTCTGGGGATCGACCGCCCAGATTGGATTGCTCGACAAACGCCGATCCGGCGTGCAAATCCGCTGGGACCGCGCTCACCCAGGGTTCTGTCAGCATCAGAAGTGCTGGCTGATCGATGCCGGAGACGAAAATGAAACGGCGTTCGTTGGGGGGATTAATCTCAATCCACATTCAATGGTCGCGCCGGGGCACAAGGGCGAAGGGCACAACCACGACGTTTTCGTTGAGCTGGCGGGGCCTTCGGCTGTCGATGTTCAGCATAACTTCGTCCAGCGCTGGAATGAGGCGAGCGAGCGCATGGCCAAGGATGGCTGCTGGGGCGCAGGAAGCACAACCAGCTTGCGGTTTCCGACTCGAGTTCCTGCTGAGCGCGGGAGTGCGGTCGTGCAGATACAACGAACCATCCACGAGGGACGTTATGTCAATGGGCAGGCAACACCCGAGGGAATGTCGTTCGATATCGCTTCGGGTGAGCGATCGATCTTCCATCAGTATTGTGCGGCCATCAAAGCGGCGCGCCGCTCGATCTACATCGAAAACCAATACGTTGAAGTACCTGAAATCGTGGATTGCCTGCGTCGCGCACTCGAGCGCGGCGTAGACGTGATTTTGCTAATGCCGGCAAATCCGGATGTAAGTTTGCAGGTTCCGCCAGCACGGCGCGCGTTTCTCGACGCCCGGACGGAGCTCGGGAGTTACCCGAACTTCCTGTTGGCGGGGATAGCCGGCGTGGGCGCCGATGGTCATCGTAAACCGATCTACGTCCATTCCAAGCTCATGTTGGTTGACGACGAATGGGCCACCGTCGGCTCGTGCAATCTGCATCATTTTTCACTCTTCGGAAACGGGGAAATAAACGCCGCGTTCTCGGAGCCCGATACCGTTCGCGCCTTTCGTTGTGAGCTTTTCCGTGAACACCTCGATCAGGATACGTTCGGTCTCGATGATCTCAGCGCCTTCCATTTATTCCGCAAGATCGCCAGCGCCAACCGCAAGAAGTTTGAAGCCGGTGATGATGCATGGCAAGGCCTCGCATTCGAACTCGATGTTGCCGCGTATCTTGGGTGACCGTTTGGAAGAGAGAACCTGGTTACGATACCCAAACCACGTGCCGGCCATGGAGTTCAGAATACATCCGCCGTAAGGGCATGGTGTTTGGCGACTGCTCCGAGCGGATCGGCAATCCGGACACTGGCCCAGAACGGCGTTCGAGGCGCTTTCCCCAGATTAGGAACGACCAGTCGGTTTGTGTCCGTCCAACTTCCGAGTGGCGCGTAATCAGGGCCGATTGGGATGTGCCACTTTCCGAAATGCTATTTTCGCGACCGGAACTCCTAATCAGTGGTAATTTTGGGTTGTGCTCAAGGTATCGGCGCGGCTTCTGGCGATTCTGACGGTCGGAATGCTCCTTCAACCAGGGCGCGCGGTTGCGCAAGGCAGCGGCCGTGTCCTAGAGTTCTATAAGAAGATCGGCGTCGGATGGAAGAATGACCTCTGGCAGAGGCACCTCTATGGCTGGATGAGTTTCGTCTCTTTCAGCCCTGATGGAACAGTGGTTGCCTCGGACGGTCCGGCGACTCCGGAAGATGTCGCCGGCGACTTGAAGCTTTGGAGTTTTCCTGATGGCCGTCTGATTAAGAAGCTGCGAGCAAAGCCAGCCTCGATATCACCGGATTGGAAATACTACTCCACTTCCAAAGGCGTCGCCGACATGGAAACCGGCAGGTCGGTGATTACTCTCGGAAGGAATGCCTATGCCGGCTATGCCTTCAGCCCCGATAGCCACTACGTTGCCGAGATGAGGTCAAGGGGTGACCACGCCATCCGCGTTCTGGAACTTCCTACCGGGAGAGTCGTCAGCGCTTTCGGAAAACACGGCGTGTCGGATGCTGCAATCAGTCCAGATGGTCAGATCGTGGCGGCTGGCTACTGGGATCTTGTCATCCTATGGCGCCTGTCTACTGGCGAGCGCCTAGCCACGCTACGGGGGTTCAAGCGGTGGGCAGGCAATCTACGCTTTAGCCCGGACGGCGAATTGCTGGCCGGAGCCACGGATGTAGGTAACATTCAAGTCTGGGACGTCAATAGCCGAAGTAGAATGATCTCGCTCAATGTTGAAGGTTTTGTATCAGATTTGGAATTCAGCCCTGACGGCAAATTCGTTGCAGTGGGCACCTATGGTACAGGCACGGTGTGGCTGATCGATGTGAGCAGTGGAAAGGTCGTCGATCATCAGAGGGTGTCCGATATGGGTTGTGGTTCCATCGCCTTCAGTCCCGACGGCCGATTTTTGATCACACCGTCTACTGGCGGGTTGATCACGTGGCCATATGATCAGGGTGGAACGATCAGGGTCTTTAGCGTCAACCCGCACTGACGCATCTAGAGGATCCTGGTCCAACTTGCGGCCGTGAAGCGGAGAGCCGCGCACTGATCGCTTGAAACAACTACCATTGCGAACTAGTGCGCCCACAAGTGGACGAAACGGCGATCTCGGAAACTAGCGGCCAACCCTGGCGGGCGTATCGTCGGCCAACCAGAAGTGATCCAGGTTGACGCGAAGTCACCATTGCTAACCTCGACCCCGTCGCCCCGGCCGGAGGTGTGCTTGCTAGAGCGCTACATGGGCGTAGGACGACCGGGGGGGATGCAGGAATCCCGAAGAAATCTCGTTTTCCGTGAGCCTCATTTATCAGCCATAGTCAGCGCAGACAGAATTTACTCAGCGCTGAGGTGTAGAATTGGGGGCATGAAGCTCAGCGCATTATCGGCTTCCTTTTTGATCTGTGTTTCCGTATTTGCTCAACCATCGCCGTCACGAGGAGCGGAATCGTCAACGGATAATGCCATCTCTGAGATTACGGTTGAGCGACTGGGTTGTTTCGGTGACTGCCCGTTCTACACGTTGACCCTCCGGAAGGAGGAACGCTCACGGTACGTCGGGAATAGGACAGTTGGGAACAGGATCTTCGGAGGCAGTGGTCAATACAGCGCTGAGCCGGTCTCGGCCGAGGCTTTCGACCGACTGTCACAGGCAGTTGCCGATGTGGGGTTCTTCAATCTGCCCGACGAATACGGTCCCGCGACGATAGACAGCGAGAACGTGATCGTAACCGTCAAGACGCGGTTCCGATCGAAACGAGTGGCGATATACGGCTTTTCGCGTGCGCCGGTTCCCGTTTGGGCCGTTGTCACGTTGGCGGATGGCATGGCGGCGAACCTCCACTGGGAAGACGGGGCGGGCAGGTTGGGCTTTTATCTGCCCCAGGCCACAAGCCAAGTCAAACCAGAGTATACGGACCAGGCCCGGCAAGCGGGGTTGCAGGGATACGTTCACGTTTATGTAGAAGTCCAGGCGGACGGCACAACCTCCCCTGAGCATATGATGGTGGCTCACAGCCTTGGGATGGGGCTCGACCAGAAGGCCATCGAAGCAGTAAGCAAGTGGAAGTTCAAGCCGGCCCAGATTAACGGGAAACCGATGGCGTGGGTGGCCGACGTCCTGGTCGAGTTTCGGTTGGACAAGCAAAACTGAGCCGCGATCTTTGCGTTCGCGCGGGCAGATGCTGCGCCGCGGCAGCGATTCCGGCCCATAAACTGGATCCTTTTTCTTTGGGCCTACCGGGCGGAGATGCGCACTTCCAGCCCTCCCTGTGAGCGCATCGTCAGACCACCGATTGACAACGACCGGCGCTGTCCGCTGCCACGAGGAAGCGTCGGGCGTGTTTCGTCCAGGTGGATTGTCTCCGAGTCGCGTGATCCGGCACAAACCCAGTCGTTGCGGCAGCTCCATTGAAGAGGTGCTGGCAGCCCGTCACTTACGTTCCGGGACTGGGCCAAGTAGGACGGCTTCATCCGCTTTGGCGGCCCGCAGGGCCATGCGGGACTCCGTTGAAGACGCTCCCGGAACCGGTGCCCGCTTACTGACGTGCGCGGTTCGCAGCGAGCGGAGACCCCTCCCTTACGGTTGGGGTTCGTAACGCGGCTTCATCCGCTTTGGCGCCCGCAGGGCCATGCGGGACTCCATTGAAGACACGTTCGGAACTGGTACCCGCTTACTGACGTGCGCGGTTCGCAGCGAGCGGAGACCCCTCCCTTACGGTTGGGGTTCGTAACGCGGCTTCATCCGCTTTAGCGGCCCGCAGGGCCATGGTTGACTCCATTGAAGACGCGTTCGGAACTGGTACCCGCTTACTGACGTGCGCGGTTCGCAGCGAGCGGAGACCCCTCCCTTACGGTTGGGGTTCGTAACGCGGCTTCATCCACTTTGGCGCCCGCAGGGCCATGCGGGACTCCATTGAAGACGCGTTCGTAGCCCCTCACTTACGTTTGGGGACTGGGACACGGGGCACGGCTTCATCCGCTTTGGCGCCCGCAGGGCCATGGTTGACTCCGTGGCGGTCTGACACCAGAGCGATCGACGTCCGTCCCACAGTCTGGCTGCCTGCTCCGTGTTCGACAATCCGGCGGCTGGATTCGCCTGGGGTCAGAAACCAGTCTCTGGCCGCGCTCCGACGTGACCTTCGCTCTCGCGGCCGACCTCGGGCCTATCGCTTCTTTCCTCCGACACCGGGCGCGGCCGTGATTTGTTTCATCCACGCCGCGATCTGGCATTCGTCGAGGTCGTCTACGGATTCGAGTTCCACGCCCCGCGTGGACTTGCCCATCGCCACCGGCGTTACCGGCGGTACCGGCGTGAGCGTCACGCCGTTCACGAACATGAGCTTGACGTGATTGGCGAAGCCACCGCAACAAAAGCACCAGCCATCGCCGACGCCGTAGTACGACATGCCCCACTTCACAGAGCGCTGCAGGCCGGGCAGCGTCTTGGCCGCCAGGGCATCGAGTCTTTCGGCGATGCCTCGCTGCGGTTGCGGCAAGCTGGAGATGTAGTCGAAGACCGGCTTGTCGCCGTCCGCTGCCTTCGCGGGGCTTGCTTTGCCGGTGATCATGGTTTCCGGCAGCGTCGTGGCCGCTTTGGGTTGTGCCGCCGTGTGCTTTGCCGGTTTCCGGACCATAGGCTTGGAAGTCTTTTCTGTCTTGCGGGCTGGCATGGTAGTCTCCTGCACCTCGGAAGGATGTCGGCCTAACTCTTGTCTAGGCTGACCTGGATAAAACCGACCCTGGTTGGCCCAAGACGAAACCGCCAGCGACGGCCCGGCTGGCAACCATTGTGTTTGCAACCGCTTATGGCCTATCCCAGAACTTGCCCTCCGGTTTTGGGCCGACCGGCCAGCCGGCCTAATCCCGCCCTCGCTGGCTTCATGATCGAGTCTACACCACACCCCATGACCGAGAAGTCGCCAAACCACCGATTGACAACGGCCGGCGCTGCCTGCTGCCGCGAGGAAGCGTTGGGCGTTCTCGTCAACTTGACGCCGCTCAAGTCCCGGATAGCACGTTCTCCGTCCCCAATTTCTGGATGGCCGTGCAGGAGTTATCAGTAGACGCTGCGTCGTTGGTGGTGACCGATGCGTATGGTGGCGCGCTCAATTTGCCGGACGAAAAGCCCCAAGTGAAACAAAGGGTATTCATGGGCGAGAGACGCTGACAAACGTATTGATTCTAGACGGACTACTCAAGACGGCCCACATTCCGCGTCGGGACTTGGAATTCCGGAACCGCATCAAGCCAAGGTTCCGCCCAGTGTTCATCGACGCAAGCTCCCGACGGGTGACGCTGTGACTGCTAGGTCCGTTCTGGGTGGCTTGCATCATACCGGTCGCCTGAAACGGGAGGCTGGGTAGCGCGGATTTCTTTCTTACGCACCACAGCGGCACGGTCGACTACCGCGCCACCCAAACCGGCGCTCGCCAAAATAGCGTGCGTCCGCTCCGCCGGTCGATCAGCGACACCTGACAATCGTAACGGCCGGCGCCGAGCGCCGCCAACGGCGCTTCCAGTTCGATGCGCGCTGTCTTCAACCGGGTCCCTTCCGGCGCACGAAACTCAGTCGGGGATGTCTCAAAAACCTTCGTCCCTCCGCGATACAAGCCGACATAGGCCGTGACCGGCCCTGGCGCGGACGACTCCGGACGGTAGACTTCCACGTAAATCACCATCGAACTATCACCGTCAAACACGCGCGTCACGCTCGGCACCAGTTTGCGCCCGCCGGCAACCAGCGGATTGGTCGCCTGGCGCTTGTCGCGGCCGGCCGAGTAAATGGCCTCGCCCATGCGGACGCGGGTTCCCCCGAGGACGAGCGAACTCCACCGCATCGGACCCATCTGATTCAGGTTGGGAATGACAAACCGCCGGATCAGCGTACCGATCCGTCCCGTTTCGCCATCGCGCACCAGCAACTTCAAAGCGTATTCGCCCGGCAGCAGGGTGTAGCCCGTATCGTATTCGACCAGCCCCGAGGCCAACTTCTGGCGCCTGGCGGCGTCCAGCTTCACGGTGACGCGATCGCGCAGCGTTTTCACCGTGCTGCCGTTGCTGTCCTTGATCTCGCCGATCAGATCCAGCTCCGCGCGACCGTCGCCGGGCTTGCGTCCGGTCATCAACTCCGCGCCGGCGATGTTGACGACCACCGGCACGTAGTATTCGTCCGGGTTGAGCTGGAAATAGTTGATCGCGGCGGCGAGAGGGATTTCGGTGATGGGGCTTTCCAGCGCGAAGGCATCCTCGAGGTGGCGTTCGCGGTCGGCCGCGGTCATGCGCTCGAAGACCTTTTCGCCAAAGTAGCCGTCGCCATATTCGAGCTTCAGGTGCTCGCGGCCGGGCAGGCGAATCGCAATGCGGCGGAACTTGCCGTCCGCCTCGGTGTGGGTGGAGTAGTATCCGATCAGGTAGTAGCTCGAATAGAGGCGCCGCGCCTGTTCGATGCCGGCTTGGAGATCATTATTGTTGAGCCACGCCTTTCCGCCGGTATCGGCCGCCAGAGAATAGAGCGCATCCTGAGACTGCTCGAAGAACTCGGTGCGCGCCGCCACGGCGGCTCCGCTATAGACCTCCACGCCGCCGGCGCTGGCCACCGAGGCGTCGCCGAGCAGCGGCTCCGCCACGAGGCCACGCGTGTCGATGGGATAGATCTCGACATTGGCCCGCCGCGCGGCATTGACCAGCGCGCGCATCTCAGCCAGGTTGCGGCCTTCTTGCAGGCCCCAGCCGGCGGCGAAATAGATGAGCGCCTTTCGCTCGCGCGTCTTTTCCAGCAGGCGCGCCGCGCGTTCGAGAGCCGCCAGACGGCGGTCGGTGGCGAACACATTGAACTCGCCGTTGTTGGCGCCAAAGGTGAAGTTACTTTCCGGATCGACCAATTCTTCATCCGGTTTGGCCAGATTGCCGAGCGCGGTCAGCAGCAGTCCCCGATCGGAGGTGAAGTCCTGAATCATGCGCAGGTTCCCGCGCATGTTGGCCATCACGGCCACGGCATCGGAGCTGGACACTCGCCGCTCCACGAAGTTGCCAGCGGCCGCAAAGGCGCGTCCCAGCGATCGGCGCCCGATGCCATCGAGGTCGAAGTAGAGCACCAACAGGCGCCGGGCCGGCCTCGCGGCGGTGGGTTGCTCGACCGCGGCGATTGCCGTGGCATCGTCCGCATCGGCGGTGCGTTGGAATTCGCATACGGCGATTCGCTGCGGCGCGCCGTTCTCGGTCACCGTGAAGTCCCCTGCCGCCAATCCCTCCACCGCGCGCCCCTGTCCATCGCGAACCTTCACGGCACGGATGACCAGCCGGGTGTCGCTGCGGAAGGTTGGCACGTCGGGGTCCTGCCCGGCCAACCACCCTGCAGCCAACAGCCCTACTGCGCAGAGTCGCATCAATACCGCACCTCCAGACTGAGCCTGGCCGAGCGCATCGGGTTGGCGGCGACCGGGCGGCCAAACAGCACGCTGCCTAGGGTGGTGTCCCAGCGGGTGAAGGTGGGATGGTTCAGCAGATTGGTCATATCCCAGCGCAGATCGGCGCTTGCCCGGCCGCCCAGCCGCAAGGTCCGCCACAAGCCGGCGTTCACGGCGAACTGGCCGGGTCCTGTGATAATGTTGCGGCCCGCGTTGCCCCATCGTCCCGCGACGGGCGCGGTGAAGGCGGTGGGGTTCACGTGCAGACCTTCGGGCGCATTGCGCAGGGGCGTGCCGGTAAAGTCCGGCCGCAGATTTCCGATGAAGCCGGCTCCGCCAATGGCCTGCGGATAGACGGGCGTCAGCGGCATGCCGGTGCCGATGGTCAGAACGCTCGACAGGCGCCACTCATCCAAGAGGCGATGGCGCCAGCCCGAGGAAAACCGCAAGGTGTAGTCCGCGATAAGGCGTTCGGTGAGCCGCTGATCGAAGCTGGAAAGGCCTCGTTCGACCGCGAGATCGGCCCAGTTCTGCGCCACTAGCGCCGGTTGCGCGCCGCCGCCAAGGGCGGCGTTGTCGATGCTTTTAGCCCAGGTGGTTTCCGATTTCACCGACCATCCACCGCGCAGCCGCCGCCGCACCTCGAACTGGCCCGCGTGGCGGCTGGAGTTGCCGCCGGATAGGATGTACTCGAAGCCCGACGGGCAGGACGGACAGCTTACGGCGCCGCCCGCCGGGTACGTGTTCGGGTAGATGGCCTGTCGCGCGTGCGTCCCCTTGATGCCCAGGTACCCGACCTTTGCCACCAAGCCCCAAGCCAGGTCGCGCTCGGCGGAAAATTGCCAGTTCTGCGCATATCCGGGCCGGAAGCTGCGATCTACGCCGAAGGTGCCCAGCGCGTCACCCGGCGCGGTGAGCGCGGTGGCCATGGTGAGCGCGGCGCCGGGTGTGCCGCGGATGGCGAAGTTCCGCCCAAACGGCGGCTGGGCCGCCAGCGAGGAAGCGATGGATTCGTAGGCTCCCGTGTCGGCATAAATGCCGTAGGCGCCGCGCACCACCAGCGACGAGCCAATCACAGGCAACCACGCCAGGGAGACGCGCGGCTCGACCATCGCTCGAAACGGCCGCACCAGAGCGTCGCCCGCCGAGGACGCGGTCGCCACCTGGGCGGAAGCGAAGCCCCGCGCGACCGTCAGATTCGCCAGACGGCGGTAGCGTTCCGCATAGGGCGTGGGGTATTCCCAGCGCGCGCCGGCGTTCACCGTCAGGCTCGCGGCCGGACGCCACTCCGTGACCACATACTGGGCCCACTCGTTCGCGCGTAAGTAACGATCGGCCGGTCCGGTGGCGAGGGAGGCGGTGTCGGGCAAGCCGAGCAGGAAGTCCGCCACATCGATGCCCGTCGCCGTCCCCGTGAATCCGAAGCTTCCGCGCGGATTGATGAGACCGAGCTGATTGCGTTGACGGCGAGTGAAACTGAACCCGGCGCGTACCTGCCACGGCCCGAAACTTCCGCTTTCGGCGGCGGAGACGCCGGCGTTTTGCGTCTGCAGGCGCGAGGCGGCGACATCGTTCAGGCCGCTCACGCCGCTGGAGAAGGAAAGCGAGGGTGGTCCCCAATCGGCGGCGCGCTGGCTGGGGCCCGCGATGCCGGCCTCACCCGCGATGTCGCGCGCGTCGGCGAAGAAGGGAAGCGATCGTTCGTACTGCCGCTCGAACGCCACGGCGAATCGCCCTTGCCAAGCCTCCGGGCGACCGGGCACCCACGCCAGCGAGGCCTTGGTTCCACCCGATTGCCTGCGGTCGAGAAACCCGAACAGAGTCGACTCGTCCCCGCGGACGCTTTCAGTGGAGAACTCCCCAATCAGACTTCCCCGTCCTACGGACTGCATCACCAGCACCTTCCACGCATCGCGGTGCCAGCCCCGGATGATCGGCGTTTCCAGGTTGTAGCCCGCTGTCGAAGAGGTGCCGGCGCGCGGGTACAGGCGAAGCAACGCCGCCGCCTGCGCGCTGATCCGGCTTCCCGGGATGGTTCCGCCCGGGAAAGGCGCGCCGCTCAGCGGGTCGGTGGCCTGAACCCCTGCCGAGGAGAAATCGCCGGCGCGTTCGGCTGCGGTGGGCACACGCCCGTTGGTCACCGCAGCGATGCGGTTCCGCGTCCGTTCATAGGACAGGATGAAATACGGCACTTGGCCCGGTTGCGCGCGGCGCCACCAGGTGAGGGGTCCGCTCAGAGTTGCCAGGACGTTGGCCAGCATGCGCGAGGGCGGCCGCGCGGTGGCGCCCAACAAGCTGTAGGGCGCCGCGTCCAGCGCGGAAGTATCCAGCGCCGCCAAGAGCGAGGCGTAGTAGGTGGCCGCGCCGCGGCGGAAGTTGCCGAAGGCTGCCGGCTGAGCGATGTCGGACTCGGCCGCGTTGTCGACACTTCCGTTGATGAGGTAGCCCGCCGGCGGCCGCTCGCGCGTTTCGAACGGTGCTTGGGGTTCGGTCGCCGCCGGGGCGGTCGCGAGGGCCACGGGCTCGCTGCACGGCGTGGTTTCCGGCAGCAGATCGAGGTTCAGCAGGATCAATTGATCGCTCGCCTCACGGCTTGCCGTGGCAAAGCACTGCATCTCAGCCGTCACCGTCCACGGGCCGCCCTCTATGCCCTTGAACTCGAAACGTCCCGCCGCGTTAGTAGAGACCGTCAGTTTCGTGCCGGAGTTGGCGAGCGTCACCATCACTCCCGGCACTGCCTGGCCGCCGAACCGAACCTCGCCCCGGTAATCGGCGGCGGCGGCCAGCGAGGCCAATGCCACCAGTGCGGGCACCGTCTTCCGGATCCTCATTTCAAGGCTCGGCTCTCAATGATGGTGGCGTGTCAATTATCAGGAGCTCAACCGGTTCGCGGGATTCCCGGAACTTCAAACCGAGTTTCTTGAGCGCCGGCCCCAGCACCAGTGGCGGGTCTGGTATGTCGACCATCGGTGGGGTCATCGAGGGGGGCGGGATATTTCGCCGAAACGCGTTGGCCACCTCCACGTTCACGTCATATTCGCCATCGAGACCGGTGCGGTCGAGCACCGGGCGTTTCGCCTCTTTCGAAAGAAGCGCGCAGAAGGTCCGCAAGGTGCCCTTGCTCATCAGGAGCCATTCTTTGTCCGGGTCCGAGTTGCCCAACCGCTTGGCATTTCCGGGAGTGACCTGGGAGAGAAACAGGGGGAGCCCCGGAACGCCCAGCGGCTTGCCGGATGGCTTCGAGAGTTTCGCGCCGCCCGGCGCCTGCTCGAGCAGCCACACCCTCACGACCTTGGATTCGATGTGGGCGCGCAGCCCAAAGCGCTCTTCGAGCATCGTGCGCACCATCCGCGGAACGTCGTCCAAGGGTGTTTCCTTAGGAAACGTCGCACGCCCGGTGTATCGGTTCTCCACCCATGCGGCGGGAGGAATCTGAAACTCCTCCACACCGTAAGCGCGACGGATCAACGACTTCATCGAGACCCGCACAAAACTGACGCTGCCCGGAGCGACATGGGTTCCGAGCGCACTCACCTGTTCGATGTCCAGGGACACCATGGCCGGTTGCAGGCGGAGAGACACCGCTTCGAACCTCGGTCGGTCTGCCGCCCACGCCGCGGCGGCCAGCGAAAGGGCCGCTGCAGCCTCAGCCGATAATAGAAGCCAGTTCCGCGTCATCTTCCTGAGAATACCTTCCCGTCGCCTACTGAACAGGCAGAGCACCGCAAGAGTGCTGCCTCCAACCGCTGCCGGTCCTTATCTCTCAGAGCGCCAACGTGCCAAAACTGTACGATGTTTTGGCGATCTACGAGCACTACGGTGGGAAACTCGCGAATACCGCTGCCCTTAAATCTGGTTCCAAATCCGACCTGGCTACGCAACCCGTGCCTGTTCAGGAAGCTCCTGCCGGCAGCTTCGCCTTCCGACATCAGATACACGACCCTGACGCCTTGCTCGACGTCCGTGTCCTGTTCCAAGCTGCGGTAGGAATCGGCTTCACGCTCGCAAGCACCGCAGCGGGTGGAGATCGCCAAATACAGGACGGCACGCGAATCTGATGACCCGCCAGGGGATAAGGCAAACCTTGACCCAATCGCGGGCGCGGCAGGGCTGATGATTGCCGACCAAGGGCGCAGATAGAGCAGCACGGCCAACACCGCAAGTACAACGACGGACAGGTTACAGAGGAAAACAACCGCCCTGCCATTCCGATTGAGCCATTCCACCATATTGCACCTCGGCGACATCGTGCGCGGCAGGCGTGAGGCGTGCCGCGCACAGTTGACGCATGTCAGCCACCAAAGCTCCAAGTCAGGTCTAGTCGACGCACGTTCCTCCGGAGTATACCCAGCCGTACGAGGTCCACACATACCAGTGGCCGCCTATGCACCGCATCGGCACGTTGGCCAAGGCCACCGCGGCAAACAGCGCCCCGGCGAGGAGTAGTCTGACAATGGCGTTTCTGACGGAACTCTTCATGGGTTTAATACAGAGCCTTTCTGAGGGCAGTCACACTTCAGATTGCGAACATGGATGTGATATTTCCTCCGAAATAGGATATACTCATACGAATATCCTGTCAAGAATGTTCTAAGTCCAGGAGCGATTTCGGAATTGCGGAAGGCCGGGTACGGTTCAGCGATACCCAGAAAGCTGCCTCCGGCCGGCTGACTCCGTCCGAAAATGTCAATTTCAATTATTCCGTTGCCGAAGCGATATCCGATGAGCCACACAACGCCCATCCCCGGACCTTCGCCAATCTCCACGGCGGGCTGGCCTTTGATGTCGACGAGCGATGCGGTGCGCCCGCTTATCTTCCATTGCGGATCTTTCCCCACTGCGGTCAAGTCGAGTCTTTCGGGGTCTGAGCAGCGGTCGCGCACGCGATGCACGCGACCGCGAAAAGGAGGCGTCTGATTTGGGTACTCATAATGTAGTGTGCCCGCAGGGTAAACCTGTTGCCAGTACTTCGCCGGCGATCTGCGGATTGTTGCCTATTTCGCGAGCTAATGAAGTGCGCGATTGTCTCTTCTGCGGCAATCAACGACAGCTCCGCGACTTGGGGGCAGGGCTGACACTCTTCCAGCCCTACTCGTGCTTCAAGGTCGCGATGGGGTCCAGATGCGCGGCTCTGTATGCGGGAGTCAAAGACGAAAAGATGGCAACTACCAGAAGGCACATCGGAACCATGAGGAAGGTTAGTGGATCGGATGGGGCCACGCCGTATAGCAGACTCGAGGCCAAGCGCATCGCGGGAAGAGCGGCCAGGACGCCAACCATCACGCCGATGGACGTGACGCCCATTCCCTGCCTGAGCACCATTCCGAGAACCTCGCTGCGCTGCGCGCCGATCGCCATACGAATTCCGATCTCCCGGGTCCGCCGAGCGACGGTGAAGCTCACGATGCCATAGAGGCCAACCGATGCAATCACCAGTCCGATGGTGCCCGCCAGGCCGAACATGAGCGCCGCCAATCGAGGCAGTAGAAGCGCACCACGCAAATGGCTGTTCATCGTTCGGACGTCGAAGATGGGCAATGACCGATCAAGACTTGCGATTTGCTCTTTCATTGCGGGAAGCCATGCTAACGGATCGCCATTGGTTCGGACGGCAAGAGTGAGCCCCATGGGCATGTCTTCCTTCTTCATCATTTGTGAGAACGCGTGGAAGACTTGTGGTTCCGGATCTTCTCCGATCGTGCGCACCTTCGATGTCGCGGCGACGCCGACGATGCGAAATGGCTTACTGTTGCGGTACACGCGGCGGCCCATTGGGTCTTGACCTGGGAACGCCTTGCGGGCGAAGGCTTCATTCACGATCACCACAGCCTCTCCGTCGGGACGCTCGGGGCCGAAGTCCCGACCGCGCAGGAGCTGAATGCCAAGCGTTTCAAAGTACTTCGGGCCGATTACAACAGCCTGCGAGTCAATGGGTGTCGCCCGTGGATCCGATCGTTGTTCGTCGGTGGTGAAAAGGCCGTTCGCCGTGATGAAGCTGAGGGGGAGAAGGTTGGTGTAGCTGGCGGCTCTTACACCAGGGACGGCACTCACCCGGTTCGCGAGCGTCTCGAAGAACTGACGCGTCTGGGTCGGGCCATATCCGTTCGCGGCCGGATCGATTTGCAGGAACAGGACATCGCGGGCGCTCATACCGAGATCCATGGTTCGAGCGGTTGTCAGGCTCCGAAGAAATAGCGAGGAGGCGATTAGTAGAACGGCCGAGATGGCGACTTGGGTAACGATGAGGATGTTGCGAAGACCGAATCGCCGCAGACCGGAGGGCGTCGAAGTCGGGGCCTTCAGAGTCGAGGCAAGATCATGCCGGGTTGCTTGCAGCGCGGGAGCCAGCCCGAATAATATGCCGGTGACAACCGAGAGAACGGCCGCGAACAGTGCAACGTTGCGATCCAGCGTCACAGTGAAGTCGATGGGCAGCGACACCGGGAGCCGAAACCTGCCGATCATCTGGCCCCCATAGAACGCCACAACAAGTCCGCCCACCCCTCCGAGCAGACTCAGGATCAGGCTCTCGGTCACAAGCTGGCGGATTAGCCGGCCCCGCCCGGCCCCGATCGCGAGCCGTGTGGCGATCTCCCGTTGCCGGCTCGAGCCGCGAGCCAGCAGCAGATTGGCGATGTTGGAACAGGCGATCAGAAGGGCCAGCAGCGCCACGCCTAGCAGCATTCGAAAGAACACACTGAAGATGCGGCGTACGGCAACGTAGAGTTGGCCGGCGCGCTCGATATGGAAGCCGCGATCTTTCCAACGCTTTGGGTGTTCGGCGCGAAGTTGCCCGGCCAGGATCCCCAAGTCGGCGCTGGCCTGGCCGATGCTCAGTCCGGGCCGAAGTCGTGCGACCGGCCAGAACCAGGGGCTTCCCCGGTCTTTGAGAACATCGAATCCGCCCATCGGAAAGGGGATGCGGTCGAGCATCGACAGCGGAACCCAGAAGTCCGCTGTCAGGGCTACTTCGTGCCCGCGGAATCCAGCGGGTGCTACACCGATCAGCCTGGCCTGGTGCCCGTTGAACAGGATCTCGCGGCCGACAGCCGAAACGTCGCCGCCGAGCCGGTCGCGCCACAGATTGTAGGAAACAATGATCGCGGGTGGGGCGCCTGGAACGTCCTCGCCGGCGGCAAAAGTCCGGCCAAGGCAGGGACGTGTTCCAAGAATGTCGAAGTAGTTCGCCGTGACCAGCCACCCCCATTCGCGCCGCGCTCCCGGTCCGGAACCGAAATTCGCCGGTACGAAGGGGAACATGGCGCCCACCGCGGTAAAACTCCGCTGTCTCTCCCGAAGCGCAGTCAGATCCGGGTAGGAGAACGTAGAGCCTGGTTCGCCCTTGTCGGTCTGGAAGATGGAAACCAGGGACTCCGGTTGAGCAACGTTGTGAAGAGTCGGGGATAGCGCGAAATTGGCGATCCCGAAGATGGTGCAACAGGCACCGATACCGAGGGTTGCCGATAGAACTGCCACCGCGGTGAACCCGGGTTGCCGCCGGAGGCTGCGGAACGCATACTTGGAGTCCTGCACGATCTCGTCAAACCAGCGCGCAATCCAGACGGCTCGCGCGTCTTCCCGGACGAGAGTGGCGTTGCCGAAGTGACGGCGCGCGGTATACTCCGCCGCCTCCGGCTGAAGTCCTTGATTTACCAGTTCTTCCGTGTGAAGGTCGAGATGCGACCGGATTTCTTCGGCCAATGAGCGGTCCCGATCGTCCTGTTGAAACAGATAGCGCACGCGCCGGATCAACTTCGATAGCATTTACGCAGTCCCCAGGACCTTGGTGATGGCCAGGGTCATGTTTCGATAGCGTTCAGTTTCCGCCTGAAGGCGTTTCAGCCCCGCAGGAGTCAGGCGATAGAAGCGGGCACGCCGGTTGGTGGGTGTTACGCTCCATTCGCCCTCGATCAACCCGTTCAGGTCGAGCCGCTGGAGAGCGGGATAGAGCGACCCTTCCTCCACCTGAAAGAAATCGTCGCTGATCTGCTGCAGAAATCGTGCGATGCCGTAACCGTGCATTCGCCCGTGCCGAAGCGAGCTGAGGACCAGCATGTCGAGCGTTCCAGCGAGCAGATCGCTGTTCTTTCCCATAGACAGTCTTAGTATCTATCGGGATTTATTTTGGAGTCAATGGCTCCACGTAAGCTAAGAGCGTCTACGGTACGGCCGGCACTCCGATGCAGACGCCGGGGGCACGACGGGCTTCCGCTCCCTGACGGTCACGGCTCGGTTTCGGTACGTTCCTGCCGACTGGCGACCCAGTGGCCATGCTTGACTCCGTCGCAGACGCGTTCGGAGCTGGTGCCCGCTCGTTCCCAGTCGCGGCTCGCAGCGGAGGGGGACTCCATTGAAGACGCTCCCGGAACCGGTGCCCGCTTACTGACGTGCGCGGTTCGCAACGGGCGGGGACCACTCCCTCACGGTCGTGGTTCGTAGCGCGGCTCCATTCGTTTTGGCGGCCTGGAGGGCCATGTGGGCCTCCCTTACGGTCACGGCTCGGTCCGATTGCGCTCTCCTGCCGACTGGCGACCCGCAGGGCCACGTGTGGGATTTCCGTGTTTTGATTGTAGACTTCTTTGTACTTTTCTGTGGTATAGCGCAGAATCGGGCTTTCCGGGCAGGCTGGCGCTCCCGTCCTGAGCCGGGGGCATAACGGCGCGCCCGAGATGGAGGACGGACGGGGCCAATTTGGGCAAGCTCGTCGGTGATTACGCCCAATCGGAGACCTAATATTGGTGATTCGCGGTGGGACGGGGCAGGCTGAGGGGCCTCGACGGGCTTCTGTACTTAGAACTATCGACTCCGGTGTCAGTTGTGTCGTACAGTGGTGTTGTCTATTGCGTCGGCTGATCCGTGGCTCGAGTAGAAGGCACAAGGTGGAATTCGAGGAGCTGCAAAAGTTCATCGACAGACGCGATCGCATCTGCAAAGGAAGCGCTTCTCTGCTCATAGGCGCCCAGAGGCGTGTGCTTCAAATCATTGACTTGGCTATGTACTACGTTAAGCTTCTCGCATCTCCAATGCGGATATAATCGTTGCGCTTCTGGGATGAGAACGGGGACGTATCGGCGTTCTCCGGTTACAATCTTCAGAACGCGATGCAGGACGGCGGCTATCCTGAATAGTGCGTTATTGAAACAATAGCCAGCAACCCACTTGCCGTCAGTGCGCACATTGCCTGCCGCGAGTTGCGTCGCTCGCTTCTGCACGGCGCTGATTTGTATGGGCCGCTCAAGTCTGTCGACGAAGCCGAACTGAATTGCCTGGACCAGTCCATAGACACCCCCGAGGAGATCGTCAAGGGAGGCCGCCAGATCTGGACTCGCCATCACCTCGGACAAGGACAAGAGTTTGCTAATACGGCCGGAATACCTGGCAAGAGCGCCCTGATCAGCGTCGCCGAGATCGAGAGCGACTCTAGCTGTGCCCCTTCGCTTAACGACAGTATCCATTTTGGTCCTATTGCTAGAGAAAACTGCTTCCGCTGCGATAGCACACGTAGTAACACTGCATTGGCGTTCTACGCACTATTTGAGTATGTACCAGACCCCTTCGAGGAAGCTCCTTCGCCTAACCCATCCGACCGCGAATAAGCAAGATTAGCCTCTTTTCGGCTGGGCATTCCTTCTGCCTCCGTGGCACTTGACACATGTGCTTGTTCGAACTGAAAGAAAGTTCCCCGGAGCTAGGCTTTCTCGAAATCCTTAATCATGTCGGCGACTAATTCTCGCATGACGGGAATGTGGGCTGCAGTCCACGGATTCGCTTGCTCCCAGTGCTGAAGAAATCTACCCTGTTGAACTATTGTAAAAACAGGCTCGAGAAGTTTTTCATTAATGGCGTCGAACGTCGCAATTGTCGTGGGCGTTTCTTGGGATAAAAAATAATAGGCCAAGACCGTTGGCGCATCACGGCCAACGACGGAGAAGAAGGCGGTGCGTGCAAACGCTATCATAGGCTCGACCTTGTATCCGGGCCGTGCGAGATACGCGGATGCGAGCCAGGCGTGGCAATCTCGCTCGGGTGATCTCCTTTGGGCTTGCTGATAGGACTTGTGGGTAGTCTCGATGGTGGATTCGATAATGGCACGGCTATCCCAGAACTTCAGTGTCTTCAACAAACCCATATCACTTCCCTCTGCGGAGCATGTGTGGCGTCTATCACGCGAAAGTTGCGCTCTCCTGGTATGTTGGTGCGGGCCGCTGCTCAAAGCGGCGACGGATGTGACAGGCGGTGGCGCACGCTTTCGCATAGATGTTTCATACCATAATTGCGGGCATCATGGCGGTCCTCGCGCCGTTAACCGGGGGGCGGGATCCCTCTCATCTCGACCCGTCCCGCTGCAAATCGCCAGACTCAGGTTTTCGATTTGGGGCAGCCACCAGGGAGGACGGCAAATTTGGCCCAATCCGATATCATCTCTGGTGCGTTGCCACCAACGGTGCCGGAACGGGAACGTCCTTCCATGAAGCGGCTGTAGAAATCAATAACGAGATCCACGAATGGTGCTTCTGGGGGGCACTTCTCTGCCTCTTCGGCTCCATATCCGATTCTGTGCGGCACGCGAAGCGGTTGTCACAGGCAGCGCCGCTTCGGCGCGCCGCAAGGGTAGCCTTGACTGCCGCTTCGCACAGCGCGGCTTGGTGATCCCTAGAGGCGAAGGAGCCCTACCTTGAACGCTCGGCTTCACTCCACATCCAGAATCGAAACCGCTCTTACCTTCCATTCCAGACCCTCCGCGTTCCGGCCGAGAGGACTGTGCTTCCATCCGCACTCATCTTGGGCCACGTCGTGGCCCGGTGCACATTGGGATCCGCTGCCTTTCGGAGGAGAGGAGGCGCTGCGATCTGGGTTGCGCCTTGACGATTTGCACCGCCAGGCCAATGACGTCCGCGCAGTCGCCAGCTCTTCAGTCTTCAGCGGGCTGGAATTGATTGTCATCGAAACTCGTTTGCCAAATGGTAACGATTACGCCGGTGGAAACGCTTGGTATTCAGCGCTTCCGGCCCATAAACGATGACGCAGTACGGCCAGTTTGCGAGCCACGGCTACAATCGCAGGCTTCTTCGCGTTCTTTCCTCCGCCGGCGCATAAGCCGAGGCCCGAGCGCTGCAGGGCCATGTCCGGCGCATACTTGCGCAGCACGCAGTGCGCGCTCTGCACCAGCAGTTTCCGCAAATAACCATCGCCTGCTTGGTGATGCCCAACTGTGACTCCTTTCCTTCGGATCGTTGCTGGCGGGGACGCAATGCCAGGTGCGAGCCCGCGTGGCGCCTATGGCGGAATCGCTTCGGGTCGGCCAGAGTCAACACATTGGTGAGGGCTGTTAGCGTGCCGACACCGGGCACCGTGCGAAGACGCGACACCAGCGTGACGGATTCCCGCTATTCTGGTAAGTCCCGCTCATGATTCGCTATCTTTTCCTTACCTTCGCTCTGGGCAGTTCACTCTATGCGCAGCAACCCGCAGCCGCTCCCAAGCCGCCTGCTGATCCTCCGCCTCCCGTGGTCAAACACCAGGAGATTACTCTCCATGGCAAAGTGCTGAAGTACACCTCCACCGCCGGGCTCATGCCCATCAAGAATGCCGCGGGGGAAACAGAGGCGGGCATCTTCTACGTTGCCTACACGCTGGACGGGGTGGCCGACACCAAGAAACGGCGGCTGACGCTCTCGTTCAATGGCGGCCCCGGCTCCGCGTCGGTCTGGCTGCATATGGGCGCGCTGGGTCCGAAGCGCGTCCGCATGATGGACAACGGCGCGCTTCCGCCGGCCCCTTATGAGTTGGAGACGAACCCGGCCACCTGGCTCGACGAAACCGACCTGGTCTTCATCGACCCTGTCGGAACGGGCTACAGCCGTGCCACCAAGCCCGAATTGAACAAGAAGTTCTCTTCCGTAAATGGCGACATTGAGAGTGTTGGCGAGTTCATCCGCCTCTATCTCGGCCGCAACAACCGCTGGCTCTCACCGCTTTTCCTCGCCGGCGAAAGCTACGGCACTACGCGCGCCGCCGGACTCTCGGGCTATCTCGTTGACCGGGGCATCGCCTTGAACGGCGTTCTGTTGATCTCAACAGTTTTGAACTTCCAGACTCTCCGCTTCGATCAGGGCAACGATTTGCCCTACCCGCTCATTCTGCCCACCTACACGGCCACCGCCTGGTATCACAAGAAACTGCCGGCCGATCTGCAGCAGAAGGACCTCAAGACCGTCCTCCACGAATCCGAGCAGTGGGCCGCGGGTGGATACGTCCAGGCGCTGGGACGCGGCGACCTGCTTACTCCGGACGAGCGTACCGCCGCCGCCAAGCAACTCGCTCATTTCACTGGACTTTCCCAGAAATACGTCGAGCAGAACGACCTGCGCGTCGAGATCATGAAGTTCATCCGCGAACTACGCCGCGAGGAGAACGTGATGGTGGGCCGCCTGGACAGCCGGCTCTCCGGACCGGGCCCGCGCGAAACGACGGACAGCGCCGAGTTCGATCCCAGCATGACCGCTATCCGCCCGCCCTATACCGCCGCGTTCAACTACTACGTGCGCTCCGAGCTAGGCTATGAGAGCGATCTCGACTACTACATCCTGGGCGGAGGCATTGCCCGCTGGGATTGGGGCAATGAAAATCGTTACGCCGACGTCAGCGAGTCCCTGCGTTCCGCTTTCGCCAAGAACCCGCACATGAAGCTTTATGTCGGTGCCGGCTACTACGATCTGGCGACGCCCTATTTCGCCGCCGGCTACACGCTGAACCATATGAAACTGCCCGCCGGAGCCCGCGAGAATATCCGGGTGCATCATTACGAAGCCGGCCACATGTACTACATCGATGTGGGCCAACTGACGGCTCTCAAGCGCGATGCCGCCAGCTTCCTGCGGTGGGCGGCGCAGTGATCGATCTGCACACCCACACCGCGGCCAGCGACGGCACGGACACACCCGCACAATTGATTGACCGAGCCGTGGCGCTGGGGCTCGAAGCGCTGGCCATCACGGACCACGACACCTTCCGGGGCTCCGACGAGGCAGTGCCGCTCGCAGCCGCCAAGGGTCTGCGCTTCGTTCGCGGGCTCGAACTTAGCACCCGGCAGCCTGACGAGCCGAACCCGGCCAGCCGTAGCGTCCACGTGCTGGGTTACTTTTTCGGTGAGCCCGCACCAGCGTTCCGCGAATGGCTCGAAACCCTGCGCGCCGCCCGCCGCGAACGAAACCGCGCGATGGCCGAGAAGCTCACGGCGCTGGGCATACCCGTCACGGTGGAAGAGGCGGAGGCCCACGGGCGCAACATCACCGGCCGCCCGCACTTCGCCAGGGTCATGCGCGACAAAGGCTTCATCTCGTCCATTGAAGAGGCGTTCCAGCGGTACCTGGGCGAGACGGGCATCGCGTATGTCGAGAGGCAGGATCCTAGCACGGAGGACGGCATCCGCCGCATCGTCGAGGCAGGTGGACTGGCGAGCCTGGCTCACCCTTTTCGCCTCAACAAGACTGACCCGATTGAGGAAGAGGCCCTCATCCGCCGTTTCGCCGGCGCAGGCCTGGGCGCCGTCGAGGTCTGGCACTCCGATCACGACCAGAGCACACGGGACCGCTATATCCATCTGGCTCGCAAATACGGCCTAGGCATGTCGGGCGGCTCAGACTACCACGGCGACAACAAGCCGCACGTGCTGCTGGGCCGCGGCAGGAATGGCGTCAATCGCGTGCCGCTAGCCCTGTTGGACGACCTCTGCCGCCGCGCCGCCCACCACTAGGCCGGCGCCGGGCACGATGAACTTCGCACGCAAGTACGCCAAGGCGCGGACGCACCCCTCGGCCGGCGAATAGGCCGCCGAGGTCACGGCGCCCGCTTCCTGGTCGCCCGCCATTACTTTCTCGCCAGCGGGTGGAACCGTGGAGCCTTCGATGCGCAAGCGCGTGAGCAGGCGATTCACCTGCCCCCGCGAGCGCACCCGCTCGACGATCTCCTGGCCCAGGTAGCAGCCTTTGTTGAAATTGACTGCCTGCAACTGTTGCGACTCCTGCACCAGATTGCCATCTGTGATGTCCTCACCAAAGCGAGGCACGCCATTCTCCAGGCGGACGGCCCGGACTTCTTCGGTAGAGGCCGGCACGCCACCCGCTGCCTGCAACTGTTGGAGGAGCGGGGCCAGTTCTTCCACCGGAACCACCATCCGGAACGCCGGCTGCCCGGTGACACTCGCGTCCAGCACGACACCTCGCTTCGGCATCGCCACGGCGTTGGGCCCTTCCACGGCGATCTCCGCGGTCAGGGCCGTCACATCCTCCAATGTCACATCGTCGGCGATGATGAATTTGTCGAGATGCGCAAAAACCTTCTCGCGAACCTCCGGCTCTACATCCAGTAGCAGGAAGTCCTCTTCGGCGTGGATCCAGACATCGGCCTGGATACGCCCCTGAGCGTTCAGGAAGAACGCATAGATGGTCTGCCCTGGCTCCAGTTGCTGCACATGGTTCGTCGTCATTGCGTGCAGCAGGCGCTTGCGGTCTTCTCCACTGGCGCGAATGCGTCCGCGAGCCGAGAGGTCGAGAATGGCGGCGCCCTCTCGCAGCGCCTGATATCCGGGAGTCGACATGGTTACCGCGCGAAGTTACTGAAATAAAGTCCAATCAGGATGACGACTACGGCCGAACCGAGGGCGCCCTTGCGCCAGCGCGCTTCCTTTTCGGGCGACGCCCCACCGCGAGCGATGAGGAAAGCCATGGTGATGACATGCAGCGCCAGCAGGATCTTGATCCCGATGCCGGCATGCCAGCCCGCCGGCGCGCCTTTCATCCTGGTCATGAAGTTGTAGCCGCCCGTGAGGACCAGCAGCAGGGCGGCCGTCAGCACCCCGCCGCGCCATTGCTTCACTTTGTTGGCGCCCAAAGCGATGAACAGGAACAGCCCGAGGGCCAGATGGAGATAGAGAACGTAGTCGGTCATGAGTGCTTACCTTCTATACTGATGGGAAAATGATCCACGAGATTCTTCCCGTAGGCCAACTCCAGTGCAACTGCTCCATTTTCGGCGACGAGACCAGCCGTGAAGCTATTGTCGTCGATCCGGGCGACGGGGAGGATCTGGACACAATTCAGGACTTGCTCACGCGCCACGGACTCACCGTGAAGGCCATTTTCATCACGCATGCCCATATTGACCACATTGGGGGCGCGGCCAAACTCAAGGCCCTTACGGGCGCACCGGTCTATATGAATAAAGAGGACCAGGAGCTATACGACTATCTGGATGCACAGGCACAGTGGCTGAACATGCCCACGCCGGATCGTACCGGCATCGATATTCCGGCCAGGGAGGGGGACACGCTGCGTC
This sequence comes from uncultured Paludibaculum sp., assembly GCF_963665245.1. Taxonomy (NCBI): domain Bacteria; kingdom Pseudomonadati; phylum Acidobacteriota; class Terriglobia; order Bryobacterales; family Bryobacteraceae; genus Paludibaculum; species uncultured Paludibaculum sp. The sequence continues at coordinate 2,563,184 of NZ_OY762267.1, forward strand.
TGGGTTCGAGCGACTTCCACGTCCTCCACACGCCCGGCCACACCCAGGGCAGCCTCTGCCTGTTCATCCCGGCGGAGAAGAAGCTAATCGCCGGAGACACACTCTTCCGCGATTCCATCGGCCGCACCGACCTGCCTGGAGGCAACGGGCGCCAGATCCTCAGCTCCATCCACACCAAGCTGCTTACCTTGCCGGAGGAGACCCAGGTCATCTGTGGCCATGGCGAGGCAACCACGATCGGCCGCGAGAAACAGCGAAACCCCTTCCTGCGATGAAACCTTGACTTCTCAGTACGTTCCGGTCAAAGTAGACCAAACTCCATGGAGAATCAGGTCGACTGGGACAACACGCCGGCTCCGCTCCACAAGGTGCTGGCGGAGGAATTCACGGCGCTGGGCATACCCGTGCAGCCGGGTGGCGGCAACGAGGCGGACGGCTTGCGTGACGTCTATGCGCAGCTCCACAACACAGGAAGGCGCCTCTCCGCCCTCTGCATTTCCGGAGGCGGCATCCGGAGCGCCACCTTCGCTCTGGGCGCCATCCAAGGCTTGGCCGAGGCGGGTCTGCTGACCCAGTTCGATTACCTCTCCACGGTCTCCGGCGGTGGTTACATCGGAAGCTGGCTCACTGCCTGGATCAAGCGCGCCCAGGGCATCAACAACGTGATTCCGAGGCTGACTGGTACCACCGAGACGAACGACGATCCCTGCGACGATGCCGGAGCACATCCGGGCACCGTCCAACCGGACCCGATCGGCCACCTGAGGGACTACAACAATTACCTCACCCCCAAAATGGGCCTGGGCTCCGCCGACACCTGGAGCATGATCGCCATCGTCCTGCGCAATCTCCTGCTCAACTGGCTGGTATTCATCCCGATGTTGATGCTGGTGGTGATGATGCCCCGGTTGCTGCTGGCGTTTCTACAGGTATCCCCGCCGTCCGAGGGCACGTTCGTCACGCCGTACGGACAACCTCACCTGTGGGTGCTGGGTGTCGCCGCTGTATTGTTCGTTTACTCCGGCTATCAGAAACTGCTGGACCTGCCCAGCATCGGCCATGTGAATGCGACGCAGAACCAGTTCCTGCTTAAATGCCTGGCGCCACTGTGCCTCAGTGGTCTTCTGACGATGATTGGCCTCTGGTGGGGTATTGGCGGTCCGGCGACACAGCCCACCTTCTGGACCATCACACGCTTCATGTTGCTGCTGACCAGTGTCTGCCTGGCGCTGTACCTGCTGCGTTCGCTGTGGCGCAAGGAATTGCCGGTGAGTGGGGGCTGGCGTGCCCTCAACTTCACACTGGCGGTGCTGCTGGGCGGCATGGCCTCAGGCGCCGCTATCTACCTGCTAGGCCGGGATCTGTTGGCTGCCGCCATCCGTGATGGCAATCCCACGCTCTACATCACCTTTGGCCCACCGCTGATCATGGCCACAATGCTGATTGGGGACATCCTGCTGGTCGGTTTTGGCAGCCGCACGCTGGAGTCGGAGGACCTGGAGTGGCTGGCGCGCTCCAGCGGGTTCAAGCTCAGCAGCAGCATGGCCTGGATGATCCTATGTGGTCTCACGCTCATCGCGCCGCACTACGTGTTCGCGTTGGGCGGTTGGGCGCAGTCGGCGCTCAGTTCCCTGGGCGGGGTCAGCGGATTGATCACGGCGCTGGCGGGCAATAGCGCCCGGACGGTGGGTAAGCCCGACGACAAGCACTCCGCCGGACTGGCTTCGCGGGCCATGGAACTGGCAGCCAAGGTCACCTTGCCCCTGTTTGTGGTCTCCCTCATCATTGCCCTGTCGATCGTGCTGGACGTGATCGTCGACCAGTTGAATTTCGCACCGTTCGGGTATTGGCAGCACACGCAGATTCTGACCAACACGCCCTTCCTCTCGCTCCTGGGCCTCACAGCGGCCATTGCGTTGTTTTGCTCGGTGATGGGCCGTTTCGTCGACATTAACAAGTTCTCCCTCCACGGGATGTACCGCTTTCGCCTGATTCGCGCCTATCTCGCTGCGTCGAACCCCGACCTCGACAACTTGCGTTTCACGGGTTTCAACGACTCCGACGACCTAAGGATGCATGAGTTTCGCGGCCAACGCCCGCTGCATGTCGTCAATACGGCGCTGAATCTGGCCTCCGGCAGCCGGCTGGACTGGCAGCAGCGGAAAGCAGCCAGCTTCACAATCTCGCCCTATCACGCGGGTAGCGCCGACGTGGGTTACCGGGATGCCAGCCGCTACTGCGGAGGCATCCGCCTGGGTACCGCCATGACCATCTCAGGGGCCGCGGCCAGCCCAAACATGGGGTACCACACCTCATCCCTGGTCGCGTTCACCATGATGCTATTCAATGCGCGGCTGGGCGCCTGGCTGGGCAACCCCGGCGTGCCCGGCCAGAAGACCTGGGCCTTCAAGGGGCCCCGTTTCGCCGTCGCCCCGATGATGAGTGAAGCGCTCAGCCGCACGAACGAGAACGGACCCTATGTCTACCTCTCCGATGGCGGCCATTTCGAAAACCTGGCGCTCTATGAGATGATCCGCCGGCGCTGTTCGCCCATCGTCGTGCTGGACTCCGGCTGTGACCGCAACTACACCTATGAAGACCTGGGCAATGCACTGCGCAAGATCCGCATCGACCTGAAGATCCCCATCGAATTCTCCGACACGCAGCTTAGCCCGCTCATCGAGAAACAGCGCCGCTGCGCCGTGGCCGCCATCCGCTACTCCTGCGTCGACGCCGGTGCGCGCGACGGGCTGCTGGTCTACTTCAAGCCGATGGTGCGCCACACGGAGTCGCCTGACGTGCTGAGTTATTCGGCTAGCAGCGCCGCGTTCCCTCATGAGTCCACCAGCGACCAGTGGTTCACTGAGGCGCAGACCGAAAGCTATCGGGCGCTGGGCATGCAGACGATCAGGGAAGCCGCTCTCGGATTTCCGGGGGGCACGCTGGCGGAGTTCGCCGATTTTCTCAGCGGACGTCGAGGCGCGGCCGCCTGACCGGCGGACATTACTGTTTCTTCCGCAGTTCTTCCAAAACCGACGCCACGAGCTCTTTTGCCTGCAAGATGCCCAGCGAGATCATCTGGACGTCCATCGCGGGCTTGCCAGGCTGCCGCGCGCTGCGGCAATAGACGCCATGCTGCCCGACGAGCACCAGTGCATCCGTAAGGACATCCAGAGTGACGGCCAGACGGCCCGCCTCCACGCCCATTTGGAACTCGAGCGATTCCAGCTCGTTCTTTCGATCACGGAAGACAGATGGTTGTGACATGGGTCGTATGATGGATGAGGTGATGAAACTCTCGTTGCTCGCTACCCTTATGATGTTCTCCACCGTCGCCCAGACTCCGCAAGTCTCTCTCAGCAAGCGGTTGAAGTCCGACACCACGCTCAACGTCGATCCCGACTCCGCCCTGTGGAAGTCCGCTCCAGCCGTCTTCAGCGAAAACAGTGCCAAAGGCCTGCCCACGCCCGGCCATCGCACGGAGTTCCGGTCCCGCTGGACCGACAAGAACCTCTACTTCCTCTTCATTTGTCCCTACAAGGACCTCTATCTCATCAACCCACCCGTCACCGACAAGGAGACGAACAAGCTGTGGGAGCATGATGCCGCCGAGATCTTCATTGGCGCCGACTTCGAGAAGATCTGGCAGTATCGCGAGTACCAGGTGTCGCCGCAGGCTGAATGGGTGGACCTCGACATCGACAGGAAGGAACCCAAGCCGGAAGGCGGTTGGCGCTGGAACTCGGGCTTCACTGTCGCGGCGCACATCGATAAGGAAAAGAAGATCTGGTACGGGGCGATGAGGATCCCGATTGCCTCCATCACCGATAAGCCCGTCAAGCCCGGCTTCGATTTCCGCGTGAACTACTATCGTTTCCAGGGCCCGCCGCCCGTCCGCGCGAATATTGCCTGGCAGCCCACGGGCCCCACCGGCAATCATCACATCCCCGAGGCCTTCGGTCTGCTGCGTCTGGAGAAGTAGCCCGATGGCCCAGGAACGCAGTCTGCGCATCTCGCAGGTGGGCCTGCGCGGCATCGTCGGCAATGGCCTCACCGCTGCTCACGTTCTCGACTTCGCCACCGCATTTGGCACATTTCTGGAGCCCGGCGGCAAGATCGTGGTGGGCCGCGATCCGCGCGCATCCAGCATCATGATGCGGGAAGGCGTTATCGCCGGTCTGCTCGCCGGCGGGCACGATGTCATCGACCTCGGCATCGTCTCCACGCCCATCATCCAGCACTCCATTCGACGCCTCGACGCCTGCGGCGGCATCAGCATCGGCGCCAGCCACAACGCGGCCGAGTGGAATGCCTTGAAGTTCTTCGGACCGCGCGGCACTTACCTTTCCACCGGAGAGGCCGGGGAGCTGCTGGACATCTACCACCTGAAGAAGTTCGAGATGGCGGAGTGGCGGGGCATCGGTCACCTGCACGAGGATCATGACGCCACAGAACGATACCTCGACGGACTCGCTGAAGTCTTCGACATCCCGCGTCTTGCCCGCTACAGAGTCCTGGTCGACTGCACCAACGGCACCTCGGCCCCGATCCTCAGCCGCATGAATGAGCGCTTCGGGACACGCTTCATCCTCATCAACGAGCCGCTGGAGGGCCGGGACTTCGCCCACGAACCCTCCACCACGCGCAAGATGGTGGCGTTGCAGCTCGCGCCGCTTATGCAGCACGTGGGAGCGGACGCTGGTTTCCTTTTCGACATCGATAGCGACCGTGTGGCCTTCGCTACCGAACGGGGCCAAGCCATCAGCGAAGAGATGGTCCTCGTACTGCTGGCCGACGACTTTCTGGAACGCGGGCCCGGCAAACTGGTGATCACCAACGTCTCCACCACGGCCTTACTGGAAGAGATTGCCACTCGCCACGGTGGCCACATCGTCCGCGTGCCCGTGGGCCGGCAGTCCGCCATCGACGCCCTGGCCAGCTACCGGCCGGAACAGGTGGCCGTGGCGGGAGAAGGCACGGGCGCGGTGATGATGCCGCAGTTCCGCTTTGTTTACGACGGCATCGCGTCGATGCTTGCGATTCTCTCGATGATGGACCGCCGCGGCCAGTCGCTCGGCACCATCCTGGACGGCTATCCCGCCTACTCGATTCTCAAGGGCAAGATTCCCCTGGAAACCCACCGTATTCCGGAGATGCTGCTGGAGATGGAGGAGCAGTTCCCCGATGGCACCCGCAATACGATCGACGGCCTTCGCATCGATTGGCCCGGGCGGTGGGTGCACGTCCGCGTCTCTCAGACGGAACCGCTGGTACGGGTTATTTGTGAGCAACGCGGTGGGCCACCGCGCACCCTATTCGATCAGGTCATGGATCTGGTGAGGAGCTACGGCGTATGAGCCGCGTCCATCAGTTGAAGATCAGCGTCTCGGGCATCCGTGGCGTGATCGGTGACTTTCTGACCCCCAATCTGGCCTGCGCCTTTGCGCAAGCCTTTGGCACCTACGTCGGGCCAGGGCCGGTGGTGGTGGGCCGCGACACGCGTTCGAGTGGCGAAATGCTGGAACACGCCGTTACCTGCGGGCTTCTGGCCGCGGGCTGCGAAGTCGTCAAGGTCGGCATTGCGCCCACACCCACCATTCAGGTGTACGTCTCGGAGATTCGGGCCCGTGGCGGCATTGCGATCACGGCTTCGCACAATCCGCCGGAGTACAACGCGCTGAAGCTCTTCAATCGCGAGGGTCTCTTCTTCAACCACTATGAACGGACGGAACTGCTGGACCTCTACCACCAGAGCGAGTTCCGCCAGGTGAGCAACAATGAGATCCGCCGCGTCGTCACCGACTACGACACGCCGCCCCAGCGCCACTTCAAACGGGTGTTGGCGCATGTCGACGCGGAGCGCATCCGCAGGCGCAAGTTCCGCGTCGCACTGGACGGCGTCAATGGCGCCGGCTCCCTGATGAGCACACACTTCCTCTCCGAAGTGCTGGGCTGCGATCTCCATGCCATTTCCGTCGATCCGACTAAGCCGTTTCCCCGCGAGGCCGAGCCAAGGCCCGACGTTCTCGACGACCTACGCGCCCTGATCAGGGAAACAAAGGCCGAAGCGGCCTTCGCCCAGGACCCTGACGGCGACCGCCTGGCCGTGGGCGATGAGACCGGCCGAATCCTTGACAACGATGACGTGCTGGCTCTAGCCGTGGATTGCGCGCTGAACCGCAAGAAGGGGCCAGTGGTTGTGAATCTGACAACGTCCTCCGTCATCGACGATGTCGCCGCCCGCCACGGCTGCCCTGTCTATCGGGCGCCCGTGGGTGAAGCCAACGTTGTGGAACGTATGCGCCTGGCTGGAGCGGTCATCGGCGGCGAAGGCTCCAACGGCGGCATCATCTTCCCGGCCGTGCAATACTGTCGCGACAGTTACATGGGCATGGCGTTTCTGCTCGATCGCATGGCCGAGACCGGCCAGACGATGAGCGAACTCGCCACTGGCCTGCCCCGCTACTATCGCCGCATGGGCAAGATGGCCTATGAGCACGGACGGCTGGGCTCGATGATGCAGGCCCTGGAGAGCCTTTTCCCAGGCGCGCGCATCGACCGCAACGACGGCCTGAAGCTGATGTTCCCGGACGGCTGGATTCACGTCCGCTCGTCCAACACGGAACCGATTTTGCGTCTCGCGGCGGAAGCGCGAACGGAAGAGAGGCTGGAGGAGCTTTATTCGCGGGCGCTGGGCGTTTCTTAGCGCCGCCGCTTACTGCTGCGGGGACGCCGGATCGTTCTCGTCGTTCAAATAGATCGTGGTCTCGTGCTGCTTCGCCTTGCGCGTGTGTTCCCGCACGGCGCGGTCGCGCGCTTCCGAACTATGTTCCAGTTGATCGATGGTGACCTTGCGCCTCTCGATCTCCTGCCGCATCTGCTCATTTTCCTGCTTCATGCGCTCAATCTGGTGACGCTTTTCAAGCATCGCCGGAATGCCGTTGGGGCCGCGCAGCACCAGGAATACGTAGAAACAGGTGACAGCAGCGGCGGCAACAAAACCGAGTTGGCGCAGGAGTGAGAACATCGGTCTGGACAGGACCCTACCTTTGTTTATAATCCGTTTGGTATCGCAAGTCCATACTTCGCGGTACACTGCGGCCAAAATGACCAACAAGATCGTGATCTACACCACCTGCGGCTCGGAAGAGGATGCCAACCGCATCGCGCGCCACCTCGTGGAGATGCGCGTCGCCGCGTGCGTGAGCATTGCACCCGGTGTCCGCAGCACCTACCGTTGGCAAGGCGCGATTGAGGAAAGCCAGGAGTGGGGCCTCACCATCAAGTCGCGGCGCGACCTGTTCGCCCGCCTCGCGGACGAAGTGCGCAAAGTCCACCCTTATGAGGTGCCCGAACTGATTGCCGTGCCCATCGTCGATGGCCTCATCTCCTATCTGGACTGGATGGACGCCGAACTCGAATCGCCTATCGATCTGCCATAACCGTGTTGCCACGACCATGACACCTGTGATTCGATAGGTGCTCATGTTGAACCAGCAGGCCCCCACTCGCGCCCGCCACTGGGTTGTGGTCTTCGCCGTTACCCTGGCGGTGCTGTCGTACATCGACCGCGTCGCTATTTCCAAGGCGACGCCGTACATCATGGACGACCTGGGCCTGACCAAGACGCAGATGGGCCGCGTCTTCTCGGCATTCGCGCTCAGTTACGCGCTGGCCGAGATCCCCAGTGGATGGCTGGGTGACAAACTTGGACCGCGCAACGTCCTGATGCGCATCGTTATCTGGTGGTCGGTTTTCACGGCCTCGGTCACGGTGATGTGGAACGGCGTCTCTCTCGCCATCAACCAGTTTCTCTTCGGAGCCGGTGAGGCGGGCTGCTTCCCGAATCTCACCAAGACCTTCACCACTTGGTTGCCCTCGAACGAACGCGTCCGCGCCCAGGGCATCATGTGGATGGCCGCCAGATGGGGTGGAGCTTTCACCCCCATCCTTTGCGCTCTGATCTTCACCGTCCTGCCATGGCGTGCCGCCTTCCTGATCTTCGCCTGCCTCGGCGTGATCTGGGCCGTCTTCTTCTTCCGCTGGTTCCGGAACGACCCCAAGGATCATCCTTCCGTCAACGCCGCCGAACTCGCCCTGCTCGCGGAGAACCGCGGCCTCGCGGGCAGTCACGGCGACGTACCCTGGGGCAAGCTGATCGCCAACCGGTCTGTCTGGCTGTTGTGGATCCAGTACTTCCTCATCACTTACCCCTGGTATTTCTACATCACCTGGCTCTCCACCTATATCCGCGAGTATTACGGCGTGAAGGACGACATGCTCAGCGCCCGCTACGCCATCTTTCCCCTGCTCTTCGGCGGCATCGGCTGCATTCTCAGCGGGCTGACGCTGCCGCACGTCGCGCGCTGGCTGGGCAGCACTACGAAGGCACGGCGGATCATGGCCAGTTCCGGCTTCCTGGGCGCCAGCGGCTTCCTTCTCCTTTGCATTCAGCAGAAGGATCCGCTCTACGGCATGCTCGCCATGGGTATGGCCAGCTTCTGCAACGACCTCGTGATGCCCTGCGCCTGGGGGTCGTGCATGGATATCGGCGGCAAGTACGCCGGCACCCTTTCGGGTTCCATGAATATGATGGGCAACCTCGCAGGATTCGTCGCCCCACAGGTGGGTGGCATCATCCTCGACGCAACCAGGACGACGGCCACGCCCCAAGGCGACTACAACGTGTTTATCTACACTATGGCCGCCGCCTATTTCCTGGGTGCTTTCTGCTGGCCGTTCATCGATCCGACCAAACCGCTGGAACAAACGCTGGAACAAACGGCCACACACTGAGAACTTTCTGTGATACCCTCCACTATTCTGCTGTGGATCAGAAAGTCACTGAGTTCACTCGAGACGTCGAGAACCTGATCAGATGTGCCCGTGAGGACACCACGGACGCGATCTGCTCCATCGCCCGCACACAGCACTCCTTCGACACCGCCGCCGCCGGTTTGCGGGAACGTGTAGTCCAGATCCCTCAGCCGGCCACGTGCAGGCCGCAACTGCAAACCGCTTCGCGAACGACGGGCCGCCGGGTCAGTCGTCGCGAATTGGGCATGGTGTGGTTGGTCGCGATGGGTGCGGCACTCCTGGCCTTTGTGTTCGGCTATGTCCTTGGACTGCCGCCGGATCAGCGTTTTCGTTCGCGCAGCAGGTAAATCGGGTCCGGTTTGGCCTGCGTCGCGATCTCTCGCACCCGCTCCAATCCAGGTGCCGTGAACTCCACCACTTTGTTTTCGGCCTGCGCCGAGACGTATAGCCGCTGCCCGTCGTCCGTCAATCGAACCCCCTCCGCGCGTGGGCCAGCCGCTGCGCGCCTCACCTCCAACTGCGTATGTGCATTCAAAACAGCCACTTCGCCGCTGCCGATCAGGCTCACATAGATCCAGCGGCCATCCAGCGAGGATGCCAGACGCGCCGGCTCGCCAGGCACGCCGAGTTTGCGCTTCAACTTGTTGGCCACCGCATCCACCTGAACCACCAGGTTGTTCGTGCGTGTCGCCACGAATAGATTCTTCTCATCCGGAGTCAACGCAAACCCCATCGGCACGCCACCGACCTCGACCTGCGTAATCTCTTTGTGATTGGCCAGATCGACAATGCTCACCGTACCGGAGCCCGCATTGGCGGTCCACGCCTTCCGCTCATCCCTGGTCAGCTGAACCATATGCGGCAGCTTGCCGCTGAGAGCAATCGCCCGGACTATTTTCCTCTTCCTTGGATCCAGCTCAAGGAGAGCCGCAGGGAAGTCCGTGGTGACATAGAAGCGTCCCGACTTGCCGCGCTCGATCCCATGGGGCCGGTGGTACTCACCCAGGTCGATCTCACCCACTACCTTCCGGGCCGCCAGATCGATGACCGTAATCGTGTTGCCACCCGGTTGCGTCTCCGTGTAGCTGTCCGCCCCGTAGTTCGTCACGTAGGCGAACTTCTCGTCCACGGACAGCGCGAACTCATGCGGCTTCCGGCCCACTGTGACTTTCGCTTCCGGTTTTCCGCTTTCGGCGTCATACCACCCGAACGAGTCGTCAAGCTTATGCAGGATCAGCAACTGATCCGCCCCAGGCAGGCACCCCACCAGCGCTAACAACGTCAGTATCAAACGCTTCATGGGCTCATTCTCTCGAATCCGCAGGGTCCCTGCCCAGAGCCGGCCTTGCCGCCTTTTCTTCGCATCAAAGCGGCGTCCAGCTCACGGAAAGCGGCGCTCCCGGCGACCTTTTCACCCCCGCTTTGCTAAACTGGTGGTTTCCGTACCGAAATACAGGAGTCCGTTTTTCGCATGATTCAGGCGACACAATTGCGTCCGGGGATGGTCATCAAGTTCAACAACGAGCTGCATACCGTCTTCACCATGAACCACCGCACGCCCGGTAACCTCCGTGGCTTCGTTCAGGTCAAAATGCGCAATCTCCGCAGCGGGACGATGTTCGAGCATCGATTCTCTTCCGAAGACCGTGTGGAGAAGGCAATTCTCGAGGAAGTCGAGATGGAGTATATGTACGACGACGGCGAGTACTACTACTTCATGAACACTGAGAACTACGAGCAGACCCATCTCACCAAGGACCATCTGGGCGGCGGCGTGGACTTCCTCATCCCCCAGCTCAAGGTGCATGTCGAATACTACGAAGGCAAGCCCATCAGCGTAGAGCTGCCTCCGTCGGTGGACATGAAGGTCGTGGAGACGGAGCCCGGCATCAAGAGCGGCTCGGTGTCCAATGTCGGGAAGCCCGCCAAGATGGAGACCGGACTCATCGTTTCAGTCCCGCAGTTCGTGAATGAGGGCGACGTTATCCGCGTCAGCACATCGGAAGGCGCCTACCAGGAACGCGTCACCAACTAACTTCCGGAAGCCGTGAGGGTGTCCACCCGGACATCCTCACAGGGCCCGCCTGATCGCCTCCGCCAATTCGGCCTCTTCCTCGGGACGCACCGTCCGCAAATCCAACAGCAAGAGATCTCCATCGATACGCGCGATCACGGCCGGCTCCGCCCCGCGCAGCTTGCGCTCCAGCTCCACCGCATCGCCCGCCACAGCAACCAGCCAGGTTGGAAGCGACTGCTCCGGCGTCGACCCGCCACCCAGCAGCGATTCACCTGGAATGACCTCCGCGCCGTCCACGGCCTCAGCCAGCCGCAACGCCCTTGCCTTCATCTCATCCTCTGTCAGCCTCACCATGCGCATGACTGGCAGCACGTCCCATTCCTGCAGCAGTACATGGCGCAGAGCTGTCTCCATGGCCGCTATCACGAGCTTGTCCACTCGCAGGGCGCGGAACATGGGGTTCCGCCTCAGCCGCTGCACCAGATCCTCACGCCCGGCCAACACGCCGGCCTGCGGGCCGCCCAGCAGCTTGTCTCCGCTGAACGAAACCAAATCGGCGCCGGCGGCGAGGCTCGACTGGACGGTGGGCTCATGCACGCCATATGGACCGAGGTCCGTGAGGCAGCCGCTCCCGAGGTCTTCATACACGGCAATGCCGCGAGCCTGGCCCAAGGCCGCCAATTCCTCCATGGAGGCACGGCCCGTGAAGCCCTCCATCCGGAAATTGCTGGGATGCACGCGCATCAGCAACCGCGTCCGGTCGGTGATCGCCCGTTCGTAGTCTTCGATACGCGTGCGATTCGTAGTCCCCACTTCCACCAGTTCGGCACCGGACCGCGCCATGATATCGGGGATGCGGAAGCCGTCCCCAATCTCCACCAGTTCGCCGCGCGAAACGATCACCTCGCCGCCCGCCGCCAACTCGTGCAGCGCCAGATAGACTGCCGCCGCGCCATTGTTCACCAGGATGCCCGGAACGCCCAGCAATCGCTCCAGCAGGTCCGCAGTGTGACTATCCCGCTTGCCCCGGCGGCCCGTTCGCAGATCGTATTCGAGGTTGGAATACCAGCCGGCACTAGCCATTTCGGCCAAGGGCGCCCGGCCCAGGTTCGTGTGAAGTATCACGCCGGTGGCATTGATGACACGCCGCAGCGATGGCCGAGCCAGCGCCTGCAGCCGCTCCTGCAGCAGTGTCAACGGATCCGGCAGCACCTTCTCGCCAGCACGGATCATCACCCGCAGGTCGTCCAATACGCCGCGGCACTCCCGCACCGCCACCTCGTGCGGAGCCTTGCCCCCGGCCTGCGAAACCAGTTCGTCGACCGAGGGCAGTAATCGGTACAGCTCCTGCATTCTCACTTGAGAGGGAACAGCGCGCGGAGTTCGTCCAGCTTCGGCCGCCGGCCGTACTCACACAGTTCGAAGCATTCCACGTGTTGCACCTTGGCAGCGGCTTCGGCGCCAATCTCCTCGGCCAGGACCTTGCGCTTCTCGTCGCTGATCGGGCCACTACGCCACTTCTCCAGCCAGAGGCGCCGCGCCTTCGGGTCCTTGGGCACCTGATCCAGCGTGTGCTCGACCCACGGGAGCCACTCGTAGACCTGCGACACATGGGCATCGAGACCGTCCACCTTCTGCTTCCATGTGTCATCGATCGAGACGACCACGTCGGGGCGGAACGGAGCAGGCTTCTGGAAGTTATCCTCCACGTACAGGAAAATCGGGTTATCCACCAGGGCCGGCGTGTCCGAGACGGTGTTGGGCACCACCACCATGTAGGCAGCGTCCTGCACCAGCACGCCCGTGTACCGGTGATCCGGGTGATAGTCGTTGGGCCGGGGCGCCAGCACGATGTCGGCCTTCCACTGCCGGATCGCGCGAATCACCTGCCGACGCACCTCAAGGCTCGGCAGCAGTTCACCGTCGTGATTGTCGAGGATCTGGTACTCCATGATCCCCAACCTCCGAGCCGACTCCTGCGCCTCCAGAAAACGCCGTTTGGCGAGCGCCGCCCCGGCCAGCGTCTGATGTCCCGCATCGCCGTTCGTCACGGCCAGGAACTTCACCGCATGACCCGCCTTGGCGAGCTTCGCCGCCGTTCCGCCAAACCGGATGTCGCAATCGTCCGGATGCGCGCCAATGGCGATGATCCGAAGTTTCCGCGTGGGCGAAGCCGGGCTCTGGCCCATGGCCAAAGCCCCGAGAATCACCCCAACCGCCAGCACTCTTCTCGTCATACCGTCCCGTAGAGTCCTTTCCATGTCTGTTCCTTCTGCGTATACATGGCCGTCCGCCCGAGAATCGCGATCATCGTGGAGCGGGCCGCACGATCGGCCACGTTCTCGACATCGCCGCTCAGGATGCGTCCAAGGAACTGCTCGATCCCCTCATAGGTGATATCGCGCTTCGACTCCATGGTCTCCACGTCGTTGCGGCCCTTATAATGCATCATGCTCGCCCTGGACGTGACCAGCGTGCCCTTGGTGCCCGTGAACTCCTCGCCCACCTTGCGGTAGCCGATGGGCGTTAACTGGTTCGCCTCGAAGTTCACCAGCAGGTTGTTCGGCCACTCAAACGTCAGATTTAGATTGTCGTTGATGTCCATGGTCGTCCGCACCTTGCGCCCGCAATAGCCGACGGCGCGTAGCGGCAATCCACCCAGGAACCAGTGCAGAACGTCCAGGTTGTGGCAGTCCTGTTCGACGATGAAATCGCCCGAGTACTTGCGGAAGCAGAACCAGTTCCGAAGGTCGGCTTTCGCCGGATCCAATCCGGGATAGTCGCGCCGCGTAAACGGATCGTTGGCAATCCAGTAGCCGCGGGCCACCGACACGCTGCCAATCGCACCCGCCTGCAGGCGCTTGTATGCCTCCAGGTAAACCGGACCGTAGCGCTGCTGATAGCCGAACGACAGAACCTTCTTCGGATCCATCTTCTTGCCGGCCTGCATCACGCGTTTGCAGCCCTCGAAATCCACACCCGCCGGTTTCTCGCAATAGACGTGTTTCTTCGCGTCCACCGCCGCTTCCAGCATGCGCGGGTGCTCGAACGGAGGAGTGGCGATAAACACGGCATCGATCGAGGGGCTCGCCAGCAGCTTCTCGAATTCGTGGAAGGTATCCACCTGTCCTAGCTGCAGGGCAGCCTTGGCCTGCTCGATGCGGTCGTCGTACAGGTCGGCCAGCGCGGTGATGCGCGCCCTGGGATCAGAATTGGTGATTTTGGCGTCATACGTGCCGCGTCCACCGCAGCCGATCAGGCCAACAGAAATCTTGGAGTTCGCCTGCGATCCTCGAACAGACTGCGGGCTGACGATGGTAAATATACTCGCGGCCGTGCTCGTCACGACGGCTCGCCTGGATATGGATGGAGATATGGGTGATTGCGGCATGGAATGGCCCTGCCGCCTGATTCTATCTCAATCGCGAGCGGAGGCTAGTTCTTGACCGGTTCCTTGGGAGCATCCCGGTGCCTATGTGCCTTGTGATAGATGTCCTTAATCTCCGAACCTGTCACGGCCAGGGCCACCGCACCGGCCGCCAGCAGAGGAACCGTCACAACGAAGAACATCATGCCTGAAAGCGCCTTCGCCGTCTGCGCGTCCACACCCAGCATGCGGTGCAACGCCAGGAATCCGCACAGATGGAACAACCCCACGTTACCTGGCGCACCCGGCACCACGGTACCCAGCCTCAGTACCACAAGCACAACGGCCGCCGCGCCCCACGGCAGGTCTAGACCATAGCCCTGCAACATCGCGTGAATCGGAATCACCTGCAGGGCCAGATAAACGGTGCTCGCGGCCACGGCCATCGGGAACGACCTTGAACGTCCCATGGCGTGTAGCCCTTCGACCACCTTCCGCAGGTGCTCCGACCACCGGTGACGCGTCGCCATATGCCGTGCAAACCGGTGATTCAGCACGGAGAACACGACCAGACTGCCGATCACGGCCACCACGGCCGCCAGAATCCAGACACCGATCTCAATCTCCTTGGGCAGCTCCGCCATGAGCGAAACCATGGCGAACCCGAAGATCAGCCAAACGCCGTCGATCAAGCGCTCGATCAGCGCCGAACTCAACACCAGCGGGAAAGGGATCTTGTCCCACACGGTCAACAGGTAGCAGCGGATCAATTCGCCACTGCGCAAGGGCAACACTTCATTGGCGAACAAACCGATGTAGATGGCCTGCACACTCCGCCAGAAGGGCACGCGCGCCACCGGCCGCAGCAGAATATTCCAGCGCCAGGCTTGGGAAAAATAGACGAGAACATCGCACGCCACCGCAAGCAGGATCCACGCCCAGTGCACGCGAGCCAGCTTCGGCAGTTCCAGCCGCCAGTCGAAGTCGTGATAGACCCAGAGGAGACAGCCCAGCGAGAGAGTGTAAACGATAGCCGTGCCGAGCCACGTTGGAAACCGCTTGACTGCCTCACCGCTCGCGGGTGAGTTTGTCCCCATTACTCTTCCATCTTAGCCGTCCGGAGGTTACGGAAGTGTTAAGGCGGATTCGCCGGGGACGGTTCCCGCTGCCACTCTCACTGCGTTCGCGACGCCGTGCTCTCCCGCACAATCAACTCCGGGTTCAACAGAATCACCACGGGATCCGGAGACGTGGCCCGTCCTTCGATCCTCTCGATGAGCAATTGCGCCCCACGGCGCCCAATTTCGTAGGCCGGCTGCGCCACCACTGTCAAGCGAGGCTGAATGACGTCGCCAAAGGGGATATCGTCAAACACCGCCAGAGCAATGTCGCCCGGGCACCGCAGGCCCAATTCCTGCATCGCCTTCAACGCGCCGAATCCCATCATTGCGTTGGCCGCGAAGATGGCAGTCGGCGGTTCCGACCGCAACAGCAGTTCCTTCGCCATCTTGTACCCACTGTCCAGCCGGAAGTCCCCGAAGCACACCAGCCCTTCGTCCACCGGCAGGCCGGCCTCCTCCAACACTGATCGGTAGCCCACCAGCCGCTGTTCCGACGTGTAGACATCGTGGGAGCCGCACACCATGCCGATACGCTTGTGGCCGCGCAGCAGCAGGTGATGCATGCACATGCGCGTGCCCTTTACGTTGTCCACGCATACGGAATCCACAGGCGAATCCAGTGGGGCTCGATCCAGACAAACGACCGGGGTCCCACCCTCGATCGCCGCCCGGATGTGCCCGGTGTCACCCGAGTCCGGCGCCATCACGAGTAGGATCCCGTCCACCTTACGGGCTCGCAACAGGGTCACAGCCCGGCGCTCGCGCTCCACATGATCATCCGTGTTCAGCGTGATCAATAGATAGCCGCGCTCCAGCGCCGCATCCTCCGCGCCGCGGATCATCTGAGGAAAGAACGGATTCGTGATGTCGGTGACCACGGTCCCCAGAGTTTTGGTCGACCTCGTTTTCAAACTCCGCGCAATTTGATTCGGTTCATAATCGAGTGCCCGCATCGCCTCTTCCACACGGCGGCGCAGCTCCGGGCGCACTGACTCCGAACCAGACAGCACGTTCGACACAGTACCCACGGAAACGCGGGCTTTCTTTGCTACTTCCCGAATCGTGACCATTGCGATGTCAATCTACCACCTTCTCGCCCCCGGTATCTGGAACACCCCTCCCAGCCACCCGTGATACGATCGTGTCCGCATGCGGTCCACGACCCTTTTTACACTCCTCGCCGTGGCGTTCTTTCTCTCCGGCTGCGGCCCTGAACCAACACCCACCCCCGCACCCGTGAAGAAGGCGGCCACGCCTCCGGCCGACGAAAGCCGTCGATTCCCCGCCCCTGATCGCGGGGCAACCAGCATCGTCGCCGACCACCTGCTGGGCCATGAGTTCCTGCCCGGAGGCAACATCGCCCATTATAAAAAAGGCGCGCGCGCGTTTGACTTGATCCTCATCCGGACCTCTTCTCCGCAGGCGGCCGGCATCCTGCTGTTCGAATACAAACAGCACCTCGAGAATCCCAAGGTCATCCCCAGCTTCGGCGGATTTGCCGGCAAGGATGGCGCGCGCGAGGCGTTCCTCTTCGCCAAAGGCAACTATGTCGCCGGCGTTCTCGGTCTCCCCGAGGCCGACGCCGACGCAATCGCCCGCGAGTTCGCCGCGCGGATACAATAGTCCGATCGTTATGCCCCGCGGCAACGCAGCCACTGAACTCGTCCAAATCATCGACCGCACCATGGCAGAAGCCGAACGCCGCAGCGGCTCGTGGGTGGTCTGCCGGCCGGGCTGCTCCGAATGCTGTCAGGGCGTCTTCGCCATTTCGCGGAATGATGCCGAGCGCCTGCGGCACGGACTTGAAGAGTTGTCCACGAACGACCCAGTCCGCGCGGCGAGGGTGCGCCAGCGCGCTCGCGACTCCATAGCCCGCCTCTCGGCTACGTTCCCAGGCGACCCAGTCTCCGGCATCCTCGATTCGTCACCTCAGGCACGTGAACGATTCGAGACCTTCGGCGACGATGAGCCATGTCCTGCCCTTGATCCCACCTCGCAAACATGCGATCTCTACCTGTACCGCCCCGCCACGTGCCGGACCTTTGGGCCGGCCATCCGGTTTCCGGAAGGCGAGATCCGTTGTTGCGAACTCTGCTATCAGAACGCTACAGAGAACGAAATCGCCGAGGCCGCCACGCCGGTTGACCGGCGCCATCTTGAGGAATTGCGGAACGCCCACACGATCGCCGCCTATCCGCTGTCCGGCGACTGCCTCAAATAGGGCCCTACTCCTTCAGGTATTCGCTGACGCCCTCGGCGGCCTTGCGGCCTTCGGCCATGGCCCAAACCACGAGAGACTGGCCGCGGCGCATGTCGCCGGCAGCGAAGACACCCGGCACGGAGGTCATGTAGTTTTCGTCGGCCTTCACATTGCCCCGGTTGTCCAGCTCGACACCCAGTTGTTCGATCAGACCGCTCTTGACCGGTCCGACAAACCCCATGGCCAGGAGCACGAGATCGGCGGCGAACTCCTCTTCCGTCCCCGGAATTGGCTCGAACTTCGGAGCCGGCCCGACCTTAACCGCCTTGAGGGCGCGGACGTTACCGTCGGCGTCGCCAAGAAACCCAGTGGTCAGGATGGCCCAGTGACGCTGGCCTCCTTCTTCGTGCGACGACTCTTCCCGCATCATCAGGGGCCAGAGGGGCCAGGGGGTAGAACTTGAACGCTCCGCCGGAGGCATCGGCATGATCTCAAACTGACGGATCGACTTGGCCTTGTGACGATGCGACGTACCCAGGCAATCGGCACCGGTGTCGCCACCGCCGATGATGATGACGTTCTTACCTTCGGCCGAGATCCACTTTTCGTCCGGCACGGTGTCGCCGGCGTTCCGCTTATTGTTGAGCGGCAGATACTCCATGGCGAAGTGGATGCCCTTCAACTGGCGGCCGGGCACTTTCAGGTCGCGTGGGGCCTCGGCTCCACCGGCCAACAGCACGGCGTGGAACTCCCTGCGAAGATCCTTGACGCTGATATCCACACCGATGTGGGCGTTGGTCTTGAACGTGACACCTTCCGCCTTCATCTGTTCCATGCGGCGGTCGATGTGGTGCTTCTCCATCTTGAAGTCGGGGATTCCGTATCGGAGCAGGCCCCCGATGCGGTCGGCCTTTTCGAAGACGGTGACGAGGTGGCCGGCGCGGGCGAGTTGTTGAGCGGCGGCCAGGCCGGCGGGGCCGGAGCCGACAATGGCGACGCGTTTGCCGGTTCGTTCCGACGGAGTTTCGGGTTTGATCCAGCCTTCGTTCCAGGCGTGGTCGATGATCGCGCGTTCAATCGTTTTGATCGCGACCGGCGGTTCGTTGATGCCGAGGACACAAGCGGCTTCGCAGGGCGCCGGACAGATGCGGGAGGTAAATTCAGGGAAGTTGTTCGTGGCGTGCAGCGCACGAATGGCTTCCTTCCAGCGGCCACGGTAGGCCAGGTCGTTCCAGTCGGGGATCAGATTGGTGAGAGGGCAACCGGTGTGGCAGAAGGGCACACCGCAATCCATGCAGCGTGCGCCCTGGGTCTTCGTTTTGTCTTCCGGCAGCGGCTGATAGACCTCAAACCAATCGTTCACGCGCTCGGCCACGGGCCGACGGCCGATGGTTTCGCGCTGGAATTCCAGGAATCCTGTGACTTTACCCACGGGGCGCCTCCAAGCAGTCGATTCGAACAGGGATCACTGTCTTACGCACGGGCCACCTCCGAAGGGTTGGCGTCCAAAGGGCGGGTGAGCGTGACTTTCGGCATGTCGGCGGTGCGCGGAGCGCCCACCACCCGCTTGAATTCGTGCGGGAACACCTTCACGAACTTCGGCAACATGGCATACCAGTTTTCGAGGATCCACTTGCCGCGGGGCGAACCGGTCAATTCAACATGCCTTTCGACGAGGCTTCTCACCATGTCGACATCGTGCGATTCGGTCATCGGGTCCAGATCGACGCTCGCGGTGTTGCACAGGCGTGAGCGGAACTCGCCATTCATATCCAGGACGTAAGCGATGCCACCGGACATGCCGGCCGCGAAATTCTTGCCGGTCTTGCCGAGAACAACGACCAAGCCCTTGGTCATGTATTCGCAGCCGTGGTCGCCCACGCCTTCGACGACGGCAGTGGCACCAGAGTTGCGGACCGCGAAACGTTCGCCCGCCATGCCATTGAAGAAGGCCTCGCCGGTGGTGGCGCCGTAGAGTACGACGTTGCCGATGAGTATGTTGTCCTCGGGGATGAAGGTGGAGTTGCGCGGCGGATAGACGACGATTCGGCCACCGGAGAGGCCCTTGCCGACATAGTCGTTGGCATCCCCTTCGAGCGTGAGGGTCACGCCGTTGGCGAGGAACGCTCCGAAGCTCTGTCCAGCAGAGCCGGTGAAGTTGAACTTGATGGTGTCGTCGGGCAGCCCGGCCGAGCCGTACTTCTTGGCAATGGCTCCGGAGAGCATGGCGCCGACGGTGCGGTGAACATTCTTGACCGGCAGCTTGAACTCGACTGGAGTCCCATGGTCGATGGCGTCGGCGGCGTGCTCGATCAGTTTGTAGTCGAGCGCTTCTTCGATGCCGTGATCCTGCCTGGTGGTGCAGCGGCGGGCGACGCGACTGGGGGCCGGCGGATTGTAGAAGATTGAGGAAAGGTCGATGCCCTTGGCCTTCCAATGGTCGAGCGCCTGGCGCATTTCCAGGCGATCGACGCGGCCGACCATCTCGTCGACGGTGCGGAAGCCGAGGCGGGCCATGATCTGGCGCATCTCCTCGGCGATGAAAAAGAAGAAGTTGATGACCGCCTCTGGCGTGCCGGTGAACTTCGCGCGCAGTTTGGGGTCCTGCGTGGCGATGCCCACGGGGCAGGTATTGAGGTGGCACTTGCGCATCATGATGCAGCCCATGGCGATGAGCGGCATGGTGGAAAAACCGAACTCCTCTGCGCCCAGGAGGGCAGCGATGGCGACATCGCGGCCGGTCTGGAGCTTGCCGTCGGTCTGCACGCGGATGCGCGAGCGCAGGTCGTTCATGACCAGCACCTGCTGGGTTTCGGCAAGACCAAGTTCCCAGGGAGCGCCGGCATGCTTGATGGACGTCAGCGGGCTGGCTCCGGTGCCACCCGTGTCGCCGGAGATGAGAACGACGTCCGCATGCGCCTTGGAGACACCGGCGGCGACGGTGCCGACGCCGACCTCGGCCACCAGCTTCACGGAGATGCGGGCTTCCGGATTGACGTTCTTGAGGTCGTAGATGAGCTGCGCCAGATCCTCAATGGAGTAGATGTCGTGGTGCGGCGGCGGCGAGATGAGACCCACGCCGGGTGTGGAGTGGCGGACACGGGCAATGACCTCATCCACCTTGTGTCCGGGCAACTGGCCGCCCTCGCCAGGCTTTGCACCCTGGGCGACCTTGATCTGGAGTTCGTCGGCGTTGACGAGGTAGTTGGCGGTGACACCGAAGCGGCCCGAGGCCACCTGTTTGATGGCGGAGCGGCGCCAGTCGCCATTGGCGTCGGGCTGGAAGCGGGCTTCGTCTTCGCCGCCCTCACCGGTGTTGGACTTGCCGCCGATGCGGTTCATGGCGATGGCCAGCGTCTCGTGGGCTTCCCGGGAGATGGAACCGTAGCTCATCGCGCCCGAGGCGAAACGCTTGACAATCTCGGAGGCCGGTTCAACGGCGTCAATGGGCAGGGGCTGAGCGGCCCACTTGAACTCCATCAGCCCTCGCAGCGTGGCGAGTTGCCTGTTCTGGCCGTTGATGTGCTCAGCGTACTCCTGATAGTTGGCGTAGCTGTTCTTGTTGACGGCGTGCTGCAGCTTGGACACCGTCGTGGCATTGATGAGGTGGTACTCACCACGGGTCCGAACATGGTAAGCGCCCCCGACATCGAGCTCAGTCTCCGAGTCGGAGAGCGGAGTGAAGGCGAACTTGTGCTTGCGGCTTGCCTCTTCGGCGATGACGTCGAGGCCGATGCCTTCGATGCGAGAGGACGTGCCGGTGAAATACTTATCGATGAGCGCTTTGCTGAGGCCAACGGCCTCGAAAACCTGGGCGCCGCGGTAGCTCTGCAAGGTGGAGATACCCATCTTGGAGAAGATCTTGAGCAGCCCCTTGTTGATGGCTTTCTTGTAGTTCTTGAGAGCCTTCTCGAAGGTGACGCCGGGCGGCAGGTAGCCGCGTTTGTCGAGGTTTTCGAGAGTCTCGATGGCGAGATAGGGGTTGACTGCCGAGGCGCCGTAGCCGATGAGCAGGGAGAAGTGCATGGTCTCGCGCGGCTCGCCGGATTCGATGATGAGACAAACCTGCGTGCGGGTGCCTTCGCGAACCAGGTGATTGTGGACAGCACTCAGTGCCAGCAGAGATGGGATAGGGGCCAACTCGTCGTCCACTCCGCGATCGGACAGGATCAACACCGTATAGCCGTTCTTGATGGCAAGTGAGGCGCGGCGGCAGAGTCCGCTGAGAGCGCGCTCGAGTTCCCTGCCCCCCCCTTCCACGCGGTAGAGCATGGGCAGCGTCGTGGCCAGGAACTCGCCCCAGCTGACGCGGCGCAATTTCTCGAGGTCGTAGTTGGTGAGGATCGGGTGGTCAAGCCGCAGCGTGTGCGCATGCTGCGGTGTCTCCGCGAGAATGTTGCGCTCTGTCCCGATGTAGGACGTCAGCGACATGACCAACTCTTCGCGGATGGGGTCGATGGGCGGATTGGTGACCTGCGCAAAGAGCTGCTTGAAGTAGTGGAAAAGCGGCTGGGGCCGGTCAGAGAGACAGGCCAGCGGAGTGTCGGTCCCCATGGAGCCGACGGGTTCCTGACCCTGTTCGGACATGGGAATGAGGATCTTGCTGAGGTCCTCTTCGGTGTAGCCGAAGGCGCGTTGGCGCATGAGAACCGTCTCGTGATCGGATTCGTGGACGCGGGCCGGAGCGGGCAGACCGTCGAGGCGGATCTGTTGGTCTTCAATCCACTTACCGTAGGGCTGACGCTCCCAGAGGGTCCGCTTGATCTCTTCGTCCGGCACGATGCGCCCTTGCGTCGTATCGACGAAGAGCATCCTGCCAGGCTGCAGCCGGCCTTTGTACTCAACGTCTTCCGGCTTGACCGGCAAGACGCCGGTCTCCGAAGACATGATGAGCAAACCGTCCTTGGTGACCATGTAGCGCGCCGGGCGCAGACCGTTGCGATCGAGTGTCGCGCCGACGACGCGGCCGTCGGTGAAGGCGACGGCGGCCGGTCCGTCCCAGGGCTCCATGAGTGACGCGTGGTATTCGTAAAACGCGCGCTTGTCGGGATTCATGGTCTTGTCGGCATCCCAGGCTTCGGGGATGAGCATGGCCATGACATGCGGCAGAGAGCGGCCAGCGAGGGTGAGCAACTCGATGACGTTGTCGAGCGTGGCGGAGTCGGAACCGCCGGGCTGGATGACCGGCAGGAGTTTCTTGATGTCAGCACCGAAGAGGGGCGACTCCAGAATCGGCTGGCGGGCCGCCATCCAGGCCGCATTGCCGCGGACGGTATTGATTTCGCCGTTGTGGCAGATGTAGCGGAAAGGATGAGCGAGTTGCCAGGTGGGGAACGTGTTGGTGGAAAAGCGCTGGTGCACCATGCAGAGCGCGCTCATGCAGGTGGGATCGGAGAGGTCGCTGTAGAAGCGGGAGATCTGCGGCGCCAGCAGGAGTCCCTTGTAGACGATGGTGCGAGAGGAGAGCGAGGGGATACTGAAGAAGCCCTTGTCGCGCACGTCCTCCGATTCGACAATCTCTTTTTCGATGCGCTTGCGGACTACATAGAGTTTCCGTTCGAGGGCATCCTGGTCCATGCCGGCAGCCCGGCGAACGAAGATCTGCTCGATGTAGGGCTGTGAGGCGCGCGCAACCCGGCCGATCGATTCAATATCGATGGGCGTGTCGCGCCAACCGAGAAACTCGAGACCTTCCTCGCGGACGATCCGCTCGATGAGTCCTTCACAGAGCAGGCGTTGCTGAGGTTCAACCGGCAGGAAGACGAGGCCTGCGCCATACTCCCCCGGCGCCGGCAGAGTGAAGCCGAGGCCGGCGCACTCCTTCAGAAAGAATTCGTGCGGGATCTGAATGAGAACGCCTGCGCCATCCCCGGTGTCGGGATCGCACCCACATGCGCCGCGGTGGGTGAGATTCAATAAGATCTGAATACCTTTGAGGATGATATCGTGGGACTTAACACCTTTGATGTTGACCACGAAACCGATACCGCAAGCGTCATGCTCGTTTCTGGGGTCGTAAAGACCGGCGGGCGCCGGTAATCCGGTGGGTTGATAGTCTTCGGGCTGCATGGTGGCGTGATCCTGCTTCTTCGGGGAAGTTTTTTTAGTATAAGCCCTACCGCTGTATCAGTCAAAATTAAAATACGGGTATTGCGTTATCAGGACCACTTATGATAGGATGGCTCGAGTGGATCTGACGCAACTCCAACTTTTCAAAGACATTGTGCAAACGCGGAGCATTAGCCGGGGCGCGCTGCAGAATGGTGTGACGCAATCCGCGGCGAGTCAAACCGTGCAGGAATTGGAGCGGTGCCTGGGCGCAATGCTGCTCGACCGGTCGCGCCGGCCGTTGGAAGTGCTGCCTCCGGGCCGTCTGCTGTACGACTTCGCGAGGGACGTGCTGCGGCGTAACCAGGATTTCCTCGTGACGCTGGAGGAACTGAAGGGTGGAGCAGGCGGCACGGTCCGGGTGGCTGCCATCTATTCTGTCGGTATCAGCGACATGTCACGGCTGGAGGAAGAGTTCTACCGAAGGCTGCCGGCCGCGCAACTGGAAGTGAGCTACCTACGCCCGGAGAAGGTGTATCAGGCGGTCCTGGACGAGCGAGTGGATCTGGGACTGCTGAGCTATCCGGAGGCGACCCGCGACGTGATTGTGTTGCCGTGGAGGGAGGAGCCCATGGTGGTGGCGTGTTCGCCCGACCATCCTCTAGCGCACGCGCAGAAGGTGCATCCGAAGGATCTGGAAGACACGGAGTTCATTGGGTTCGACGAAGATCTGCCCATTAGCAAGGATATTGACCGTTTCCTGCGCGAGCGGGGCGTGCGAGTGCATGTCGTGATGCGATTCGACAACATCCAGAGCATGAAGGAGGCGTTGCGGCTGGGCCATGCGGTCTCTATTCTGCCGTCGCCGATGCTGCGGGATGAGGTGGCAGAAGGCCGGCTCAGCACGGTGCCGTTGGACTGTAATCTGATCAGGCCGCTGGGCATCATTCACCGCCGGAGGAAGACGTTTCCTCGTGCCGCGCAAGTGTTCCTGGATTTATTGCGGGATCCGGCTGCCTAGGCTATCGCAGGTCCATTCCGGGCAATGAGATTGTCCTCCTTCCGCCCGAGGTTGGTCATGGGCTCGGGCTGGTGTTGCGGCTGCTGAACTAACGCGAAATAAACCGACGTTGTCTCGCCATGATGGAAGCGATAGGTTTATAGGCATCGCCATGACGCAGTTGCCTATGACCCGACGCAGTTTTGCAGCTTCCGCCTCCACACTACTGGCCGGACGGGCCGCTGAGACACCCCGGCCTAATATCCTGTGGATCTCGTGCGAGGACATGGGGCCCCATCTGCATGCATGCGGGGACTCCTACTCGGTCACGCCCAATCTCGACAGGCTGGCCGCGCGCGGGTCGATTTACATGAACGCGTGGTCGAATGCTCCGGTGTGCGCCCCAGCACGAACAACGATCATTTCTGGCCTGTATCCGCCTTCTACAGGCTCGGAGCACATGCGCTCGATGACGAGGATGCCAGCGGGCTGGAAGATGTTCCCCGGGTATCTGCGAGAGGCAGGCTATTACTGCTCAAACAACGTGAAGGAAGACTACAACCTCGAGAAGCCGGCGGGTACTTGGGACGATTCGAGCAAGCAGGCGCATTGGCGCAATCGAGCTGCGGGGCAGCCGTTCTTCTCGGTGTTCAATCTGGAGATTACACACGAAAGCCAGATCAGAAAGCGGCCGCACACGCTGGTGCACGATCCAGCAAAGGCGCGGATCCCGGCCTACCATCCGGACACACCGGAGGTGCGGCACGACTGGGCTCAGTACTACGACAACATCACGACGATGGACGGGCAGGCGGGCAACATCCTCGCCGATTTGGAGAAAGACAGACTGGCGGACGACACGATCGTGCTGTTTTTTGGCGATCACGGATCCGGGATGCCGCGCAGCAAGAGGTGGCCTTACAACTCTGGCTTGAACGTGTCGATTGTGGCGTCGATTCCGGAGAAGTGGAAGACGCTGGCGCCAAAGGACTATGCGGCAGGTGGCAAGAACGACCGGCTGGTAGGGTTTGTTGACTTGGCGCCGACGATGCTGAGTCTGGCTGGGCTACCGGCGCAGCCCTTCCATCAGGGACACGCGTTCATGGGTCAACATGAGCGGCCGGCGCGCCAATACAGCTTTGGGTTCCGGGGCCGGATGGACGAGCGGTATGACTGCGTGCGGTCCGTGCGGAACCAGCATTTCGTCTACGTCCGGAACTACATGCCTCACAAGATCTACGGGCAACACCTGGCGTACATGTGGGAGACGCCAACGACGCCAGCATGGGAACGCCTGTACAAAGAGGGCAAGCTGAATGCGGCGCAGCGGAAGTTTTGGGAGAAGAAGCCGGCGGAGGAGTTGTTTGATCTGCGAGTGGATCGGGACGAAGTCAACAACTTGGCGGGATCGGCGCAACACAAGGCGGTGCTGGCCGAACTGCGGAAGGCGCACTTGGCCCACGAGCGCGAACTTCGCGATGTCGGGCTTCTGCCGGAAGACGAGATCCACCAGCGGTCGAAGGGCGGAGCTCCGTACGATATGGGTCACGACGACAAGCTGTACTCCGCGGATAAGGTACTGGCAGCGGCGGACCTGGCCTCGTCACTAAAGCCAGGTGTCGGCAAGGAACTGAAGGCATTGATGGGAGACCGGGACTCGGCGTTGCGCTACTGGGGCGCTTTAGGCGTGCTGATGCGCGGCCCGGAAGAGGTGGGGGCTGCCCGCACGGAGTTGCTGGCGCTGCGTAGTGGACCGGCTCCGGCCGCGGCCATTGTGGCTGCGGAAGCATTGGGGCAGCACGGCACGCCGGAGGATCTGAAAGAGTCGCTCGCTCTACTGATCCGCCTCTCGGATTACGAGAAGCATGGTGCCTACGTCGCGATGCAGGCTCTGAACGCGATTACCGCGTTGGGAGCAAAAGCGGCGCCTTTGAAGGATCAGATTCAGGCGTTACCGGCCGCGGCTCCGGATCCGAAGGACCGCGGCCGTGCGGACAACTTCCAGAAACTGAAGCGCTACCTGTTGGAGGAAGTGTTGGCTTAGTACAGGGTTTCCGAAGTTCGCACACGTGTCGGCGGTAGGCTCTCAGCGATCAGCACTCAGCAATCAGCCCGCGCCGGTGTAGCTGACGGCTAAGAGCTGATCGCTGACGGCTGCGTCGCAAATGCGTCACGATAATTCCGAACGTGAGTACTTAAGGTCGAGGCGACAGGCGCAGCACCCGGACGGCGTTCGGCTCCAGATGGACCGAGAATTCGACGACTTGTGGCAAGGATTGAAGGGCCACGGTGCCGGGATTGATGAGGTCCACGGCCTGGAGGTTTCCACCGGGCACACGGAGGCGGACTATCGATTCCACCGGTTTGGCGGAGTGATTGAGGACAAAGACGAGCCGGTCTGGGCCGGATTCGAGCCAACGGACCTCCGCGTTGGCGGTCTGGACCGGACGGGTGACGCCGCTCCAGGCCAGCAGGCTGTCGAAGAATCGCGCAGACGCAGCAGTGGGCGTGGTTTGATAGGCGGCGCTCAGGTAGGAACCGAGCATGAGGGTTCTGCCGCGGCCAAAGGTGGAGGCGACGGCAGCCGCATCGCCGTTGACATAGCGGGCGACGACACGGGAGGCCGGGCCAAGCGGCTCAAGGGATTCTTCGAACCAGGTACCGGGCAGCGCATCGCCAGACTGGAGGCCAGGGAATGCTGTGCTGGCCCAATGGATGACGGTTCGGCCCTTCGGTGCGGTTTGGATTGCAGTTTCGCGGCATCCCATGAGCTCCCAGAGGCCCATGCCGGGGATACGATCTGACGCCTTGCCGCCCTCGTTCATCCAACCGAGGCGAGCCTCGGCAACCAAAGCCCCTCCAGCGGCGACGTACGCCCGCAGGAGCTGCGCTGGAGCTTCCGGCATCATGAGCGGGTAAGGGAAGTAGACAAGCTTGTATTGACGCAGCTTCTCCGGCGTGAGATGAGCGATGTGGATGAAGTCGATGGGGACGTTTGTGGAGAAGAGAGCGCGATGGATGCCGAGGAGGGAGTCGCGTTCGATGCCGGCGACCTCGCCCTGCGGGCCGCCGTAGACCGCGGCGCGCTGGCGGCCTCCAACAAAGTGCGATAGGGGGTTGTAGAGGATGGCGACCTCAGCTTGCGGCGGGCGGGCGTCGAGAAAGAGTTTCTGGTTGCGGTCGACGACACGGGCGATCGACCCGGCTTCGCGGGCACGGGCGGTGATGGTGCCATCGAGCTGGTTGAGGCCAAAGCCGCCGGATTCGTAGCCGGAGCTCATGGGGTACCAGGCATAGTAGTTGATGGCTTTAGCTCCGCGGGCGAGCGCGGACCAGGTCCAGATGCGGATGTCTTCGGGCGTGACCGTGGGGCTGACGTTGAGGGCGATGGTGCCGAAGCCGCCCTGGAGTTCTCCGATCCAAAAGCCTTTGCGCCCGGCGTCGAAGCCGAAGGATCGGGTGAAGTCGAGGAGGGCGGCCCGCCAGGGGACGTCGCGGTCGATGAAAGCGGAGTGCTTGGGGTAGAAGGAGGTGCCGTAGTAATCGACTTGCCCGGCCATCGTCCAATCGTCGGATTGTCCTTCCCAGTGATGGGGCGAGGCGAAGAGACCGACGCCGGCAGCGTGGCTGGCGGCAAGGCGGTCCGGCGCGGCGTGCTTGGCAGCATCGGCTCGGTCACGGAGATCCTGACCGAGTTTGTCTACGATGAAGGCCTTCCAATCGATGTAGTCGGTGAAGGACAGGATGGTGCTGAATCGGCCGGGCTCCACCTGATCCCACGAGTGATATTGGCGGTACCAGGCGGTGTTGAGGTGATCGAGTGACCCGTATTTAGTCTGGAGCCATGTGCGGAACCGGGCAAGGGTATTGGGGCAGTAGCAGAACTCGGGCTTCTCGATGAAAACGGGCGTGGCCCAGTTGATCACGTGGGGTTCGCTCCAAAGATCGAACCCGAGGAAGGCCGGGCTGCGTTTGAGATGATCGGCGAGGGCTGTGTAGAAAGCGCGGTCGGCGGCACGGACTCCGGCGTGGTCGCGGCAGTAGCCAGGCGCGGACTCAGGCTGTATGACTTCACCGCCGGCTGAGACGAAGCGGGCATCGGGGTATTTCTCGCCGACCCACTGCGGAGCGGAATCCATATAGACCTGGACAAGGAGATGAAGTCCCTCTTCCTGAGCGAGTTCGAGCAGGACGTCGAGAGTCTCAAAGTTGTAACGCTTCTCGGCGGGCTCACCGGTGGCCCAATCGATCCAGGCGCGGAGAGTGTTGAAGCCGAGTGCCTTGATCTGGCGGACATCCTGACGCCAGAGCTCTTTCTTGGTTCGGGCTCCGGATTCGAGCATCGGGGCTCGCGCCTTGCCTCCGCCATACCAGACTGAAATCGGAAAGACAGATTGAGGCTGGGCCTGCAGGGCCAATGTAGCGAGCGCAAAGACGAGTGTGAGGGCAATCCGGATCATGCGGAACTCCGGGCCCAACGGGCCCAGATCCACGGTAGCGTGCGCGGGCGGCGCTTGTCAGAGAGCGGCGCTACACAGATCGGATAGGGTGACGGTATTGGCCATCGTGGCCGACCGGACAACGGAGAGAACCGGACGGGCCTTGGCTTCTTTCTCCATGGCCGTTTGTAGCTGATTCAGGACAGTTTCGGCGGAGAGGGCATCGGGGTGAGTGGGGCCCAGTAGGATGCGCCGCATCTCCAGGGACTGACGGGCCGGCGTGAGGCCGTCCTGGAAGCGGCCGCGGCTGAACTGAAGGGCCGCGAGGTGGTAGCACATGGTAGCAGTGAGGGCGTTGACCTCACCGAATGCGCGCCGGGCGAATAAAATGGCGAGACCGTAAAGGCAGACGG
Organism: uncultured Paludibaculum sp.; assembly: GCF_963665245.1. NCBI lineage: Bacteria > Pseudomonadati > Acidobacteriota > Terriglobia > Bryobacterales > Bryobacteraceae > Paludibaculum > uncultured Paludibaculum sp. The sequence continues at coordinate 2,592,606 of NZ_OY762267.1, forward strand.
CTTGCTCAAAGTTGCCGGCAAGCCGGTAGTTCAGTGCCAGGTGGTCGCAGGCAGAGATGAGGAGTTCGGGGACTTCGTGGTTCACTTCAGCGAGCCGGACGGCCTGCTGGAACGGGACTTCGGCATGGCGGTAGCGGCCGAGTTGGCGCAATGCGACCCCGTGGAGGATCAACGCGTCAAGGAGAAGGGACTCGCGCTGCCCGGCCGGAATGGACGACCCAAGTTCGTTGAGAACCTCGCGCGCCCTTTCCGCACAGTCGAGGGCTTCGGCCCACGCGCGACGGCGGTCGAGGATCCAACCGAGGCGGCAAAGGGCGGTGACAACATCGACGTGGACGGGACATAGCTCCTCAAGGATGAGGAGAGACTCCCGACAGAGATCCTCGGCCTCATCCAATCGTCCACCTTCCAGACGGTCATAGACGGACTGTCGAATCGCCTTGTGGATAGCACTCATATTCATAACTTTTGCGCCTGCAGGTGGGACGTGGCCCGGACCAGGGACCAGGTTCCGCTACCTCTCGTGGCCTCCAACTAGATGTGCGTAAACGACCGGCAAAATGTGGCAATGCGCGTGGATATTTTTCACGGCTAGAATGGGCTATGGTCAATTTGCCCGGTGGATCTACCCGGGAACAGGTGACGAAGCTTCTTGTGGACTGGGGCCAAGGGAACAAGGAAGCACTGGACCTGCTCACCCCCATTGTTTATAGAGAATTGCACAACTTGGCGGAGCGGTATCTGCGTTTGGAGAGGAACGCGGCAACGCTGCAGCCAACGGCATTGGTGCACGAGGCATATCTAAAACTGGTGGCCCAGGATGCGCCGGACTGGCAGAGCCGGTCGCACTTCTTTGGAGTGGCGGCCCACCTGATGCGGCAGATCCTCGTGGACAACGCTCGGAGACACCGGAGTGAAAAGCGGGGCGGCGGCGTGGCAGACGTTCCGCTGGACGAGGCGTTGTCGCTTGCTCCGGAGCGGAGTGCGGGCGTTATTGCCTTGGACGATGCTCTGAACCAGCTCGCCGTAGTGGATGAACGCAAGGCCAAGGTGATCGAGTTGCGTTTTTTTGGCGGGATGACCGTGGAGGAAACCGCGGATGCGCTGGAGGTCTCGGTGGCTACTGTGGGTAGGGAGCAGAGACTGGCCGAGGCGTGGCTGCATAGAGAGATGAGCCGGACCTCCGCATAGATGACGACGGGATGATGTCACCCGAGAACTGGAAGCGAGTAGAGGAACTGTTCTACGAGGCGGTTGAACTGCCTAAGACGGAGCGCGGGCCGTGGTTGGACGCGCAGTGCGGAGGCGACGCTGAACTGCGGTCAGAGGTTCTGGCGCTGCTGGCCAGTGACGAATCGGGCCGGGGCTTTGTGGAGCAGGAGGTAGCGGGGGCGGTTCTGGAACTGCACTCGCGCCAGACGGCACCGGAAGCGCGGCGGATTGGGCCTTACCGGCTGGTGCGGGAGTTGGGCCGCGGCGGGATGGGTACGGTCTACCTGGCGGAGCGGGCGGACGACCAGTATCAGGGCGAGGTCGCGATCAAGCTGGTCAGGCAGGGGATGGACACCGAGTTCTTCCTGGCCCGGTTCCGGCGGGAGCGCCAGACGCTGGCGCGGCTGCAGCATCCGAACATTGCGCGCCTGCTGGATAGCGGGACGACCGAGGATGGACTGCCATTTATCGTGATGGAACGGGTGGATGGGGTCCCCATCAACACCTATTGCGAGGAACACAAGCTGGGTGTGGAGCCGTTGCTGCGGCTGTACCTGCAGGTCTGCGCCGCGGTGGCGCATGCGCATCAGAATCTGGTGGTGCATCGGGACCTGAAGCCGGGCAACATTCTGGTTGATACGACGGGCACCCCCAAGCTGCTGGATTTCGGCATCTGCAAGCTGCTGCTGCATGAACCGGGGGAAGGTGAGACGGTGACGGGGGCGGCGATGATGACGCCGGACTATGCGAGTCCGGAGCAGGTGCGCGGAGAACCGATCACCGTTGCCAGCGACATTTATTCCCTGGGCGCCGTGCTGTTTGAGCTGCTGACCGGCTCGCGGCCGCACCTGATCGAGAAGTACTCACCGCAGATGCTGGAGCGGGCGATCTGCGAGGAGCAGATCCGGCGGCCGAGCACCTTGGTCAGCGATAAGACCAGGGCGAGGCAACTAGCCGGGGATCTGGACACGATCATCGGCCGGGCGATGCAGAAGGAACCGGCGCGGCGCTACCAGTCGGTAGAACAGTTCGCGAGCGACATCCGCCGTCACCTGGAACACCGGCCCATCACCGCACGGCCGGATACTGTGGCTTACCGGGCGCGAAAGTTCGTCCAAAGGAACGGGGGCGTGATGGCGGCCGGACTGACCGTGGCCGCGGCGTTGACCGGAGGTGTCATCGTGTCGGCGCACGAAGCGGCTGTGGCCCGGCAGAGATTCGGGCAGACACGGAAGCTGGCGAATGCACTGATCTTCGACCTGTACGACAGAGTGAAGCCGCTGCCGGGCTCCCTGGGCGCGCGGGAGGCGATTGTCCGGACGGGCCTGGAGTATCTGGACAACCTGGCGCTGTCGTCCCGGGACGACGGGGATTTGCGGGCGGAACTGGCCGGCGCCTATGAGCGGATGGGCGAGGTGCAGGGCAACATCCTGGGCTCGCACAAGGGCGACACCGAGGGAGCGAAGGCGAGTTTCAGGAAGGCGCTGGCGACGATGGAGGGTTTGCCCAACAACAGCCCGGCCGGCTTGGCACGGCTGAGGGTGTACCAACGGCTTGGCAACCTGGAGAGCTACACGGGACATAAGGCCGAGGCTCTGCGGCTGTATCAGGAAGCAGTGAAGGTCGGCGATGATCTAGCGACGAGCGGGTTGAACAACGAGGCCCGGCGGAGTCTGGCCGGTGTCTACGATTCGATCAGCAGGGTGTACCGGGAAAACGGCAAGTCGAAAGAGTCGCTGGAGAGCGAGAAACAGGCACTGGGGCTGCTGGAGGATGCGCTGAAGGCTAACCCGGAGGACCGGGAGTTGCAGGCATCGGTCGCGGCCACGAATGCAGGGTATGGCATGGCGTTGGCGGGCGTGAACCAACTGGAAGCGGCGGTGAGCCGGTTTCAGCTGGCGGCGGATTCCTGGGAGAAGATCTGCCGGGACGAGCCGACCAACATCGACCACCAGCGGCAAAGGATGCTGGCGTACAGTCACCTGGGCGATGTGAAGGGAAACCCGAACTATCCGAACCTGGGCGACAAGGCGGGCGCGCTGGCGGCGTTCCGCAAGATGATGGAGATCGCCAGGGACTTGCACGCGGGCAATCCGTCGGACCAGGGGAGCCTGTTCGACTACGGGATGGCGACGATGCGCACGGCGGCGCTGCCGGCGCAGAGCGCGGAGGAGCAGGTGGTCCTGTTCCGGCAGGCGTCGGAACTGCTGGAGCAGGCGTCGAAGAACAGCCCGGCCAATATCAACATCGTGGTGAATCTGGCGGCGCTGCACGAGCAGTTGGGCGATGTACTTCTGGGGGCGGGCCGGGCGCGGGAAGCCGACCACGAATTCCTGGTGAGCCACCAACTGGCGGAACAACACCTGGCGGAGATGCTGCCGTTCTATCGAATCTACATCACGACCGGCCGGAGGCTGGCGGAGGCAGCCGCGGGGCGCGGCGAGAGTGAGGCGGCGCTACGGTATGCCGACCAGGCGGTGGCTGTCGCGGAGAAGCTTAGCACGGTAAAGGGGGCAGGCGTGCCGCAGCGGGCTCTGGCGCCCAGGGCTTACTCCGGATTGGCGTCGACCTACGAAAAACTGCATCGAGCCGCGGATGCGCGGCGCTGGCACGAGAAGGCACTGGCTCAGTTTCGGGAACTGCAGGACAAGCCCGGATTCACGCGCTATCACAGGGACGAGATGCAGCGTGTGGAAAAGGCATTGAAAGGGAAGTGATGCGGCAGGATGCACAACTGGTCCGCGAGAGCTTTGAGCTGATCCGGGAGATGGCGATCCCGACGGCGATGTTGTTTTATGGACGGCTGTTCGATATGGATCCGTCTCTACGCGGATTGTTCCACGTCGATTTCAAAGCGCAATCGGTGAAGCTGATGGACACGTTGTCACTGGTGGTGGAAAGTGCCGACCGGTTGGATCAGTTGCGGCCCACATTGAGAGACCTCGGGCGGAGGCACGTCGACTACGGCGTGCAGCCACAGCACTACCAGACGGTGAGCACAGCATTGATCTGGGCGCTGGCCCAGGCGATGCAGCCCGACTTTTACGATGACGTGCGGGCGGCCTGGACGCACATTCTGGATGAGGTTTGCCGGGAGATGCTGGCGGGGGCGGAGCGGGGCTGAAACCGCGTGGGCGTCGCGTGATAGCATGCTGGGTCAGCGAGGGCCTGGCGCGGCTCAACGTGTCCGCAGCAGGAGGTTTCATGCGAGTACTGGTGATGTTCTGTGCCTGGGCAGCCGTTTTGTCCGCCCAGGATTCACTGGATCTGGCGCGGCTGCACGAGGGGCGGGCGTTCCGGTCGTCCAGCAATAATACCGACCTCACCAGTAACGACGACAGCAAGCGGCCGATTCCCGGAGAGACGGTAGTGCTGGCGGACCTGGAAGGTCCAGGGGTGGTGCAGCACATCTGGCTGACCATTGCGGCGAACGAGTATGCCTGGCCGAGGCTGCTGCGCTTGCGAGTCTATTACGACCACAGCTCGATGCCGAGCGTGGACGTACCGGTGGGTGACTTCTTCGGCGTGGGGCTGGGGCACGAGCGATCCTTGCGGTCGTTGATGGTGGTGAACGGGTCAGAGGGCCGGTCGCGCAACTCCTACTGGGCGATGCCCTTCCGAAAGGCCTGCAAGATCACGATCACCAACGAGGGACGCAGGCGCGTCTCCAACTTGTACTATCACGTGGATTGGGAAAAGAGGCCGCTGCCGGCGGATATCGGGTACTTCCACGCCTGGTACCGGCAGGAGTTGCCAACGAAGCCCGGGCAGCCGTACGAAGTGCTGTCCGTCACAGGCCGGGGGCAGTATGTGGGGACGCTGCTGAATGTCATCCAGGTGGCGCCGGGCTGGTTCGGCGAGGGGGACGACCACTTCTTCATCGACGGCGAGAAGGTTGCGTCGATCCAGGGTACGGGCACAGAAGACTACTTCAACGACGCCTGGAGTTTGCGGGTGGGGGAGAGTCCGTATTGGGGAGTGACCACGGCGGAAGGTACAGGCCGAGGGTCGCGCATGTCGGCCTACCGGTGGCACGTGCGGGATCCGATTCCGTTCCAGAAGAGCCTGCGGTTCGTGTTTGAGCACGGCGGCTGGACGTACAACGAGAACGGCACGGTGCGGTCGGCGTTTGAGGAGAGGGCGGATCTGTTCTCTTCCGTGGCGTTCTGGTATCAGCAGGGGGTGGCGCAGGGCCTGCCTGAGCCGCCGTATGGTTCGGCGCGTCTGCCGCACGGGAACGCGAAGCAGATTGAAGCGGAATCGCTGGCTTCAGAGGTACGGACAGAGAAGGGCCGGATGGAGATCCAGAAGGAGGTCTTCTGGTCGCGGGATTTGTTGTACTTCCAGGCGGAGGGCCCGGGTTCGCGCATCGAGATCCCGCTGGATGTGGCGGAAGACGGGTACTACGAGATTGTGGCGCAGGTGGCGCATGCTCCGGATTATGGAGACTACAGCACACTGCTGGATGGAGCTCCAGTGATGGACGAGGGCGACCTGGAGCACGAACCGGGCGCCAACATGCGCGCGCGGGTGGCGTTTAGCGGGTGGGGTCCGGAGTTGTATGTGGCGGAAGACCGGATGCTGGGCTGGCGGAAACTGACAAAGGGGCGGCACTGGCTGACGTTCCTATGCGCCGGCAAAGACATGCGAGCCACGGGGTATCACCTGGGACTCGACGGCCTGATTCTGGCCAAGGTTGGGCAACCGTCGGTGGTGAGCGCTCCGGTGGCTCCGAAGGACGTCAAGAACCTGATCAGCGCGTTGAAGGATCCGGACACTGTACAGCGAGGCGTTGCCGCGCTGGCTCTACGTGATTTGGGCGTTGGCGCGAAAGAGGCGTTGCCGGCGCTGGCCGAAGCATTGAAGGACCGGGATACGGGGATCCGCATGACGGCGGCGGATGCGATTGCCAGGCAGGGACACGGAGCACTGGCGGTGATGGACGCACTGATCGCGGCCGGTGAGGTAAAAGGCGAAGACGCTCATGTGCAACGGAGTGTGGCGATCGCTTTGGGTGGGATTGGCCCGGAGGCAGCGAAGGCTCTGCCGATGCTGTCGGAACTGGAGAAGATCCCGCGCGTGCAGGCCACGGCGACTACCGCCATCGGTCAGATTCGGAAAAAACGTTGATGCCGGGCCGCGCTATCAAATGCGCGGCTCCGTCGTCCAAAGGCGTGTGAGACCGGAGCGGACACGCCGGGTTCGTTGCCGCCCTGCCAGGGGCGACAAAGGACTTCCGCTCCGGCCGCCATGCAGGAAGCTTTACGGCTTCCAACGAACAATCGGCTTGCGCGCCGCGGTGACTTCATCCACACGCGAAGTGCGGGTCATGTAAGGCGCGTGCTTCACCATCTCGGGATCGGTGTCGATCTCATTGGCGATGGCGATGAGTGATTCGCAGAAGGCATCGAGCTCCTGCTTCGATTCCGTTTCCGTGGGTTCGATCATGAGCGCGCCATGCACGATCATGGGGAAGCTGACGGTATAGGGATGGAAGCCGTAATCGATGAGGCGCTTGGCGATGTCGCCGGTGCGCACGCCCTTGGCCTCCTGGCGGGTATCCTCAAACACGCACTCATGCATGGAGGGCGCGTTGTAGGCGATCTGGAAGTAAGGCGCAAGCTTGGCGCGCAGGTAGTTGGCGTTCAGCAGAGCGTCCAGAGTGGCGTTGCGGAGGCCCGGGCCGCCATGAGCCATGATGTAGGCCAGGGCGCGGACCAGGACGCCGAAGTTGCCGTAGTAGGCGCGGACGCGGCCGATGGATTGAGGGCAGTTGTAGTCCCAGGTCCACTGGCCGTTGGCCTGGCGCAGGCGCGGGGTGGGCAGGAAGGGTTCGAGGTGGGACTTGACGCCCACGGCTCCGGCCCCAGGACCGCCGCCACCGTGCGGGGTGGAGAAGGTCTTGTGCAGGTTGGAGTGGAGGACGTCGATACCAAAGTCGCCGGGGCGGGCGACACCGACCAGCGCGTTGAGGTTCGCACCATCCATGTAGACCTGGGCGCCCTTGGCATGGAGGATGCCCGCGATTTTGACGATGTTCTCTTCGAAGACACCAACCGTGTTGGGGTTGGTGATCATCATGGCGGCGACGGTGTCGTCGACAGCGGCTTCGAGGACCGCGGGATCGATCATGCCCTGCTCATTGGACTTGAGCGTGGCGACCTCGTAGCCGGCGATGCTGGCCGTGGCCGGGTTGGTGCCGTGGGCGGAGTCGGGGACTAAAACCTTCTTGCGCGGGTTGCCCAACGACTCGAGGTAAGCACGGACCAGCATGATGCCGGTGTACTCGCCGTGCGCGCCGGCGGAGGGCTGGAGCGTGACGGCATCCATGCCGAAGATCTCGCCGAGGTACTGCTCGAGAACTGCGACGATCTCCATGGCGCCCTGCGAAAGGGATTCTGGCTGATAGGGGTGCGCCCAGGCCAGACCTTCGATGCGGGCCACAGCCTCATTGATGCGCGGGTTGTACTTCATCGTGCATGAACCCAGCGGGAAGAGGCCCAGATCGATGCCGTAGTTCCAGGTGGACAGGCGCGTGAAGTGGCGGATGACCTCGACTTCGCTGACTTCGGGGAAGTTCTCGATTTCCGTACGGACGTTGTCGCCACCCAGGGCCTCGGAGGCGTCCACGGCGGGCACATCGAGTTCAGGCAGCTGATAGCCGGTCTTGCCCGGATGGGAGAGCTCGAAGAGCAGGGATTCGTTCTGCGTGAGATGGGGGCGGATCTTGCCGAGTGTCTTGGGCATTAGAGCAGAACCTCCTTGACGGCGTCGATGTCGGCGCGTTTCGACATTTCAGTGGCGCAGAGCAGCATGGAGTCCTTCAACTCGGGGAAGAAGCGCCCCAGCGGCAGACCGCCGATGATCTTCTTCCCGAGAAGCGCCGCGTTAGCCTCTTCCGGAGATTTGCCCTTGGGGCGGACGACGAATTCGTTGAAGAATGGTCCACTGAAGGGGAGATCGAGCCCCTTAGCGAGATAGTGCGCCTTGGCGAGGTTTTGCTCGGCCAATTCGCGCAAACCCTGCTTGCCGTAGACGCTCATGAAGACCGTGGCCATCAGCGCGATGAGGGCCTGGTTGGTGCAGATGTTGGACGTGGCCTTCTCGCGGCGGATGTGCTGTTCGCGCGTGGAGAGCGTGAGGCAGAAGGCGCGATTGCCGTCGGCATCCTTGGTCTCCCCGACGAGGCGGCCGGGGATCTGACGCATGTACTTTTCCTTCGTGGCGATGATGCCGGCGAAGGGCCCGCCGTAGCTGGGCGAGATGGCGAAACTCTGGAGCTCACCGACAACGATATCGGCATCGCGAGGCGGCTCAACCAGGCCGAGTGAAACGGCTTCAGAGAAGACAACGACCAGCAGCGCGCCGTGCTTATGGGCGAGTTCGGAGGCCTGCCTGATGTTCTCCACGATGCCGAAGAAGTTCGGGGACTGGAGAATGACGCAGGCGATGTCCTTGTCGAGCTTCGATTCGAGACCGGCGATGTCGATGGTGCCGGTCTTGGGGTCGTAACCGAAGGACTCCACATGGAGCTGCGCATTGCGGGCGGCGGTGTCGAGCACTTCGCGGTACTCAGGGTGGAGGTTGGCGGCGACCAGGAACTTATGGCGGCCGGTGACGCGGGCAGCCATCATGGCGGCCTCCGGCACGGCGGTGGAGCCGTCGTACATGGACGCGTTGGCAACTTCCATGCCGGTGAGCTGGCAGACCATGGTCTGGAATTCGAAGATCGTCGTCAGGGTACCCTGGGCGATTTCGGCCTGGTAGGGCGTGTAGGAGGTGAGGAACTCACCGCGGCTCACGACCACGTCGCAAAGAACGGGCCGGTAGTGGGCATAGACGCCCGCTCCCAGGAAACTGGCATAGCTGTCGGCGTTCCTAGCAGCCTGCTGCTTGAAGTAGTCGGAGATTTCGTACTCCGATTTGCCGGCGGGAATGTCGAGGGTCCGAGGGAAGAGTGCTTCCGCGGGGAGGTGAGCGTAGAGGTCATCGAGGGAATTAAGTCCGCAAGCGTCGAGCATGGCACGCCGCTCGGCGTCAGAGTGGGGCAGGTATCGCAATTGTGATGGCTCCCGGAAATGGAGGGGCCGAGAGGGCCGCTCCAATCTTCCATTGTAGCCTTTGCGGCCCGGCTTTCGAGTCTGTCGGGCCGCGTGGAATTCGACGGGGAATAAACGGAGGAGGGCTGAACTCGGCGGAACTCAGCTGCCGATGAAGGCCTGATAGTCGGCGGCGGAGAGGAGGCCGGCCACCTCTCCAGGGTTGGAGAGGCGAATCTTCACGAGCCAGGCATCGCCGTGAGGATCTTCGTTCAGTTTTTCAGGGGCGTCGGCCAGGAGATTATTGATCTCGAGAACCTCACCCGAAACGGGCGCGTAGATGTCGCTGACGGCCTTGACGGACTCAACCGAGCCCAGGCTCTTGCCTGTCTCGATCACCGAGCCGACCTTGGGCAGGTCAACGTAGACGATATCGCCGAGTTCGTTCTGGGCGTGATCGGTGATTCCGATTGTGCCGGTGTCGCCGTCGACGGACACCCACTCATGTTCTTTCGTATAGCGGAAGGTTTCTGGGTAGTTCATTTCGCTCGCTTGTAGAAAGGGATAGGGACGGTCACCGCCTCGACAGGTGCATTCCGGATCATGATTTCGATGGGGGTTCCGGGTTGAGCCTTGTCGATGGGCAGATAACACATTCCGATGTTCTTGTTGAGCGTCGGGGAGGGACCGCCGGAGGTCACCCAGCCGGCGGGAGCGCCCGCGACGCGGACCTCATATCCGTCGCGGCCGATGCCGCGACCGCACATTTCAAAACCAATGAGCTTGCGGGTGAGCCCGGCGGCCTTCTGTTCTTCCAGTTTGGCGCGGCCAAGGAAGTCACCCTTGTCGAATTTGACGATCCACTGGAGGCAGGCCTCCAGTGGGGAGATGGAAGCATCGATCTCGTGCCCGTAAAGGGCCATGCCGGATTCCATGCGGAGCGTGTTGCGGGCGCCGAGGCCGGCGGGTTTGATCCCGAACTCCTGGCCGGCTTCCATCAGTTCGGTCCAGCGCTTCCCGGCAAGGCTGGGATCGACATAGATTTCGAAGCCGTCTTCACCTGTGTAGCCGGTGCGGGCGATGCGGGCCCAGTCGCCGGAGACTTCGCCGTCGGTGAACCAGTAGTACTTGATGGCGCTGAGATCAGTCTTGGTGAGTTTCTGAAGGGTGGACAGCGCCTTGGGACCTTGGACGGCAATTTGCGCGTACCGAGGGCCTGCGTTTTCGACAGTGCAATCCCAGCGGTTCTGCGCGGCGATGTGTTCGAAGTCCTTGTCCTGGTTGGAGGCGTTGACGCAGAGGAAGTACGAATCGTCAGCGACTTTGTGAACCAGGATGTCGTCGACGAAGCCGCTGTGGTCGTAGAGCAGGCCGGCGTAGTGGACTTGGCCAGTGGCGAGCTTAGCGGCGTTGTTGGTGGACACGTAGTTTACGAGAGAGAGGGCTTCAGGCCCCTTGATCTCGATTTCGCCCATGTGGCTGACGTCGAACAGGCCGACGGCCGTGCGGACGGTGTTGTGCTCGTCGATGATGCCGGAGTACTGAACAGGCATGTCCCAGCCGCCGAAGTCCACCATGCGGGCCTTGAGCGCGCGATGAGCTTCATTGAGGGGCGTTTTCAGCAGTTCGGCGGAAGTGTCACTCATAGGATTAGGCTTACGGTCAACTCAATCTAGCATAGGGCACCGCCAGGAGGCATGGCGCCGCAGCCAACGAACGTCATTGGAGCAGGAGAAGACGGACATCCATCACATTCGTACCCGTCGGGCCGGTCTTCACCAAGTCGCCCAGAGGGGAGAAAAAATTGTAGGAATCGTTGCGTCCAAGGGCCGAGGCCGCGTTGAGCCCCAGCTTCGCAGCTCGCCTGACTGTGTCACCATCAGCCATGGCCCCTGCCGCGTCGGTAGGTCCATCGGTGCCATCGGTGCCGCCGCTGAAGGCGAGGACTCCAGGCTGTCCGTCGAGGACAAGCGCGGCGGCGAGTGCAAATTCCTGATTGCGCCCACCGAGACCATCCCCCCTGATGGTGACCGTGGTTTCACCGCCCGAGATGAAACAGACGGGCGGCTTGGCGGGCCGGCCGGTAGCTCGCGCTTCCCGAGCGATGGCGGCGTGCATGAACGCGACGTCCTTGGTTTCGCCTTCAATCGTCGTAGAAAGCACTACGGGTTTGTAGCCAAGATCCTTTGCCTTGGCCGAAGCTGCCTTGACCGCCAGGAGGTTGCTGCCGATGACGAGGTTGCGAGTACCCTCAAAACATGGGTCACCGGCTTTCGGAGTCTCTTCGACCTCCCCCTTGAGGCCAGCCTGCAGCCGCTCACGGACTGGTGCGGGCAACTGGGTGGCAAGGCCGTACTTTTCGATGACCGTCCAGGCGGATTGGAACGTCGACGGGTCTGGCGCGGTGGGACCGGAGCCGATGACGTCGAGAGGGTCGCCGACAACGTCGGAGAGCATGAGGGAAATCACGGTAGCCGGCGCAGCCAGCCGAGCCAATTGGCCGCCCTTGATGAGCGAGAGGTGTTTGCGGACGGCGTTGAGTTCGTGAATGGTGGCACCGCAGCCAAGCAATAGCTTCGTGGTGACCTGTTTCTCCGCAAGGGTGATGGGGGGAGCCGGCAGAGGGAGCAGCGCGGAGCCGCCACCGGAGATGAGACACAGGACGAGGTCGTCCGCTTCGGCTTCTCCGGCAAGGCGGGCGATCTGGCGGGCCCCATCAACGCCCCGCTGATCGGGCACAGGGTGGCCGCACTCATTCAACTGAACCCGTTTGAGCCTGGCGAGGTGACCGTCCTTCGTATTGACGAGCCCGGCGGTAACACGTTTCCCGAGGGCGCGCTCCACAGCGTGGGCCATAGCAGCCGAAGCTTTCCCTGCCCCGAGCACGAAGATGCGTCGATAGCGGTGGACGGGAAGGTTCTTGAGGGCGGCCAGGACGGCGGTTTCCGGCTGAGCTGCGGCAACAGCGGCCTTGAAGATGGCCTGAGCGTCGCGACGAAGGATCCTGGAAAGAGACATCGATTTCTAGAATATGGGCAACTTGAGGATCGAGTCGACTGCGCCCTGGGAACCGTCGGGCCCGACGGCCACTCGATAGTCGGATTTGTCGTAGAACGGGCGGCGTTCCCAGTAGAGCGTTTCGAATTTCTCCGGATCGCGAGCAAGAGGCCGGTGAGTGGAATGGGCGACGCGGGAGCGGATGAGTTCGAGAGGCGCGTCGAGCCAGATGGAAAGGCCGTGGTTCTGGATGAGCTCGAAGTTACGGGCTTGCGAGAAGCATCCACCGCCCACCGAGATGACCCAGGGGACACCGCGGGCCACGTCAGCGACGCGGCGCTTGAGGGCGTCGCTCTCGATGCGGCGAAACTCCTCCTCACCGTGCTGGTCAAAAATCTGGCCGATGGGCTTCTGTTCGCGAGCTTCGATGTCCTCGTCCAGATCGGCAAACCGCCAGCCGAGATACTTGGCGAGAGACCGTCCTACCGTGGTTTTTCCGCTGCCCATGAAGCCCACCAGGTAAATACCCGGCGTGCGCTTCAACTTAAGAATCATGCTTGCTGCTCCAATTGGCGGTGGAACCGCGCCAAGAACCTTTCAGTCTGCCATGGAAAGAGGCGCGCCGCGAGAAGCAGGAGCCGGGCACTGGCCGGAGTCACGACGGTGTTTGCCCTCTTCTCAATGCCCCGCGCGATGGCACTGGCACATTCTTCGGCCGTAATGGCGAAGCGCGACGGGTTGCTGAGAGAGGCGGGCATTGTGCCACCACGTACGTTGCCCGGGAACGCGGTTCTCACATAGCCGGGGCAGACGGTGATGACGTGGACACCGGTACCGGAAAGTTCAGAACGCAGCCCCTCGGAGAGTGCGCACAATGCGAACTTCGAGGCGGAGTACATAGAGAGCCACGGCAAGGTCAATCTCCCAGCGACAGAACTGATATTGACGATGATGCCGCTTCCACGCGCTTTCATCAAGGGCGCGGTGCGCTGGATCAGATCGAGCGGGGCAAAGAGGTTGAGCTCGAACATGGCCCGGACTTCGTCGAGGGGTGAACGGGTGGGTGGGGCGTAGAGGCCAAATCCAGCGTTGTTCAGCAGAATGTCGATGCGCCCAAAGTGCAGGATGGCCTGCTGGACGAGGGCTTCTCGGAAGGGCGCGTCGCATAGGTCGCCGGGCAGAACGAGGTCTCCTGGCTTGGCGACCTGGGCCAACCGCCCGGGGGAGCGGCCGGTGAGGACGAGGCTGGCGCCGTTTCGGCGAAGCTCTGATGCGCAAGCGGCACCAATGCCTGAGCTTGCGCCTGTGATGAGGACGATCTGGCCGGAGATCTTCATTTGCCCTGGCGGTTGAGGGAGCGTCCTGGCGCCACCTCCGCATGAGCAATAATACAAGGATGCCGGAGGGACCGCTGCCGCTGTTTCCGCTGGAGGTGGTGTTATTTCCGAACACCACTCTACCGCTTCACATCTTCGAAGAGCGGTACAAGGAGATGATCAACGAGTGCATCGCCGAGGACCGTGCTTTCGGGGTCGTGCTGTCGCGGGGAAACGGCGTGTTGCGAACCGGTAGCACAGCGACGGTAGAGCAGGTGGTGCAAAGGTTCGAAGACGGGCGGATGGTCATCATCACATTCGGACGTCAGCGATTTGAGATTCTCGCGATTCAAACCGACCGTAGCTTCTTCCAGGCCGAAGTACAATATTTTGAGGACGATGACCTGGAGCCAGCAAGCTCTCAGACGATTCTCCTCGCCTTGGAACGGTTTGAGGAACTGGCGCGGCTGATGGAGGAGGAAACGGAGACTCCGGAGGCAGATCACCCAGAGTTGAGCTTCCAATTGGCGCAGATTTCGCCAGACCTGAACTTTCGACAGACGATTCTACAGATACGTTCCGAAGCCGACCGAATGGAACAAGTTTGCGAGCATCTCGCCGTCCTGTTGGAACGCCACAAAGTGGGCAAGGAAGTCAGGAAGATCGCGCGGCGGAACGGCCACAGCAAGCACGTACCCGACGTCACGGGCCTGGACTAAACGACGACGCATGCGCCTGAACCTACTGGTCGATGCCGACGACACGCTTTGGGAGAACAACATCTACTTCGAGGATGCGTTCGAGCAGTTTGTTGCATTCCTGGAACACTCCACTCTGTCGGCCGATGAGATCCGGAGCATCCTGGATGAGATCGAACTGGCCAACAGCAAGGTGCATGGGTACGGTTCGCGGAACTTCGGACGAAATCTTCAGGAGTGCTACCGGCGCCTGGCGGGGCGGGCGATCCGGGCCGAGGATCTGGAGACAGTGAAGGGTTTCGCGCTTCGTATTCTGGAACAGCCCATCGATCTGATGGATGGCGTGGCTGAGACGCTGGAATACCTGGCAGGGCGTCACGCCCTGACTATCTGCACGAAGGGCCATGAAGAAGAGCAGAAGCTAAAGATCGACCGCTCCGGCGTAGGCGTGTGGTTCGAACATACCGCCATCCTCAAGGAGAAGGATCGCGAGGCGTATGAGCGGCTCGTGTCTGAGCGGGGCCTGGACCCGGCGATCACATGGATGATCGGGAACTCACCAAAATCCGACATCAACCCGGCCCTGGAGGCCGGCTTACACGCGGTCTTCGTGCCGCACCAACGGACGTGGACGCTGGAACGGCAGGAGTTGCGAGCGCCGGGCCCCGGACGACTGGAGATTGTCGAGCGATTCTCCGACCTGCGCCGCCTGTTTTAAGGGCGGACAGGGAGTCCCACTGGCGGACAGTGAGAAGCGGGCCATCTAGGACCAAAGTGCTGATCCGGCGAGCCTTGCGTTTGGCTTCGGGCGTGCGAAAAGACGCTCAACATGCTTCCCGACTTAACTTTTGCCTTTCGTTCCCTACGCAAGACACTAGGCTTCACGGTAGTGGCGGTATTGACACTCGGTCTCGGGATCGGAGCGTCGACAGCCATGTTCAGCGTGGTGCATTCGGTGCTGCTGAGGCCGCTGCCGTACGTGGATGCGGCGCGGATCGTCCATGTCTGGGAAGAGGCTTCGGCAATGGGGTTCCCGGAGAACACCCCCGCGCCGGCAAACTACTACGACTGGAAGCAGCAGTCGAAGACGCTGGGGGACATGACGGCCCTGAGGCGCTGGGCGTTCACACTGACGGGCCAAGGAGAAGCAACGCGCGTTGAGGGTCTGAAGTCGACAGCGGAACTGTTTCCTTTGTTGGGCGTGCAGCCCCTATTGGGCAGGGTGTTTACGGAAGCGGAAGATCGGGCCGGCGCGCCGTCGGTTGCGATTCTGAGCCACTCGCTGTGGCGCGACCGGTTCGGCGGCGAAGCGGCAGTGATCGGACGGACCCTGTCGCTGGACGGAACAGCCGCCACAGTAATTGGCGTCATGCCACCCGGATTCCGCATAGCCGGCTACGAGGCGGATATATGGACTCCGCTAGCGTTCAGTCCGGAGGATCGGGCGCGGCGCGGTTCTCATTTTCTTCAGGTGATGGCGAAGCTGAAACCCGGCGTGACCATAGAACAGGCACGGGCGGAGATGAGCGGCATCGCCAAACGACTGGAGCGGCAGTATCCGGATTCCAACGCTCAGGTGGGCGCCGTGGTCAAAAGCCTGCGCCAGACACTGAGCGGTCGCCAGCAGCCCATGCTGTTGGCCCTATTGGGGATCGTAGGTCTGTTGCTGCTGATCGCCTGCGCGAATGTGGCCGGCCTGCTGGTCGCAAGGGCCGCAGGCCGGCAGCGGGAGTTTGCGGTTCGCGCCGCACTGGGGGCTGGAAGAGCACGGCTCCTGCGGCTGCAGTTGGTGGAGAGCTCCGTGCTGGCAGCGATTGCCTGTGTCGTGGGAATCGCCCTGGCAGCATGGACCAAGGACGGCGTATCGCGGCTGTTGCCGGAGACCCTATATGGAGCAAAAGACATTGAACTGAATCCCATGGTGCTGGGCTTCTCGATGGTAGCCGCAGCCTTGACGGCTCTGCTGGCAGGCCTTGCACCTGGGCTGTTGACTTGGCGTGCCGCGGAAGCGGATTCGCTGCGGCAGGGCGGCCGGAATCAAGTGGGCGGCCGCACCAGACTGCGTCAACTACTGGTGGGAACCGAAGTGGCCCTTTCCGTACTGATGCTGACGGGGGCCGGACTTTTCCTTCACAGCTTCCTGAAGTTGCAGCGTCAGGAGTTGGGGTTCGATCCGGAGGGTGTTGTCACCATGCGACTGGTGCTACCCGACAAGACCTATGCCAAGGATGAGCAGCAGGTTGCTTTCTATCTCGCTTCCCTGGTCAAGATCAAAACGATTCCAGGTGTGGCGGACGCAGGTTGGACCTATCGCGCACCCACCAGCATGGCGGGTGGCGCCAGCATGGTGACGTTTGACGGCAGGCCGGCACCGCCGCGTGGGCAGGAAATCGTCGTTCCGCATCGTTACGTCACACCTTCCTATTTTCCGACCATGCGTATGCGGCTGGTGGAAGGCCGGATGATGGAGGCTCGCGACACACAGGGTCCGGTGTATGGATCCGTGGTGAACGAGACCTTCGCGAAACGCTATTTCCCCGGGCGAACAGCCTTGGGTGCCACATTCACTGACAGCAACCAGGAAGCGAAATGCCGGATTGTGGGTGTAGTGGCGGATGTGCGGGAGTACAACCTGGATGAACCGGTGCGTCCGGTGATGTACAACCCATTGCAGGCGGCCCCGATGGTGCGCGACCTCGTGGTTAGGACCGCGATGGAGCCGTCCACGCTGGCAGCTCTGGTGCGCGGTGAGATTCGGTCGATCGACGCCAGCCTGGCGGTGTCGCACGTGCAAACGATGGAAGACGTGCTGTCCAAGGCTGTGGCCGGACCCAGGCTCCAGATGGTGCTGGCGGGGGTCTTCGCGGGACTTGCTCTGCTGCTCACGGGCGTTGGGTTGGCCGGAGTGGTAGCCCAGAGCGTGGTGGACCGGACTCCGGAGATCGGCCTCCGAATGGCTCTGGGCGCGCAGCGCGGCCATGTACTGGCACTGGTGTTCCGCCAGGGAATTCTGCCGACCGGGGCGGGGCTGGCCGCGGGAGTCCTGCTGAGCTTTGCCATGGCCCGCGCCGTCCAGAGCCTGCTCTACGGTGTGCAGGCACACGATACGCGGACGTTCTTCACAGTGCCGCTGGTGCTATCGGGTGTGGCCGTATTGGCGATGTTGGTACCCGCATTGCGCGCTCTCCGGATTGAACCGATGAGCGCGCTGCGTTGCGATTGACGGAACTCAAAGCAGGGGAGCGGTGTTGCCAGGCAGCATGATCTGCCGCATGAGCTTCAGCGGCAGGGGGCCTTGTTTCACGAACTCGTCGTGGAAGCCCTGCAGAGAGTACGCCGAGCCTTTGGCCTGCTGGTAGTCGGCGCGCAGCTTGTAGATCATGAGCTTGCCGAGCGTGTAGTAGAGATAAGTGGGATTGTAGGCCCCGCGCCGCGACTCCTCGAAGGCGTTGGCCGGTTGCTGGAAGCCTTTCTCGACGAAGAGCTTCTGACCCTGCTCGACGGTCCAACCTTGGGTGTGGAGCTTGATGCCGGCGATGTAACGGCAGTCCCGCAACAGCGCCTCGGACAACTGAGCAAGATGGATCTTCGGGTCACCATTGCCATAGCCCTGCTCAAGCATCATCTGCTCGGCATAGTGAGCCCAGCCTTCAGCGTTCGAGGCAGCACCACTCAGCTTGCGGGTCTTCGTGGGGAACTGCTTGCCGTACAGGAACTGGAGATAGTGGCCGGGGAACGCTTCATGGATGGTGATCATCTGCATGACGTACTTGTTGTAGAGACGCAGGTGCTCTTCCTTGTGCTTCGCGTCCCAGTTCATCTCCGGCGGAGTGACGTAATAGAACGCTTCGGTGGCCTTCTCTTCATAGGGGCCGGGGGTATCCATGGAGGCAAAGCTGCCGACACGAGCGTACACCGGAGTCTCTTCGATGCGAGGACGGACGTCCGATGGAACGGTGACGATCTTGTGCTCGATGAGAAAGGTGCGCGTGCCTTCGATAGTGCGGCGGGCGGCGGGGAGGAGATCCGCTTCAGCCGGGTGGTCGGCTTCCAGCGACTTCATCACGTCGGCGGGAGAGAGCTTGGGGTTGATCTTCTTCGCCGTCTCGACAAAATCGGTATAGTCCCTATCGAGATTGGCCTGTCCGACGGCGAGAACGCGATCGAGCGGCAGGTCGACCATCTCCTCGTACAATAGCTTTTTGGAGAAGTTCTCAGCCCCAATGGCGTAGGCACCGTTGGAGCGAGGCAACAGGTCGGACTTGAGCCAGGCAGCAGCGTCCTTCATGGCCGCAACGACCGCTGTGTCGGCCTTCTGGAAGTCACTGAATGCCTGTGCGTCACCACCAGCCGCGTCCTTGGCCCAGGCTGAGACCTCCCGCTCCAGGAAGCCGATGGAGCCGCCTGCGACACGGATGGCAAGATCGGTAAACTCCTTGGGCGGATTCGTGACGTTCGCCTTCATCGCGGCGATGAGTGCCGGGGCCGCGACGAGACGAGCGGTGACACCGGCCAGACGTTCCTTGGCGGGGGCAAAGTCGCGTTTCATCAGCAGGTCGACGGCGCCACCGGGGGAGGCAACGTAGTCGATGGGATTGTGCCGCCAGGTTTGGATGGTTTCGAGATCAAGCAATTCGGCCTGGATGGAATTGTGGATCATCGTAAGGTCGATCTGATCCTGCTCGGCGGGCTTGGCGGCCTCCAGCACCTCAGCCTGCTTTAGCAGATCTTTCAGTACAGCGACACGCCGTTCGTAGGCAGCGGCCGAGCGATCCTCCAATCGGTTGTCGTATTGATGGAACCCAACACTGGTTCCGAAGGAGGGGCTCCAGGCAAATAGCGCGTCGTAGTAGGCGTCGACGAAGGCACTGACTTTGGGCGGTTCCGGTTTGGAGGCACAAGCATTGAGAAGGAGGGCGAGGGTGAGGGCCGATACCGCACCGGCGGAGACGAATCGCATGCTTTCAGGGTAGCAACAGGCGTGAGGGGAAGATCGCCCTCACGCCTGCTGCCGGGGAAGGCCTCGGCGCGCCCTCCCCGTTGGCGGCCGGCTAGTTCGCCGGCGACGGCTCCTCGACAACCACCGGCGGCTCCTCGACAACCACGGGCGGCTCCTCGACAACCACCGGCGGCTCCTCGACAACCACGGGCGGTTCCTCGACAACCACCGGCGGATCCTGCACCACCAGGATGACCGGGATCTCCAGCACCGGCAGGAAGGCATCGTTGACCGTCACTTTGATGACCGTGTGGTACTCTCCCACTGCCAACCCCTCGGGGTTGACACGGAATTTGAGCTTCATCGGAACAGTGTCGCCATCCTTCTCCAGGATCAACCACGGCTCCGTGGTTTCGGGGCCCTCAGCCGGAAACGACTGCGGGCAGCCCGCGTAGACGACGGACTCGATGGGTGCAGGCACTTCTCCGCCCAACACGTAAGTAAAGCGCGCTTCCGATAGATCGCCGAACCAGATACCCAGCCACGGGTCGCATACCTGTGTGACAAAGGCGTCGTTCGTGCTGCCGAGTTTGGTCTGCAGCGCATCCGTGGAAAGAGGCAGGTCAGGCGAGTAGGTCACTCCGGCAATGGTGGCAACTTCTCCGGGTCCGAGCGCAAGAGCGTAAGACTCATCGCGATCGCTTCCGCCCCAAAACGTGGAGTAGATGATCTGTTTCTGCTCCAGGTCGAGCCTGAGCAGGTAAGCGTCGAACTTTCCGGCGTGGTCGGGCTGCAGGGACCGGAAACCGGGAAAGTCCGGCGAGTTTGTGAATCCAGTGACATAGACGAAACCGCGAGCATCGATCTTCACCGCCGTGGCGGTTTCATCGGGATCGGTGGGACCTGATGTGCTTCCACCCAGGTAAGTGAGGTATTCGGCGGCGGTACCATCGGCGCTCAGACGCAGGAGAAAGGCGTCACGGAAGCCGCCTCCGAATTCTGGTTGAATCGCGTTCTCGGTGGTTGGTAGTTGCTTGGAGGAGGTGTGACCGACGA
The DNA here is from genome assembly GCF_963665245.1 of uncultured Paludibaculum sp. NCBI lineage: Bacteria > Pseudomonadati > Acidobacteriota > Terriglobia > Bryobacterales > Bryobacteraceae > Paludibaculum > uncultured Paludibaculum sp. Next base: position 2,612,863 of record NZ_OY762267.1, read on the forward strand.
CGTAGGCCCGGCCGTCTCTGTCGACCGTGAGGCCCTGGACCTTGGTGTACCCGCCCTTCCAGCCCACGTAGGTGAAGTACTCGAGTCCATCGCCCTCGGGCTTGACCCGCGCCACGAAGCTCGAGTAGCTCTGCGGCTGTGTGATGTAGGCATTTTCCGTCGCCATCGCGGTGGACATGGTCTCGCCAGCCACGTAAAGGGAGTCGTCGGGACCAATTGCCATGGCGTAGATGTTGTCCGTGCCGCTGTTGCCACCGAGGTAAGTGGCGTAGGCGAGTTGATAGTCCGGAGTGATCTTGGCGATGAATGCATCCTGCCCGCCTCCGGAGATCTGCGGTTGCAGTGCGTTTTTGACCGGGAGTTGAGTGGATGATGCGCGGCCGGCCAGGTAGAGATTCCCCACGGAGTCCAGCGCCAGAGCGAGACCTTCCTCATTGCGCTCGCCGCCAAAGTAAGTGGAGAAGAGCAGCGTGCCCGCTGGATCAAACTTCATGACGAAACAGATGTTGAGTCCTGGTTGTTTGTCCTGAATGGGATTCAGTAGTGGAAGATCACGGGCTCCCGTGGTGCCGGCAACATAGATGTTCCCATCCTTATCCAAGACCACGGCGTGAGCTACAGTGTTGGACGATCCACCTATTTGTGCGCGCCAGAGCACTTCCTTGCCTTCGGGCCGGTACTTGGTGAGGTACGCCTTAAAGACGGCCGAGGTCAACGGCTTGCCGCCAACGGGCGTTACGGGAATGTCGCGCGATTCGCTCTCCCCGGCTACGTAGATGAAGCCATTGGGGTCGACGGCCACGGCTGTTGCGTCGTCGTAGCGATCGCCACCATTGAAGGTGGAGAAGACGAGACGCTTGTTCTCTGACGGGGATTGCGCAGCCAACGTGGCCGCGACAGCAACGAGTAGGATGATCTTCCGCATACACAGAAGACGCGCGGCATTCTTCTGAACGGGATCACAGGTAGATGGGAATTCGTGAGACAGCTCCAGTGAGTAGGACGCCGGCGCACTCCGAGTCCTCTTGCTCGCTAGGTCAGGGTGACCAGCGCTGCGGGTATGCGGCCAAAAAGCGCGCGCAACGGAATTGACCCGGCGCAGGTCCATCGCTCGTTAGTGAGTAGGTTCACGACACTTTTGCCGGCTAGTTGCGCGGGTACCGGAAGCACAGTCTCGTGCCACTCCTCCGCGGCCTTCCCGTAGGGCGCATCACCCAGAAGCTCAGTGAACCAGCGAAGGACGGCGGCGAGCAGTACCTTCTCACCTTGAATCCGCGCGAACGCCACCACGTGATCGCTGATTGGGCCTGAGGCGTAGAGCGGCGCATATCGGCCGTCGATCAGCAAGTCGGGGTTCTCTCGCCGAAAGTTCAGCCCAATCGCGGTGATAGCCGCTTTCAGTTCGCCCGCATCGGGCTGCTGGCCGATCTGCGCGAAATCGTAGACACGGTTCTCATTGAGTGCATAGTCAGCCTGAGCGCGCCAACGGCTGAACCAGTTCCGACGGGTGTCGAAGTCGACGGGGTGGCGATTGTCGGGGTCCACAAGTGTCAGATCCCAGAACTCGGTGCCCTGATAGAAATCGGTGACTCCCGGTGAGGCAAGCTTCAAGGTGAGCTGCGAGAGGGAGTTCAGCGCCCCAAAATAGGCGATCCGGTCGGCAAAGGCGCCGAACGACTCACGGAATGCCGCGGAGTGCTGTTCCGTCATCAGGCTACGGATGAAATGCGCAAGAGCGTTGTCGTACTCGTTGGAGGGATTGATCCAGCTCGAGTGAGTCTTGGCCTCCTTGATGGCCTTGGACATGTACTCGTGAATGCGGCTCTGCAGCCGTTCGTCGTTCCAGCCCTGGGGTACCGACCAAATGGCCAGGAGGCTCTGGTAGAAAAGGTATTCGTCATTCCGGTCTGGCGCGACCTGTCCGCCCGTCCGGGTACGGGCCGGCGCAACGATCTTCGACCAAATACGCAAGTGCTTACGCCACTCTTCGGGCAACTCCGACAGCACGCTGACGCGCACGCGGGCATCCTCCCCACGCTTGGTGTCGTGCGTGGATGTGGTAATCATCGAACGCGGACTGCTGGCCTGGCGGTAGGCATTGGCGGCGTGAAAGTCCTCGAGCGGCGAACCGAGGGCAGCCGGCTCGCCACCCACTTCGTTGAGGGAGGCGAGGGGGCAATAGCGATAGAAGGCGGTATCCTCAATCCCCTTGGCCTGCACTGGGCTCGTGTACTGCTGGAACTTCTGAGCCAACCTTAGGCGGCGCGCCAGGATGCGTCCTTCGGGCTCGGCGAAATCAGGACACAGGCTCTCTCGAATGAAGGAGAAGATCGACGATTCCATCGCGGGATTCCGGACAACAGCGTCGTTGATCGCTCTGTCAACTACATCCCGGTCGTACTCACCGACACCGCGCGGGCTGATATAGGTGCGGTAGACGGGGAAGCAGGCCACGACCTCGCGCAAGGCCTCCTGGAGACTGTCGAGAGTGAAGTCGCGACAACGTCGATCCTCTTCCGACATGCGATTCAATTCGTGCGCCAGCACATTCAGTTCGCTGACCATCGAGGTCGAAATAATCTGCTGTTTGGCGGAGTAACAGATCTCCTCGAAATCCACGCTGCGGCGCGAGAAGCTGTGGTAGATGCGGCGAATCGACTCGAGGTTCTTTGGTTTCACGAACAGGCGATTCACCTGGTTCAAATACTCATAGCCGGTGGTGCCATCCACCGGCCATTCGGAGGTGAGCCGCTCAGTGGAGGCGAGAATCTTCTCCACGACGATATAACAGGCCGGATGACCGCAGGCCACGGTTTCTCGCAATTGATGCAGATAGCTGGTCGGGTCGTAAAGCCCGTCGATGTGATCGAGACGCAGTCCCTGGACGCGGCCGGAATGCATCAACTCGACGACTTTGGCGTGGGCCGACTCAAAAACCTGGGGCGACTCCATCCGCAGTCCGGCGAGCTCGTTGATGTCAAAGAAGCGGCGATAGTTGATTTCGTGCAGTGCGGTACGCCAGTAGCTGAGGCGATAGGGCTGCAATTCCAGCAGTTCATGCAGCAAGTCGAAACTGGCGGGGCTGCCAGGCTGACCGTTGAATTCCTGGACGTTCACATCAATGTGCCGCTGTAGCGGCTCCGATTGATCCAACAGCCGCGCAAGCCGTTGGCCGGCGATATTGAGTTCTCGGACGCGGTCAGAGATGGCGGCTTGGGAATCGTCCGTGTAATGCGGAAGGTGGTCAAGCTGAAACAGAATGCTGAGGAATTCCTGGTGAGTTTCTGGCTCCTCGGCCAGCACTTCGGCCAACGCCTCTTCCCTGTGGCGAAGTATGATGCGACACTGCCGGGGATTCAACGGAAGATTCTGTTCCCAGTAACGTAGGGAAAAGTCGCCACGATGATGGACGACCTGCAGCTCTCCAGACTCCAGAGCTGTCCCATATTGATGACCCAGAATCGGCAACAGCACCTTGTTCTGAAGCTCGTCCTTGACGGGCTGCCAGTCAATATCAAAGTACTCGGCAAACTGCGAGGAAGGGCCGTTGCGGAGAACATCACGCCAAGCTTCGTTGTACAGCGAATCGGCGCACATGTGGTTGGCTACATAGTCGAGGACGATTCCCATGGAATGGTGGGCCGCGGCCTCGCAGAGGCCGGTGAAGCCCTGCTCACCTCCAAGCTCGTGACTGATCACCGCGGGATCGCAGATGTCGTAGCCGTGCCGGCTATGGGGGCGCGCTTTCCAGATGGGTGAGAGGTAGAGATGAGTGACGCCCAGGTCCGCAAGGTACGGGACCAACTGACGCACCGCGTCGAAACCGAGATCGTCGTTGAGCTGTAAGCGATAAGTACTAACAGGATTGGGTGGACTGGGCATGGCTATTCCGCGACATCTTCCGCTTCCGCAGTGAAAACAGCACATCCGGCGCGCACAAAGACAAGGCGCGTATCCTCAGTGATACGGGGTCGTGACACTGGGTCGACGGCGAATCCGCGGTCTTCGCTGGTCAGCGCGATCCGGCCCTCAAGAGGAAGGCCACCCCATACCCCGCCTGACTGGAGAGCCACGTGGACGGAAATCGTCTGTCCCTCGTCTCGCCATACCAGCGAGATCAGTCCTTCGCGTTCACAGACTGTGCAAGTCATCGAGCGATCGCCAATCTGATTCCGCAAGGCGATGAGGCGTTGGTACCAAAGCAACATGGCCTGATGACCGGGTTGGGCACGCTCGTCCCAATCAAGCTTGCTGCGGACGAAGGTCGCTTCGGCCTGCGGATCGGGGATGGTGGCTCGAGTCGCCTCATCGGAGAACTCGGGGAAGTGGGCAAACTCGCGCCTACGTCCCTCGCTCACGAGCGGTCCAAGCTGGTCGTTGTGATCGGTGAAGAACTGAAATGGAGCGGTAGCAGCCCACTCCTGGCCCATGAAGAGCAGAGGCGTCTCTGGAGCAAGCAGGAGCAGTGCGCTGGCGGCCCGAAAACACTCTGGCGCGATCTGGTGATTCAGGCGCTCGCCGCGTGCGCGGTTGCCGATCTGGTCGTGGTTCTGGATACAGATGATGAAGCGGTCACGGCGCAGAGCGCCGGTGGGCGTTCCACGCGGCGCCTTGTGACGAATGGAGGGCTGCCCTTCGTAGAACCAGCCGCGGGAGAGAGTGCGGGCGACATCGGCAGGGCTGCCGGAGTAGTCCGCATAGTAGCCGTGACGGTCGCCGGCCAGCGCGCTCCGCACCTCATGGTGGAAATCGTCCGCCCAGACAGCATCCAGGCCGAAGCCCCCGTGCTCCGGAGATTCGATCAGAGTGTTGAGATTGCGTTCATCCTCCGCGATGACAAGCACCTGCCGGCCCAACTCGGCCGCACGCCGGTGGAGTGTTGCGGACAGTTCCGCCAGAAAATGGATGGGACTGGTGTCCTGAATGGCGTGGGTCGCATCCAGCCGAAATCCGTCGACGTGGTACTCCTCCAGCCAATGGAGGGCATTTTGAATGAAGAACGCGCGGGCCGTCTCCGAGTGGACCTCATCGAAGTTGAGGCCATCGCCCCAGGGCGTTTGCACCCGTTGCGCGTAGAATCCGGAGTGGAACAGCCGCTGGTACGCACCATCCGGACCGAAGTGGTTGTATACGACGTCGAGGTATACGGCAAGCCCGGCCCCGTGGGCACGGTCCACCAATGCCCGCAGGTCCTCTGGGCGCCCATAGTTGTGATTCGGTGCGTAGATCGCGACGCCATCGTAGCCCCAGTTGCGGCGGCCAGGGCAATCGGACAGCGGCATGAGTTCTATGGCTGAGACGCCTAACTCCGCGAGCTCGGGCAATCGAGCCATGGCAGCCCGAAATGTGCCTCCGCGTGTAAAAGTCCCGCAGTGCAGTTCGTAGATCACGGCCCGGGACCACGGCCGCGGCGTGAAGTCGCGGTCTGTCCACAGGAACTCCGGGTCGATCACTTCAGAGAGCCCGTGTACGCCGTCCGGCTGGTATCGTGATGCCGGATCGGGAAAGGGGCCCTGCCCGTTGATCCTGTAGCCGTAGCGGGCCCCCGCCCGCAATCCGGGGACAAACGCCTGACGGAGTCCGTCGAATCGCTCTTCCAGCTTCGGACCCGGCTCGTCGGAGTCGCCCAACACAAGCTCAATGTCCGATGTCTGACTCCAAATCTGGAACAAGACGCCGCCATCCTGCGTGCGGGTCCCGAACCGGCATGAGCCCATTGGGCTCAACCTTTAAACTCCTGGCCATCGAGCCTTGCATTCAGATTGATGGCCGCGCTGACCAGGCCAAGATGCGTAAAGGCCTGCGGGAAATTGCCCAGCGATTCGCCGGTCGGTCCAATTTCCTCCGAATAGAGGCCCAGGTGATTGCAGTAAGTGAGCATTTTCTCGAAGATGAGCCTGGCTTCTTCCAGACGGCCAGCCCGCGTGAGCGCCTCCACCAGCCAGAACGTGCACATACTGAAGGTCCCCTCCGCCCCGGTCACGCCGTCGTCAGTGAAGACTTCGCCGTGCAATTGATAGCGGTAGACCAGACTGTCTGATACCAGGGTATCAATCGTTCGATCGATGGTGCTCAACATGCGCGGATCAGTCGGCGCGATGAAGTAGACCAGGGGCATGATGAGATTGGCCGCGTCAAGGGTCCGCTCCCCCGCAGCTTGGACGAAGCATTGCTGCTCGGCATCCCAGCCGTTATTCATGATCCATTCGAAGACGCGGTCACGCTCCTGCTCCAGATACGCCCGGTTCAGCGGCAGGCTGCGTCGCGCGGCCAGGCGCAATCCGCGGTCCAACGCCACCCAGCACTGCAGCTTGGAGTAGATGAAGTGCTTGCGCCCGCTGCGGACTTCCCACAGCCCCTCGTCTGGCAATCCCCAATTAGCCGCCACCCATTCCAGCATCATACGCACCTGCCGCCACAGGCTGTAGCTGATGGGCATCCCGTGTTTGTCGTAGAGATAGATGGAGTCGACCAGTTCACCGTAGATGTCGAGCTGAAGCTGGTTGTACGCACCGTTGCCAACACGAACAGGCCGCGAATTCCGATAGCCCTCCAGGTGGTCGAGAGTGAATTCGGTGAGGTCGTGCCGCCCATCGATGGCGTACATCACGTTCAGCGGCCCGTTGACGCGCTCCTGCTCATGAACGCGGGACTCCAGCCAGCCCATGAACGCCGTAGCCTCCTCCGTGAAGCCAAGGCGCAGGAACGCGTAGACCGTGAAGGCGGCATCGCGAATCCACGTATAGCGGTAATCCCAGTTGCGCGCCCCGCCTACTTCCTCGGGCAAACTGCAGGTGGGCGAGGCAACAATGGCGCCCGTAGGCCGGTAGGTCAACAACTTCAGCACCAGTGCCGAACGGATGATGCGCTCGCGCCAGCGGCCCGTGTATGTACAGCGGCTCAGCCAACCGCGCCAGAACTTCACCGCCTGATCCATCAGGATCTCGCCGTCGATGGGCTCGTGGCCACCCGGCAAGGGCTCGCCATGCTCCATGAAGCGCAGCGAAAAGGTGAAGCTCTCTTTGGGATGGATGTTGAACTCCGCCACCGCATGGCCGTTCTCCTCGCAGACCGGTATGGCCGAGCTCAGGGCAAGACCGCCCGACTCGCTGCGGAACAATGCACCCCATGGCCGGATTTCGGTTTCATGCGGCACCAGTGCATAGCCGAACGCGGGTGCGCAGTCGACGCGGATCCGCGTGATGCCCCGCACGCCGCGGACGATGCGAATGATCTCGCTGGGCGCCTGGGCCCCAGCCCGCAATCCTTCGTCCCGAACGGGCATGAAGTCGAGAACCTCGGCCACGCCGTCGGGCCGTAGGAATCGAGTCATCAGAACGTTGGTCTCCGGCAGGTACATCTGCCGGTTGACGCCTTCGGTGACCGGCGCAATGCTGAAATAGCCGCCCTTGCCCTGGTCCAGAATCGCGCCAAACACGCTGGGAGAGTCGAACTTCGGCAGACAACACCAGTCGATGACCCCCTCTGTGGAGACCAATGCGATGGACTGCAGGTTCCCGATGATCCCGCAAGATTCGATAGGCCGATACTGCCGCGGCCGTTGATTGGTGCACGAGCCCAAGTGGTTGCCACCTCCAGTTGCTTGCATCTTCGCACAAGCGATGGGGTGGTGTTTGTCTGCCGGGCTTACCGGATCAACGAGGCGGATTTACCCGCGTAATCCAGCACAAACGACGGGAAGATACCCAGAATCAGCGTAACGATGGCCGTGCACAGAATGGCAAAGCGGATACCGGCGCTGGGCGCCAGCAGCGACTCGGTGCTTTCGGCGGGCGGCTGCATGTACATCACTACGATGATGCGCAGGTAGTAGTAGGCGGCAACGGCGCTGTTCAACATACCCAACACGGCCAGCCATACCAAGTTCGCGTCCAGGGCCGCCTTGAAGATATAGAACTTACCGAAGAAGCCCGCGGTGAGCGGAATACCGGTGAGCGACAGCAAGAAGATGGTGAGCATGGCAGCCACCAGTGGCTGCGTCTGGCTCAGCCCGGCCAGATCCTGCGTCTGAACGTACTTCTCGCCGCGCCGCGCCACATAGGTAACGACGGCAAAGGCGCCGATGTTCATGAAGGCGTAGGAGGCGAGATAGAACATCGTGGCCGCGGTGCCGGTTTCGCTGTGCGCGGTCAGCGCCACCATTACGTAGCCGGCATGGGCGATGGAGCTATACGCCAGCAGGCGCTTGATGTTCGTCTGGCGCAGGGCGGCGAAGTTGCCGATGACCATCGTGGCCAACGCGCAGACCCATAGCACCGGCTCCCAGCGGTCCTTCAGCGGCTCAAACGCGGTCATCAGGATTCGCAGGAACATGGCGAAGGCGGCGGCCTTGGGGCCCACCGACATGAAGGCGGTGACCGGCGCGGGCGCACCCTGGTAGACATCCGGCGCCCACATCTGGAACGGCGCTGCCGAGACTTTGAATGCCAGCCCGACAAACAGCAAGGCGGTCGCGGCGCCCAGCATCACCAGATTGTGCGGCGTGGTGGGATCCAGCAGCGTCTGCCGGATGAGGCTCAGGTTTGTGGTCCCGGTGAGCCCATAGATCCAGGCGACTCCATACAGCAGGAAGGCCGTCGCGAACGAACCCATCAGGAAGTACTTCAGCGCCGACTCGTTATTCCGCTTGTCCTCGCGGAGGTAGCCGGCCAGGACATAGCTCGAGATCGACGAGCACTCCAGGCCGATAAACAGCATGATGAGCTCATTGGCCGACACCATCAGGCACTGGCCAACAATGGAGAAGAGCACCAGGGCGTAGTATTCCCCCGATTCATGCTGCTCGAGCTTTAGGTAGTTCGTGGAGATGAGAACGACCAGCAGTCCCACCACCATCACCAGGATGCGGAAGAAGGCCGCGAAGCCATCCATCACCAACATCTTCGAGAAGGCGGTGCCGGGATCGTTCGTCCCGGCAATGGTCAACGCGATACCGACAGCGAGCGCCAGAAACGTGATGATCGCGAACTTGCGCTTACCCTCTGGCGCGCTGAGCGGCTCCATCACCATGATGAGCGTGCCCACCACGGTCAACAACATTTCAGGCGCAAAGCGAAACAACTCCTGCGGGGAGGGCGGCACGAAACTAGCGGGCATTGGCAAGCTCCTTCGCGGCGTTCGGGGCCTTCATATGGACTACGGAGAGGATCTTCGAATCGCTGGCACTGATCGCCGGCAGGAAACTGCCGGAACCGATCCCCATCCACACCATCATGGCGACGAGTGGCAGAATGACGCCCCACTCCCGGGCCGATAGATCACTGAAGTGATGCTTCACCGCCTCTGGGGTCTCGCCATAGAAGGTACGCTGCACCATCCACAGCATGTACACCGCGGAGAGGATCACACCGACGGCGGCGAAGACCGCGTAAAGGAAGTTGCGCTCGGCTGCGCCCTGCAGTACCAGAAACTCGCCGACGAAGTTGTTCAGCAAGGGCAGGCCGACGCTGGCCAGGGTGGTGACCACAAACATCGTGGAAAGCCACGGCGCCACCGTACCCACTCCGCCGTAGTCAGCAATCTCCAGCGAGTGGCGCCGCTCATAGAGCATGCCCACCAGGATGAAGAGTGCGCCGGTGGAGATGCCATGATTCAACATCTGATAGACCGCACCGTCCAACCCAACCTGGGTGAAGGTGAAGACGCCAAGGATCACAAACCCGAGGTGGCTGACGGAAGAGTAGGCCACCAGCCGCTTCATATTCGGCTGTACCATAGCCACCAGGGCGCCATAAATGATTCCTCCAATGGCGAGCCCGATGATCCACTGAGCGTTCTGGTGCGCGGCCTCGGGGAACAGCGGCAGGCAGATGCGCACGATGCCGTAGGTACCCAGCTTCAGCAGCACCGAGGCCAGCATCACTGAGCCGGCCGTGGGCGCCTCACCGTGGGCGTCCGGCAGCCAGGTGTGCAGCGGGAACAGGGGCACCTTGATGGCGAAGGCAACGAAGAAGGCCAGGAACAGCAGGAGGCCTTCCGTCCCGTTGAGCGTCAACCGGCCCTTGGCCATCATGTCCATCAGCAACGGGATGTCGAACGTACCGCTCTTGTTGTAGAGGTACACCATGGCGATCAGCATCAACGCCGAACCCGCCATCGTATAGAGGAAAAACTTCACCGCGGCGTAGATCCGCCGGTCGTGTCCCCAGATGCCGATCAGGAAGTACATCGGCACCAGCGAGACCTCCCAGAACACGAAGAATAGGAAAAGATCGAGAGCGACAAAGACACCGACGACCCCGAAAAGCAGGAACAGCAGGAAGGCGTAGTATTCTTTCACTCGCTTCTGGACATACTTCCAGCTCACCAGGATCACGATGGGTGTGAGGAACGAGGAGAGGATCACCAGCCACAGGCTCAAACCGTCCAGGCCGACGTGATAGCGGATGGAGGGATACTCGATCCACTGCGCGTTGGTTTCAAACGAGACCTGCTGCGGATTCGCCAGCACCGGCCCGATGAGCCCAAGCGACAACAGAAACGCGATCAACGAAACAAACAGCGTAAAGTTCCGGACCAGACGCGGGTTGTCCTTCGGCAACAGCAGCGTGAGCAGAAAGCCCGCCGCCGGCACGATCAGGAGTATGTTCAACAGATTCACCGAACGCCTCCCCAGAAGCTGACAACCGCGACAATCACGATGCTGCCCAGCACCACCCACGCCGCATACCTTCGTATGTAGCCCGATTGTAGATGGCGCAATCCGCCACCGATAGCTTGAGCCAGCGATCCGACGCCGTTCACGGCGCCGTCGATAACGCCCACATCAACAAACCTCCAAAGCACGCTGGTGGAGCCATCCCGGATGGGGTGCACGATAACAGCGTCGTACGCCTCATCGACATAGTATTTGTTGAACAGCACCTTATATGGCCAGGAGAAGATGCGCGCAAACCCATCGGCCAGGCCAGGCTTGGCCACATAGAAGATGTACGCCAGGACGATGCCGATGACACCCGCGGCAACCGAAATGAAGACCAGAGTCTCGTCATGCGCGGCGTGCTCCCCGCCGAACATTGGCTCGAGAAAGAGCGGCACGTTCAAGAATCCGCCGCCGAGGCTGAGCAAAGCCAACACACCCAGAGGCAGCGTCATTACCAGCGGCGACTCATGGGGATGGGCATGTCCGCGATAGCTTCCGAAAAAGGCCATGAACCAGGCGCGAAACACGTAGAATGCCGTCATGCCCGCAGTGACAACACCCACCCAGTACATCCAGGGTGCCTTGGCATGTGCGGCCAGCAGAATAACGTCTTTGCTCTTGTAGCCCGAGAAGGGGGGCACACCGGCAATCGCGACCGAGGCGCAGAGCAGCAGTACGCAGGTCACCGGAATCTTCGACCGTAACCCACCCATCATTCGCAGATCCTGCTCACCATGCACGGCGTGGATCACCGATCCGGCGCCGAGGAACAACAGCGCCTTGAAGAACGCGTGCGTCATGACGTGGAAGATACCCGCCGAGTAGGCACCGCTGCCCAACGCCAGGAACATGTAGCCCAATTGCGAGACCGTCGAGTACGCGAAGACCTTCTTGATGTCGTACTGCGTGAGGCCGATGGTCGCGGCCATCACGGCGGTGGCCAATCCGATGTAGGCAACTACATCAAGGGCGGCCGGCGAGTGGTTGAACAGCACCGCGGATCGCGCGATCATGTACACGCCCGCGGTCACCATGGTGGCCGCGTGGATTAGGGCGCTAACGGGTGTCGGACCTTCCATCGCGTCAGGCAGCCAGACGTATAACGGGAGCTGAGCGCTCTTGCCGGCGGCACCGACCATCAACAGAATGCAGATCAGTGTGAAGGTCGCGGCGGAGACTCCGCCGGCGTCGGCCGCGCCTGCCTTGGCAAAAACGGTCTGAAAGTCGAGCGACTTGAAATGGACCAGGATCAGGAACATCGCCAGCGAGAAACCGAAGTCGCCGATGCGGTTAACGATGAACGCCTTCTTGCCGGCGTCGCCCGCGCTCTTCTTCTGGAAGTAGAACCCGATCAGCAGGTAGCTGCATAGACCCACGCCTTCCCAGCCTACAAACAGCAGCAGGTAGTTGGCGGCCAGCACCAGCACAAGCATGAAGAACATGAAGAGGTTCAGGTAGGCAAAGAAGCGGTAGTAGCCCCCTTCGTGTTCCATGTAGCCGGCGGCGTAAATGTGAATAAGCGTACCGATGCCAGTGACAATCAGCAGCATTACGGCAGTAAGTCGGTCGACCGCGAAGTCGAACCCGATGTTCACATATCCGCTCTGAATCCACGTGAAGTAATGCTCCACGTGGGGCGTTTCCATGGCGCCCAGCGCGAGCACGGTCTTCACGACCCAGAGGAAGGCGAGTAAAACGCTGCCGATGGCCGCTGCGTTGGTGGCCGCTTTGGGCAGCTTGCGGCCGAACAGACCATTCACCAGAAATCCGGCAAACGGCAAGGCGGGGATGAGCCAGAGTTGATGCATCGGATCAGAGCTTCATCGAAGAGACTTCGTCGACTTCGAGCGTCGAGCGATTCTTGAACACCGTGAGGATAATGGCGAGCCCGACGGCGGCTTCCGCCGCGGCAACGACCATCACGAAGAAACTGAAGATGTGGCCATCCACCTGCTTCAACTGGTGGCTGAAGGCGATGAACGTGAGGTTCACCGCGTTGAGCATCAGTTCGATGCACATGAAGACGGTGATAATGTTGCGCCGCAGCAGAAAGCCGGCCGCGCCAACCACAAAGAGAATCACGCTGAGGATCAGGTACCAGGAGAGCGGTACATTGGCAGGTAGTGCGATGGGCAACTCAGGCATGGGGTTTCCGTTAGATCTCCTTCCGGGCCAGCACAATCGCCCCGAGAATGGCGATAAGGATCAGGATGGACGTGGCCTCAAAGGGCAGCAGATAGGTGGTGAACAGGGCGCTACCAATTTCGCGGCCACCCACGATGAAGGTGCCGAACTTCACCACGTCGGTGGAAGGTGTCTGAGACGCGACGAGGAACGCGCCCACCGCCAGCAGCGTAAAGAGCAGAGGCACGGCAAAGGCGGCACGGAGGATGTTGCGCGTGGGTTTCTTTTCGGCTCCTGCATTCAGCAGCATGATGACGAAGGTGAATAGCACCATGATGGCGCCGGCGTAGACAATCAGCTGAACCGCGGCGATGAACTCGCCGCCCAGCAACAGGTACAGCACCGCCAGCGAACCCATCACGCCGACCAGCGACAATGCGCTCGAAATCGGGTGCGTCTGCAACACCAGATTGATGGCGCAGCCGACGGCGATCGCGGCGAACAGGAGAAACAACAAAGCGTCCATTTCGCGTGCTACCTCTTTAGCTCTGCAAGGCCACCAGCAGACCTGTGATCAACAGGTTGACGATAGCCACCGGGAACAGGAACGTCCAGGCAAACCGCATGAGTTGGTCATAGCGGAAACGCGGCAACGTTCCGCGGATCCAGATGAAGATGAACAGCAGGATGCCCACCTTACCCACAAACCAGAACAGTGGAATAAGAATCGGCTTCAGCACCGGAACCAGGAACAGCGCTCCAACGATCAGGAAGATAACGCCGAAGGCCGGAAACGAGAAACGATCCCAGGTGCGGCTCTTCACCGTCTGCCCGGCGTGATAGAAGAGCATCCCGGCAGCTGCGAAGTGGATGAGGGGCGCCAGGAAATCGGAGCCAAGGGCCGAAGGCCACAACGGCTGCCAGCCACCGAGATACAACAGCGTCGCCACCGAACAGACCGTAATCATGTTGGCGTACTCCGCCATGAAGAACGCCGCAAACCCCAGCGAGCTGTACTCCGTGTGGAAGCCCGACACCAGTTCGCTCTCCGCCTCGGGCAGGTCGAACGGCACGCGGTTCGTTTCCGCAAAGGCTGCGATGAGAAAGATGAAGAAACTAAAGAACTGAGGAAAGGGCCCGGCAAACACATTCCACTTCGGAATCACGCCCAGCCAGTAGCCCGATTGCGCGTTGACCATGTCCCGGAAGTTCAGAGTGTTCACCAGCAGCAGCGGAGCCGCAATCGCCAGAGACATCGGCAATTCGTAGCTGATCATTTGCGCCGAACTGCGCAGGCCGCCCATCAACGAGTACTTCGAGTTGGACGCCCAGCCACCGATCGCGATGCCATACACGCCCAACGAAGAGAGCGCCAGAATGAAGAGCACTCCGATGTTGACACCGGCCAATTCCATGTTCGTCTTCACGCCGAACACTTCAATTTCCGGCCCGAACGGAATGACGGAGATGGAAGTGAGTGCGAGTGTTACAGCCAGGAATGGCGCGAACAGGAAGAAGAAGGCGTTGGCATTGGCGGGAATAACACCCTCCTTGGTGGCCAACTTCACGACGTCGGCCAGCGGTTGCAGCAAGCCGTGCGGTCCCACGCGGTAGGGACCGGGGCGAAGTTGGATATGGGCGAGCACTTTGCGCTCGATCCATTGCAGGTAAGCCAGCGTGGTGAGCAGAACAAACGCCACCAGGCCGGTCTTGATCAGGCTGAGGAGGAAGAAGTTCATTGCCTTACGGTTTGTACAACTGTCCCGGTGCTTCCATGACTCGATTGAGCATCTTGGAGTAGCGGCCCAAGGTGCCTGAAGTGAAGAGAGTATCGCCAGCCGAGCGGATATATTCCGGCTTGCCCGATTGCGGCACGCCGCCGTTTACCGGGGCGGTCTGCGCCGCGCCTCCGGTCGCGATCACGGGCAGCGGTACGTTATAGCCCGGCACCGTGCGGCGGATCTCTTCGAAGACCTTGTCGGCCGTCCAGATGCCCAGGTTCAGCCCCAGTTCCTTGGCCAGCAGCCCGAAGATCTCCAGGTCCGACTTGGTGCCCATCACCTTCGGTCCCTGTTTCAGCCTCTGCACCTCGCCGCAGACATTGGTGACTGTGCCGTTCTTCTCATAGGCGCTGGCAGCCGGCAGCACGACATCGGCCCGTTGCGCGGTCTCGGTAAGGAAGAGATCCTGCACCACTGTGAATGTCCCCGTACCGGCCGGCGCCGTGGTCTTGAATGGATTCGAGCCCACCACCCACAGCACGTCGAGATCGGCGGCGGCCAACATTTCGTCACGGGACAAACCGGAGGCCGGAGCCGCGTGGTAACCGGGCCCCAGGTCGGGCAGAAGTCCCATATCCATGGCGCCGCGCGAATTCGCGTAGTCGACGAGGCAGACATACTTCACCGGGATCCCCAGCGACTCGCCGAATTCGATGAGTTGGCGGACCGCCGGACCTCGAACCGCATCGCTGAACAGGATCACCAGGTCAGAGTGCTTCTTCAACTCCTCAGCCAGAGACTGCACGACACCGAGTTCCTGTCCCGCCTCGCAATGCAGGCTCTTGGCCGCGTATTGCTCTTCCCTCACCGGCCCGCTGGTCACCGTATAGACAGCCGCTTGATGATGCCGGAAGTTCGCACGCAACTGGAACGCCAGGAATGGATGTTGCTGGGCCAGATCACTGCCAATCACCAGCGCCGCCTTGGCGTTGTAGAGATCGGCTGACGTGGCCAGCTTGCCGGTCTTCCCACTGAGCGCGTCGAGTAACGCCGGCACGTCGCCCGACCGATGATGATCGATATTCGCAGTGCCCAGCCCCTGCCGGGCGAACTTCTGCAGGTAGTAGTTCTCTTCGTTGGAGGTGTGCGTCGAACCGATGATGCCGAACTTCCCGTTGCGCGCCTTCACCTCGCCGAAACGGGCGGCCACGGCGGCCAGTGCCTCACTCCAGCTCACAGGCTCCAGCTTGCCGTCCTTGCGCAGCAGCGGCGTCTGCAGCCGCTCTTCGTTGTGCACAAAGTCAAAACCAAAGCGGCCCTTCACACAGAGAAACTCACCGTTCACGCCGCTACGGTCACGGTTGTTGGCGCGGATCACTTCCCCATTGCGTACGCTCAATGTCGTCTTACAGCCATCGGAGCAATGCGTGCAAATCGTGCCCGCGTAGTTCATCTCCCACGGCCGGGACTTGTACCGGTAAGTGCCCGAGGTCAGCGCGCCGACAGGGCAGACGTCGATACACCACCCGCACTCGTCGCACTCGAGATGATCGCCATGGCTCGGCGTGATCTCCGCGGCCACGCCGCGGTAGGTCAGCCCCAACGCGCCCACGCCCAGGCCCTCATCGCAAACCCGAATGCATCGATAGCAGAGGATGCAGCGCGCGGCGTCGTAGTAAACCGCCGGACTCCACTGCTTCTCATCCACGTGATGCTTGATCTCGACAAACCGGCTCTCGCCCGCGCCGTAGCGGAACGTCATGTCCTGCAGTTCGCACTCCCCGCCCTTATCGCAGACTGGGCAGTCGAGCGGGTGATTCGAGAGCAGATACTCCAGCATGCCCTTGCGGGCCTCCACCACCTTGGGCGACTCGGTGAGAACCACCATGCCTTCGGCGGCCGGCAGCGTGCAACTAGGCTGCAGCTTGGGCATCTTCTCGACTTCCACCAGGCACATGCGGCAGGCGGCCTGCAGCGAGAAGCCTTCGTAGTAGCAAAACGCGGGCACTTCAATGCCGACTCTCTTGGCAGCTTCGATGACCAGGGTGCCAGCCGGCACCTTCACCTGCTTACCGTCGATTGTCAGCGTAATGGGATCCGCCATGTCTTCTCCCTACAACACAACCAGGGGTTGTGTCCGAGGCGCTGGCATAAAGACCTGCGCCGACTGAATCTTGGCCTCGAACTCCTCGCGGAATTTGCGAACGTAGCTCATGGCCGGCATGGCGGCGGCATCACCCAGGGCACAGAACGTCCGTCCCATCATGCCCTGTGCGAGTTGATCCACCATATCAATGTCTTGCTTCGTACCGACTCCTTCGTCGAGACGAGCCATAATCTTCTTCAACCACGCCGTGCCCTCCCGGCAGGGGATGCACCAACCACAGCTTTCATGGGCGTAAAACGCCATCAGGCGCGCCAGCACTTTGACAATGTCGGTGGTCTCGTCCAGCACCACCGTGGCGCCGGAACCCAGCATCGAACCCGCCTTGGCCAGCGAGTCATAGTCCGCCGGAATGTCACACTCATCGGCCCGCAGAATCGGGCTGGAACTGCCGCCCGGAATCAGAGCCTTGAGCTTGCGCCCCTTCCAGACGCCGCCACCCACCTCATTGATGAGCGTCATCATGTTCATGCCCAGAGGAACTTCATACACGCCAGGCTTGTTCAAGTGGCCGGACAGACACACCAGGCGAGTACCGCCGTTGCGCGGCGTGCCCAAGCCCGCAAACCACTCACCGCCCTTAAGGATGATCTCAGGCACGGCGCTGTACGTTTCGACATTGTTGACAATCGTCGGGGCCTGAAAGGCGCCGGAGGTGGCCGGAAATGGAGGCTTCAGGCGCGGGTTGCCGCGCTTGCCCTCCAGCGACTCAAGCAGCGCCGACTCCTCACCGCATTCATACGATCCGGCTCCGGTGTGCGTGGAGAGGTGAAATGCCCAACCGCTGCCCATCACGTTGTCGCCCAGGTAGCCTTTGTCGTAGGCTTCCTGGATCGCCCGATCCATGATGTCGATATACTCGCGGTACTCACCACGGATATAGACCCAGCCACGATTCGAGCCGATGGCACGGCCCGCGACGAGGCAACCCTCAATCAACCGGTGCGGCTCGTGGCCCATGATGATGCGGTCTTTGCAGGTGCCCGGTTCGCCCTCGTCACCGTTCACGACGATGTACTTCGGCTTGGGCGATTTGCGGTCGACGAAACTCCACTTGAGGCCGGTGGGGAAGCCCGCGCCACCGCGGCCGCGCAACGAGGACTTCTTCACTTCCTCGATAATCTCTTCCGCTTGCATCGTCAGGGCCTTGCGAATCGCCTCGTAGCCTTCGTCCGCCACGTATTGGTCGATCCATATCGGATCCTTCTGCGGATACTTGTAGCGGCGCGTAAGGACCTTGACTTCCAGTGGATGCGGTTCGTTCAGAAGCATTTCGTTTTCCCCAGAGTGGATCCCCTACTGCGTCTTCTTCAGGCTCTCGATCAGCCGGTCGAGCTTCTCGGGCGTCACGTTGAAATGGAAATCGTAGTTGACCAGCATCGCCGGTGCCCACGAACAGGCGCCCAGGCACTCCACTTCTTCCAATGAGAATTGCCCGTCCGTGGTCTTCTGCTTGTTGCCGATGCCCAATTTCTTGCAGGCGTGTTCGTAGAGTTCCTCACCGCCCGTGAGCATGCAGCTTACGTTAGTGCAAATCTGAATGTGCTGCTTGCCACGCGGTTCGCGCGTGAGCATGGTGTAGTAGCCGATGACCTCTTCCACCTCGACACGCTTCACCTTCAGCCGTTGCGAAACCTCATCAATCAGCTCCGGCGTTACCGCGCCGACTTCGTCCTGCGCAAACAGCAGCATCGGGATCAGCGCGCCCTTCTGGCGGCCCGGCGGATAGTTCTGGATCATCTTCGCGAACTTGGCTTCGAGTTCGGGTGAAAAGGTCATTGGCGTCTCACTGTTCCCTAGCGGTCCACATCGCCTAGGACAAAGTCCATGCTGCCCAGCGCCGCGATGGAATCGGAAATCAACTTGCCTTCAAACAGCGCGGAGAGGCACTGCAGATTGCCGAAGCTGGGCGTCCTCATGAACACACGGTAGGGCTTCGACGTGCCGTCACTCACCGCATAGAATCCGATTTCGCCGCGGGGCGACTCCACAGGCACATAAGCTTCCCCGGCCGGCACGCGGAATCCTTCCGTAACAATCTTGAAGTGGTAGATGAGCGCTTCCATCTGCGTCTTCATCTTTTCGCGATCCGGCAGCACCACCTTGGGCGCATCGGCCTTCCACGCCCCTTCCGGCATCCCGTCCATCGCCTGCTTGCAGATCCGCGCGCTCTGCCGCATCTCTTCCAACCGCACCCGGAAGCGAGCATAAACGTCGCTCTCGCTGTACACCGGCACGTCGAAGTCGAACTTCTCGTAACTGGAATAGGGCTCGGACTTGCGGATATCCCACTTCAGACCCGCGGCGCGGACCATGGGACCGGTCACACCAATGTCGAGCAACTTCTCCAGACTCAGGTAGCCCACCTTCTGCGTGCGCTGCAGAAAGATCGGATTGGTGTTGAGCAGGTTCTCGTATTCGTCGATCTTTTCCTGCAGCCCGTCGATGAAACGTCCAACAGCCTTTTCCCAGCCACGCGGCGGCTCCAAAGCCACGCCGCCAATGCGGATGTAGCTCGTCATCAGGCGCTGCCCGCTGAACATCTCGAACAGACGCAGGATGTCCTCGCGCTCGCGGAAACAGTAGAAGAAGACCGTCATCGCGCCCAGGTCGAGGGCGTGCGTGCCCAGCCAGACAGCATGGCTGTTGATCCGCGAAAGTTCCGTCAACAGCACCCGCAGCCACTGCGCCTTCGCCGGAATCTCAATACCCAGCAGCTTTTCCACCGGCAGAACGTAGGCCAGGTTATTAGCCATGTTCGACAGGTAATCCATACGGTCGGTCAGGGTGACCACCTGCTGCCAGGTGAGGGTCTCGGCTTGTTTCTCGATGCCCGTGTGCAGAAAGCCGATGTCAGGCTCAGCCTTCTGAATGATTTCGCCGTCAAGTTCCAACAGAATGCGCAGCACGCCGTGCGTGGACGGATGCTGAGGTCCCATGTTCAGGACCATCCTGCGGCCGCCGCTCGGCAACTTCTCTTCCACCAGGGTTTCGAAGCCGGCCGGTACTGTCGTCTCGTCGATTTCGTTCATGCTTCCCCTCTTCGGAACCGGACGCACACCACGGATCCGTCTAGTCGTTCTGGTAGCTGTACTTGTGACCGTGAACCGGGAAGTCCTTTCTCAGTGGATGACCCTCCCAATCCTCGGGCATCATGAGCCGCTTCAGATTCGGGTGGTTGTGGAACACCACCCCGAACAGATCGAATACTTCGCGTTCATACCAGTCCGCGCCAGCCCAGACGCCGGTAACACTCTCCACCTGCGGATTGTCACCGCCGAGAACGGCCTTCAGCTTCAACCGCTCGTTCCGCGCAATTGAATGCAGCAGGTACAGAACTTCAAATCGCGGCTCGGCGGGGTATCGATCGATGCAGGTGACGCCGGTCAGGCGCTCGAACTTCATCTGCGACTTGAGAAATTGACAAACCGCGACGATGCGGTCCGGCTGCACAAACAGCAGCGTCTCTCCAAACTCGTGGCTTCCGTCCGTCACTACCGCTGGGTCCCAGGCCTCGATCGCGGCAGGCACGGCCATCTCCTTCAGATTGTCCGGCAACATGAATGCGCCCCCTCTAGCGCTTACTGTCCTGCGGGCTCTCCTCGGCGGCCCAATTCAATACCCCCTTCTTCCAGATGTAGAAGAAGCCGGCCAGCACCAGGCCGATAAAGAGAAGCATCTCGAAGAAACCGAAAAGCTTCAGGTCGCGGTAGACCACGGCCCAGGGGTAGAGAAAGATCGCCTCAATGTCGAAAAGAATGAACAACATCCCCACCAGGTAGAACTTGACGCTAAAGCGCTCCTTGGCGGAGCCGGTTGGTGTGATGCCGCATTCGTAGGGAGTGGATTTGACTTTGTTCTTGACGCGCTTACCCAGAAGAACGCCCGCGCCAAGCAATCCCGCAGCCACCGCGGCCGCCAAGATCACCTGGACTAGGACCGGGAAATAAGCTTCGATGACGGATGTGGGCATGAGTGCGGTTGTAGCGTCCCCGGGGCGTTAACTTTTAACTATAATGACCCTCAGAAGAGCGTGTCAAACCAACCTGACGGACTGCAAATCCCCATCAAAGTCAACGGCGAAGCTCGAATCGTACCCCCTGGTCTGAATATCCGCCAGCTTCTCGCCCACCTCGGGCTCGACTCCGGGCGCGTCGCCGTCGAGTTGAACCGGGTCATCGTGCGAAAACCTGACTGGGACTCCACCTCCATCGAGACCGATGCCTCCCTCGAAATCGTCACTTTCGTAGGGGGGGGCGCGGCCTGAAACAGCGCCCCCATCCATGGTGGCGTTGTTCCAAAGTCGGCCAGATCTTGCGAATTGACTTCCCTACCCCAGCCTATAGACTCGTGTATGAGTTTTGGGCCCAAACAGAAAGGGAGTCAGATGTTCAAAACAAAATCGCGACAGGGTGCACCCGCCCCCGGGGAGCGGACTTTTTCCAGCGCTGACGTGTCGCGTTTGTCCGGAGTCAGCCTCCGGCAACTTCAATGGTGGGACGAGCAACGCGTCGTGTCGCCCCGGCATGAGGGCCACAAAAGAATCTACCTGACCGAGGAAGTGGTGGAGGTCAGCGTCATCGCGGAACTGCGCCGCAAAGGCTTCAGCCTGCAGAAGATCCGTCGCGTGCTGCGCTTCCTGCAGCGCGAGATGAACAAGCGACTATCGGAAATCCTCAATGTTGACAGCGACTTGCACCTGCTCACGGACGGCAAGTCCATCTATCTGGAAGAGAGCCAGGAGCGGATCATCGACCTCCTCAAGGCCGCCAAACAGCCCATGTTCCTGGTCTGCGTGACGGATCAGGTGCGGCGTCTGACCGTCACCCCCCGCAAGCCGCCAAAGAGCGAAACACCCGCCGTGGCGCGCAAATCCAAGGCTGTCTAGCGGCTTCGTTGCGGATCTTTAGACGCCACTTTTACATTTCTCAAACCTCCGGGGCCTCTGCGCCGTCTAATGGCTCAGAGGCCCTGCGTTATACTTGGGTCAGGTCTGGGGAGGCCAATACATGCGCCAATTCCGCGCTTACGTGTTTTCTTTGCTAGTGATTGCGTCTTGCGCGATCGTAGCCGGTAACTTCGGCCCCGGAGCCTCCGCGCTGGCCGAATCTTCCGCCGCCGCTCCAGCCTCCAGTGACGACGAACTCAGCGCTGGCCTCAAGACCTTTACGTCGATCTACCGGCTCGTCGAAGAGAATGCCGCCGACAAGGTAAACCCGGACAAGGCCATCTATAAAGGTGCCATCCCGGGCATGCTGCGCACGCTCGATCCCCATTCCAGCTTCTTCGATCCCCGCGACTTCCAGCAGCTCAGGGAGGATCAGCGCGGCTCCTACTACGGTGTTGGCATGACCATCCAACCAAAGGATAGCCGGATCGTCGTAGTCGCCCCCTTCACCGGCTCCCCCGCCTACAAAGCCGGCATCCGCCCCGGTGACGTCATCGTCGAAGTCAACGACAAGCGCACCGATGGGCTGAACACTTCCGAGGTGGCCGACCTGCTCAAAGGGCCCAAGGGCACCAAGGTCCAGGTTCTGATCGCTCGCGAGGGCGTCGATAAGCCGATGACTTTCAACCTGGTCCGCGGCGAGATTCCACGCTTCAGCGTCCAGAATGCTTTCTGGCTGAAGCCCGGCATCGCCTACATCGACGTTGAGAGCTTCAACGAGAACACTTCAAAAGAGTTGGAAGACGCCATGCACAAGCTGGGCGAGGCCAATGTTAAAGGCTTGGTCTTCGATCTGCGCGACAACCCCGGCGGCCTGCTGAACGAAGGCGTCGCCGTCGCCGGTCACTTCCTCCGCAAGGGCCAGACCGTGGTGAGCCACCGTGGCCGCTCCTCCCCAGAGCGTCCTTATACCGCCAGCAACGGCAGCTCCACCCGTGACTACCCCATCGTAGTGATGGTGAATCGCTACTCCGCTTCGGCCGCCGAAATCGTGGCCGGCGCCCTCCAGGATCACGACCGCGCCTGGATCTTTGGCGACAACACCTTCGGCAAGGGCCTCGTCCAGACCGTCTTCCCGCTCTCGGAGAATACGGGCTTAGCCCTAACCACCGCTAAGTACTACACCCCCTCCGGCCGTCTCATCCAGCGTGACTACACCAGCGGATCGTTCTACGAATACTATTTCAACCGCAAAGAGGGCGCCCAGAAAGACACCACGGACGTCAAGATGACGGACTCCGGCCGTGCAGTGTATGGCGGCAACGGCATCACCCCGGACGAGCGGTTCGTTATCAAGTACAACAAGTTCCAGATTGAACTCGCCCGGCGCAGCGCCTTCCGCGACTTCATCCCGAAGTACTTCTCCGCCCACAGCACGACGCTCGCTAAGGATTGGGCGCCGGACAACGCGATGCTGAACGAGTTCCACGACTTCGCCTTGAAGAGCAATGCGACGTTCACCGAAGCTGAGTGGGCCGAGAACAACGATTGGATCAAGACCCAGCTCAAGCGCGAGGCGCTCATCACGGCCGTTTCGCTGGACGAATCGCTCCGCTACGCGATCGAAACCGACCCAGCCGTGCTGAAAGCCATCGACTCCCTGCCGAAGGCCAAGGCTTTGCTGCTCGACAACTCCAAGAAGCAGATGGTTCAATTGGATAAGAGGACTCCTCGCGATTGAACCAGTCTCCTGATCAGGGTACCCAGCCGCAAATCATCGTACTCGACACCGGTGGTCAGTACTGCCACCTCATCACGCGCAAAATTCGCGAACTCGGGATCTACTCGGAGATTCGCCCCAGTGAGACGCCCGCCTCTGAACTGGCGGGCGTTCTGGGTATTGTAATCTCCGGCGGACCGGCCAGCGTCTACGAAACTGGCTCCCCGCAAGTCGACCCGGCCATCTTCGACCTGCCCTGCGCCGTGCTCGGCATTTGCTACGGACAGCAGCTCATCGCCTGGCACCTGGGCGGCACCGTCAGCCCGGGTAAAAAGGGCGAATATGGCATGGCTCACCTTGACTTGGAATCGGACGCTGCGCTGTTTCGCGGCGCCACGGGCCATCAACAGGTTTGGATGAGCCACCGCGACACGGTCACCGCCGCGCCAGCCGGCTTTGAGGTCTATGGCGCCACGGAAACGTGCGCCATTGCGTCCATGGGCAGCACCCAGCGCCGCATCTACGGCGTGCAGTTTCACCCCGAAGTCGTCCACACCGAACGCGGCCGTCAGATCCTATCCAACTTCCTCTTCGGCGTTTGCGGATGCCAGCCCGACTGGAGCCCGCGCGAACAAACCAGCCGCATTGAGGAGGAGATTCGCCAGCGTGTCGGCGACCGCAACGTCTTCTTCTTCGTCTCCGGCGGCGTCGATTCCACCGTCGCCTTCACACTTTGCCTGCGAGCACTCGGGCAGGAGCGGGTCCGGGCGCTTTATGTGGACACCGGCCTGATGCGGGAGAGCGAGACTCCCTTTGTCCAAGGCGTGTTCGAGTCGCTCGGCCGCGGAGTCTTTGCCGTGGAGCAGGCCCAGGACCGCTTTCTCGGCGCCCTGGCCGGAGTCCGCGAACCCGAGAAGAAGCGGCATATCATCGGCGAGAAGTTTGTCGAAGTGCAGGAACAAATCCTGGCTTCCGGCCAATTCCTGGAAGGAAATTGGATCCTCGGCCAGGGAACCATCTATCCGGACACCATCGAAAGCGGCGGCACGACCAAGGCCGACCTGATCAAAACACACCACAATCGCGTCTCAGGAATCCAGAAGCTGTTGGCGGAAGGGCGGATCGTAGAACCGCTCCATCTGCTGTACAAGGATGAAGTCCGGGAAGTCGGACGTGAACTTGACCTGCCGGAAGAGCTGCTGTCCCGTCACCCCTTCCCCGGTCCCGGCCTCGCCATCCGCTGCCTCTGCGAAGACGAAGTGCGGCCAGTGGAGCCTTTGGACGAAGGCTGGTTGGCGCCGCTCCACTCCGTGGGCGTACAAGGAGACTCCCGCACCTACCGCCCCGTACTTTTACTGGAAGAATCTCCGGCCAATCCTGGCATCCATGCCAAAGCAACGGAATTGATCAATCGGCTGGCCGGTATCAACCGCGTCGCCGCCGTCACCGGTTCGCACACCCCCGTGGCTGAGTTAAAGGCCTCCGCCGCTTACATCACGGCGGAACGGCTCGACCGTCTGCGCGCAGCCGACTCGATTGTTCGCTCCCTTTGTCTTTCCTCCGGCTTCGAGCACAAGGTCTGGCAGTTCCCAGTCATTATTGTCCCGCTAGGAACCGGTGACCGGCCCGACTCCATCGTCCTGCGGCCCATCGACTCGGTGGATGGGATGACCGCGCAGTCCGTCGCCATGCCGCGGGCCCTGCTCGACGAGATGACCACAGCCCTGCTCGCCTTGCCTGGAATTTGCGCGGTTCTTTACGACCTGACACACAAGCCGCCGGGCACCATCGAGTGGGAATAAGCCACTACCTTTCAAACAGTTGGTTCGCGGCCGCATAGCTCAATGAACACTCGGTGAACACGCTGTATTCGCCGGTGGACAACAACTGGTCCGCAACGGCCTGCGCGACGCTCAAGGCGGCACGAGCCGGCCCGGAACCCGTGCTCACTCGCGCCACGCCCAACTCCCGCAGCCGTCCGACAGGCGGCAGACCAGCTGCGGCCAGCAGATTGACCGGCTTGGGCAGGGCCTGCACCAACTCGCGAATCACGTCTTCGTCCTTCACGGCCGGGACAAACAGACAGTCGGCCCCGGCCTCGGCATAGGCCCGCAATCGTTCGATCGCCAACGGCAAGCGCTGGGCCGGATCTCCAATCCCGGCCAGGAAAACGTCGGTGCGAGCATTCAGTACGATATGGACGCCCAGTGAGTCCGACGCTGTCCTTACGGCCTTCACCCGTTCCACCTGTTCCGCCAACGGAGTCAGGCCAGCGGATCCATCGCCGTCCATGTCTTCCAGATTCATGCCCACCGCCCCGGCGTCCAGCACACCGCGCACCGTACCCGATATGTCGCCGTAACCCGCTTCCACATCAGCGGTTACGGGCACCGTCACGGCCGACGCAATACGTCCAACCACGGACAACATTTCGCCTGCCGAAATACGCTGTCCGTCCGGCTTCCCATAAGTGAAGGCGACGCCCGCGCTGGTGGTGGCAATGGCCGGGAATCCGGCGGCGGCGAAGACCCTGGCACTGCCCGCATCCCAGGCGTTGGGTAGGATCAGAATGCGGTCACCATGGTGCAACGCCAGCAAAATCCGGGCCTTGGCCTGGAGGTCAGGGGTCATTACAACGCTCCTAGAATCTCGGCGGACGTCGCCACAGTGCAGTACTCGCCGTGAAGGTTGGCCAACGACATGGCATGGACTTCCTCCGCGCTGCGCCGCACGCCCGTCCAGTCGGTTTTTGCAAAC
This sequence comes from uncultured Paludibaculum sp., assembly GCF_963665245.1. Taxonomy (NCBI): domain Bacteria; kingdom Pseudomonadati; phylum Acidobacteriota; class Terriglobia; order Bryobacterales; family Bryobacteraceae; genus Paludibaculum; species uncultured Paludibaculum sp. Next base: position 2,638,900 of record NZ_OY762267.1, read on the forward strand.
GTGAAACACGCGTCGGCAACCAGCAGCACCCGATAGCCCAGACATCCGGCGTGCCGGACGGTTGCCTCGACGGAATTGTTCGTGATCACGCCAAAGATCACCAGTACCTGGTGGCAGCCGGTGGCCATACGCTCATCCAGATCCGTACCGACGAACGCGCTGCCGGTATGCTTGGGGGTCACGGGTTCGTCCGCGTGAGGAACAAACTCCGGCTTGAAATCGTGGCCGGGCTGGCCGGGCCGGTAAGTGGACCCGGGCTCCACCGAATCATGGCGGACGTGGTACACCGCCCGCCCACTCGACCTCCACGCCGCAAGCAGATTCGCGCCTACTCGTTCGGCATTCGGATTATTACGGATGCCCCACGACGGGTGGTCAATGGCGCGCTGTAAGTCAATTAGAATCAACGCAGCGCTGGCTGGAATGCTGACCATAGAGCGTTAGATGCGGTGGAAGCTGCGCAGGATCTCACGAGTGGTGTAGCGCAGCGCCACCGGCCGGCCGTGCGGACAACTCATCGGATACTGTGTGCGGGCCAGTTCCCGCAGCAGATAGTCCATGCGTGTCTGGTCCAGCCGCATGTTGATCTTGATCGCCGCTCGGCATGCGACGGACGCAGCGATGCCCCTACGGAAGTCCTCGACGCTCACCCTCCGCAGTTCGGTCTCGGCAATCTCCAGGATCTCAAAGATGGCCCGCTCGAGGTCACCCGTCCCCAGATCGGCCGGCGCGGCCTTCACCGCGATCGTACGCTGGCCGAATGGCTCTGTTTCGAAGCCCGCCAGCGCGAGGTCGTCCGCAATCCGCTCGTACTCAACCTGTTGCGAAGGCGTGAGTTGCAGCACGATGGGCAACAGAAGACGTTGTTGTTCCACCCGCCCGGCGGCCTGCTGCGCCAGTACTTTTTCGAACAGGATCCGTTCGTGCGCCACATGCTGGTCGATGATCCATAGCCCGTCCCTGCCGGCGGCAATGATGAAGCTGTCGTGAAGCTGGCCCATCACCCTCAGGTCGTCCAGCGACACCATGCCCTGCGGAGCATCCAGGTCGTAGCCCGCCGGAAATCCACCATGAGTGTCGGGGATCTTCAGACGCAACGGCTCCACTCCGGCCGGTTGCGGATCCATGGTAATGGGTTCCCCGCCGCTGAAATCGAACCGGGCCGGCGGAGGCGCGACGGGTCTCAACGTGTACTCCGGCAACTGGACCGACTGCGAAGGCTGGCCATCTTCCGGCGGCGGCAGCACCGGGCGAGCCTCGTCGTACCGGAAGTTCTCGATGGTCTGGGTGAACTCGGAGTACGGCAGCCGGGTCGCGGATTGCCCCGGCGTCGCGGTGAGGAACGGAGTACCTGGAGGTGGGGCGCTGGGCACGGGCCGCTGCTCGATCAGTGTGGCCCGCAGCGAATCCCGAACATAGTCATGCACATAGCTGCTGTTTCGAAATCGGACTTCGGTTTTGGAGGGGTGGACGTTGACGTCCACCTCGGCCGGGTCGCAGTCCACAAAGAGCAGCGCAAACGGGTAGCAGGCCGGAGGCATGAGGTTGTAGTAGGCCGCGCTGATGGCGTGCATCAGCAGCCGGTCCCGAATCAGGCGCCGGTTCACAAACAGGAAGATCGAGTTCCGGTTCGTCTTCTGCACCTGCGGCCGCGAGATAAAACCGGAGAGCTGGAAAGCGCCCTGGCCCCCAGTCCGGTCCGGCAGCTCGACAAGATCCTCCAACGCGTCCGCACCAAAGACCTGAAAGACGCGTTCCCTGTCGCTCTGCACCGGAGTCACACGCAGCAACTCCTTGCCGGCATGGGTGAGTTCGAACGATTTCTCGCGATGGGCGAGCGAGTAGTGCGTGACGAGCGACGCGATGTGGGCTAGCTCCGTCTGGTCGCTTCGCAGGAACTTCTTGCGAGCCGGCACATTGAAGAACAGATCGCGCACCGTGATCGTCGTGCCCGAGGGCAGCGCGCTCTCCTCACAGCCCAGCAGCTTTCCGCCCGAGATTTCGACCCTGGTGCCCGTGGGCTCGTCGGCCGATCTGGTCTCCAGCACCAGGCGCGAGACCGAAGCAATGGAGGGCAGGGCCTCGCCGCGGAACCCCAACGTGGCAATGGCCTCCAACTGATCGACATTGGAAAGCTTGGACGTGGCGTGCCGCTCGAAGGCCAGCATCGCGTCATCCCGCAGCATGCCGCACCCGTTGTCGACGATCCGCAGCAGGCGCCGCCCACCGCTTTCCACCTCCACCCGGATATCGGTGGAGCCGGCATCCAGGGAGTTTTCCAGCAGCTCCTTGATGACTGAAGCGGGCCGTTCCACCACCTCGCCGGCGGCGATCTTGTTGGCGACGTTGTCAGAGAGAATGCGAATGCGGCCCATAAAAAGAAAAGGGCAGGCCGAAAGCCCGCCCTCTCTTCCATGATAGGGGTTTCCGCTACTGCATTACGACACCTTTGACTTCCAGCAGGTTGCCCACGCGCTGTTGCAGGTTGAGGACGTTGCGCCGGTAGTTCACCGTGTTGTTGACAAGCGTCGACTGGGCCTGTGTCAGATCGTTCTGAGAGGCCAGCAGGAAGAAGATCGTGATCACGCCCAGGTCATACCGCTTCTGGTCGGCATCCGCACGCTTCTGGGCGAAGTCGAGCGCGATCTGCGCCAACTTCACCGAGGCCCGGCTGTTCTCCAACTGATTGATCGCCGTCAGCACGTCCTGCCTGATGGATTGCTCCAGGGAACGCTGGCGCAGCACTGTCAGCTTCTTACCCACGACCGAATCGGCCAGGTTGGCCGAGGCGGCGCGATCACGCAGCGGAAGACTCAACGTGACATTGAACGAGAAGGTGTTGTAGTCGAAGTACTGGCCAAATGCGTCGGTAATACCTCCGGGAATCGGGATACTGGCGCCGGTCACGGGGTCGGTCATGAACGATCGCCCACCACGACCAGTCGTGCTGTACCGGCCACCCAAGCCCAGCGCCGGCTTCAGCAGATTCATCGAGCTCTTGATCTGCAGGTCGTTGACGTCCAGACTCTGTTTGATTGAGAGTAGATCGGGACGCTTCTGCATCGCCATGCCAACCAGGGACTCCGCATCCAGTGCTGGCTCGTCGCCGCTGATCTTGGAATCCTCGGTGAGCACGATGGGCAGCTTGCGAATATCCGGATCCAGGTCGACGCTGATTTGGCGCCGCAGTGCATCTTCCGCGATCTGCAACTGATACTTGACCTGAGTCAGATTAATCTCTGCCGTCGCGTAGTTCTGCTGCGGCTGGAAGATTTCCAGCGGCGAAGTGGCGCCGAGTTCTACTTCCTTCTGCGACCGTTTCAAGGCCTGGTCGGCCAGAAACAGGGCCTGCTCCTGCACCTTCAGCCGTTCCCGAGCACTCACCAGATCCCAGTAAGCGTTCTCTGCCGTTACCAGCAACTGCTGCAGAGTGCTTTCCAGTGAAAACTCCTGCACCTTGCGCTGAGACCGGGCGATCGTAATCGGCAAGCGGTTCACATAGATGCCCCGATTGCGCAGCAACGGCTGGGTGAAGTTCGTGCTCCAGGAGGTTGTCAAGGCCGGGTTGTACTGGTTGAACTGGCTATTCGTCGAAGTCTTCGACATATTCAATGTCGTAGTCACCTGCGTGCCTGGTGCGAATAGCTGCGTGTACTGAGCCTGAAACGGCTGATCCAACTGGTTGAGAATGTTGGCGCCCTGCAACGTACTGGTGGATGGCGTCTTTGCGCGAGTCGCGGAAAACGAACTCGTGAGGAGAGGATCAAACACGCCGAAGGCCCGCTGAATCGCGTTCTTCGGAGTCTCCAGCGTCAGGCGCTGGACCGCGATGTCTGTATTGTTCGCCACCACCAGATCGAGGTAGTTCTTCAGAGACAACGTGAGCTTGCCGTCGACAACAAAGTCCTTCAACCGCACGGGGCCATCCACTGTCACCGTGGTGTCGCTCGCGAGGAAGGTCTTCCGCCACCAGTTCCCCGATCCCGCCCACGGCGCGGATGGTTCGGAAATAGCCGAGTTCATGCGAACCACGGCCCCGGAACTCACTGGTGGCGCGGCGGAAGCCGGTGAGGTCGCCGGTGGCGCCGCCGCCGGCGCGGCCTGAGGTTGCTGTGCGGGCACAATGAGTGCTGAGCAGAGAAGGACAACAAGAAAACGCATGGGTTGGACCTGATGATATTTAGGAAGACTACTCATACCGGATGGCCTCAATCGGATCGAGTTTGGCAGCTTGAACGGCCGGGTAAATGCCGAAAAGCAGCCCGATGCCGACTGAGACGCCGAATGCCACGGCGATGGAAGCGAACGTTACCACAGTCGACCATCCGGCGGCGGCCGCAATGATCTGCGCCAACGTCACTCCGAACACAATTCCGAGGAACCCACCAATGATGGAGATCATGACCGCTTCTGTGAGGAATTGACGCACAATGTCGGACTGACGTGCACCAATTGCACGCCGGATTCCGATTTCCCGCGTCCGTTCCAGCACCGTGGCCAGCATGATATTCATGATGCCAATTCCACCTACCAGCAGACTGATGCCGGCGATACATATCATGACAATTTTAAAGATGTCACTTGTCCGCTTCTTCTGCTCCAGCAGACCCGCGGGCACGGTCACCGTATAGTCGCCGGCATCCTTGTGGACCGCGGCAAGAATCGCATTGATCACGGCCGCTGTCTCGATCGAATTCGTACCGGGCTTCACCCGCAGGTAGATCCCGTCGATCTCGTCCTTCAGATAACTGTTGCCGTCCTCAAACCGGAACATCACTGTGCGCAGGGGGCTCACCACCAGGTTGTTCCTGGACAGAATCTCCACGCCTTCCACGTCAGTGTCGCCGCCGGACTGCGAGGCCATAACGCCCACCACCTGCAGCCAGGTGTCATTGATTTTTACGTACTTGCCTACCGCCGGTTCGTATCCCAGCAGATTCACTTTGGTGGTCTCGCCCAGCACACAAACCGGGGCAGCAGTAGCATTCTCCTCGGAGTTGAAAAACCGGCCCTCCACCAGCTTCAGGCTCTGGATGTCCCGGTAGTCCGGCTCCACCCCGATCAGCATCGGCGGCTCGGATGCCGTCTTGGGCAGAACCTTTAGCGGCTTGAACCTCTTGCGCGGAGTGGCCTTCTCAATGCCCTGAGTGTTCTCCATGATGGCGCGGTAGTCACGGAAGGTCATACCCGGGCTGATGGCCCTGCGCTGCTGCAATTCGTTGCGATCCACAGCTTCCTTGGCTTCGATAATGATGTTATTCACACCAAGCAGGTCGATATAGGAGAGCATCTCCTTCTCGACCCCGGCGGTGATGGCCAGCATGGCCACCACGGCACCCACGCCAAAGATCATGCCCAGCATGGTGAGCATGGTCCGGAGCTTATGAACCAGGAGGCTCGAGAGCCCCATGTAGATTTCAGGCAGGATTGCCTGCAGAAACGACGTCATAACTTACTGCCCACCCTTTGAACCGCCTACAGGCAGCGCGCCCGCGGCTCCGCCGGAGGATTTCTTCTCTTCCGCCTTCTTCTTGTCGCCCGGCTTCGCATTCGGATCGGCCAGCGAAATCGTGTCACCCGGGTTCACGCCCTCCGTGACGACGGTCACCGACTCAGACCGCTTGTCGATCTTGATATTACGGGCCACCCAATTGCCACCGCTCTTCACGTACACCACCGCTTTGCCGTCTTTTTCGAAGATGCTCTGGTTCGGTACGTAAATCGCGTTCGGAACCTTTTCCACAAGGATCTCGACATCCGCCAACAGGCCCGGCCTGAGCAGGACTTCCATAGTGTCGCCTTCCTCGGGAGGAGGCGGCAAGGCCGCATTTTCCAAGTCCTTGGCGGAGAATCCACCGATGCCGGCCGGCCCGCCGCGTCCTGTAGCACCCTGCCCGCCACGCGCACCACCGGCCGCCGCCGCCCCCGGAGCCTGTAACCCGAAACTGGGCGCGCCCGGCGCTCCGGCCGCTGCGGGTCCTCCCGCCGCCGCACCACCGCCCGCGCCGCGATTACCTCCACGCTGCGGCATCTCGATGCCGGCTTTCTTTGCCTCTTCACGAATCTTCGCAAATAGTGCCTGACGATCTTCCGGAGACAGGTCGATCATCGTCTTGCCATTCAGCGCCTTCTTCGTGATCTCCTGGATCTTCTTCTGCTGCTCGGGTGTCATGTTGGCGCCCATCCCGAAACCGCCGGCCCGGCGCTGACCGCCGCCTTCCGCCGCGCCGCCCTGTGCTGCTCCGGACATTCCACCAGCCTGCATTCCGCCGGCTTGCATTCCACCAGCCTGCGCTCCGCCTGTCTGGGAGGCGTCAGCCCCCACCCCACCGAACATTCCACTCATCCCGGGCATGCCGCCCAACATCGAGGTCATCGACTGAGTTAACGGCTTCTTGCGGTTCTCCTCGGCCAAGGCCATAATCCGGGCGATCGCATCCGGTTTGGCCCCCAGCGAGCTGAGCAGTTGCTTCATATCAATGGAGAAGACCACGTCGAACTTCTTCCCCGGGTCTGAGCTGAACACATTCGCGCTGGCCGTGCCGCTCATGCTCTTGATCTTTCCGTTGAAGACTTTGTCGGCCACAGCATCCAATCGGATAAGGACTTCCTGGCCTTCGCGCAGATTCGCGCGATCCAGTTCACCGACACGCGCGATCACTTCCAACTCGGAGAGGTCGAGCACATCCGCCACCGGCGTTCCCGGGGGAACCTGATCGCCTTCGCGGATGTCTGGCACCTGCGTGCCGAACATACCGGAAAAACCACTGCGGTTCTGACGGACGGCCACCAGCCCGCCGATCGGCGACAGCAGTTTCACCTGCGACAGCCGCATCTTTTCGCGGTTGATGTCCAACATGCTGCGGTTGCGCTTCTCGCGCAACACGTTGATCTCGGCTAGAGCCTGCTCCTGCTTCGACTTGATATCGCTTTCGAGCTGCTTCAACCGGCGCCGGGCTTCCTCTAGGTTCAGGATGTTCTTCTTCTGGTCGATGGCGGCCAGGATCTCGTTCCGCTTCACTTCCAGCTCAGCTCTGCGCACGGCGTAGCGCGCCTTCAATAGATCCACCTGGTCCTGATTGTTGCGGATCGCCAAATCGGCTTGTGCCTTCTTGATCTGCTCGTCCACCTGCTCGAGTTCGAGCTGACGCGACTCCAGACGCGATAGCACTTCGGAGTCGTCAAACTCGACGATCAGGTTTTTCTCCCGCGCCAGCGCGCCCAAGGGAGCCAGTTTCGTTACCTGCACCGTTCCAAACAGATTAGGTGCGGCCAAGCTGGCCGTGCGGACAGCGCGCAGTTCTCCGCGCGTAAAACTGCGAACCACAACGTCGCCGCGACGCACTTTCGTTGTTGGCACCGACTGCTGCCGCGTTGACATGCCCTGGAACAGACGGTACACGCCATAGCCGGCACCGAGAACCACGGCGATCAGGATTAGACGGAAAACGACTTTCTTCATGGATTGCGATCTCGTTACTGCCGCGTCTTTCTGGGTGTGACGATCTGCCTGCTATAACTTCTTGGAACGCTTCGCGACTTCAGCGGGGTCTTCCAATGCGACGCGATCGCCCGTTTTCAGACCCTTCAAGACGATGATGTCGTTGTCGTTCCGTTTGCCTACTTCAATCTCACGCGACTGGAAGCCGGCGCCTCTCTGGATCCAGACGTGCGGTTTACCACCCTGCAGGAAGCTCGCCTTGTTCGGAATCAACAGACTGTCAGGCCGGCTCTCGATCAGGACAATCCCACTCGCGCTCATCCCAGGGCGCAGCCGCGGATCGACCGACTTCAACGTGGCACGCGCCGGGAATGTCTTCTCATTCGCGGAGCCGAAACCGCGGAAGTTCAGAGATGCAATCGGGCTGATCCAATCCAGCGTTGCCTCAAATTCCTTGTCCTGGATCGCGTCAATCTTCACCCGGACCTTCTGGCCAAGCTGGATCTTGCCACGGTCGACCTCTTCCACTTTCATCTCGATGCGCATCTCGGACAGGTCGGGGATTTCGGCAATCGCCGCGCCGGTCCAGGCCCGGTCACCTTCCTTGAACGCGGGGGGCGTCTGGCCCCAATTGCCCTGTGCGCGGAAGTTGGGCAGGATGTTCAGGATGCCGTCCTGCGGCGCCCGGATGGTCATCTTGCCCAGATAGTCCTTGACTCGCCCCATATCCCGCAGCGTCTTGCTCTTCCTGGTATCCAACCGCTCCAGATCTGCCTGCTGGCTCACGTCGTGCGCTTTCACTGAGGTCTTCACCTGACCCAGCACACCTTCTGACAAGCCGACATTGATGCGATTCTTCGCGCCCTCGATCTCGGACAAAATCTCGGCCTTGGAGGCCTCCAAACCGGCTCGCTGGACGTCGTACTCCGACGTCATCAGGCTCATCGCGTCTTCCTCATCAGTAATCTTGTGGCTGGCCTTCGTCTGCACGATTTCGCTGTCTACCGTTCGCGCATTCGTCACGAAGTTCAAGTAGTAGTTCTCATACTGAGCCGTATCGAATTCGACCACGATCTCGCCCGCCTTCACGGGTTTACCGGATTCGGCCAGGGTCGTGATCGTGGGATTCGGCACCTGCGGGGCCGCCAAGGTGACCGACCGGGTGGAGCGGATCTCGCCGCGAGACGTAATCGTGATGGTGAACTCACCCTGTCGCACACTGACCGTCGGAACTTCCACCGGCTTGGCGGTCGAATACCGGTAGGCCGCGAAGCTACCGCCGGCGAGAGCCAACAGAATGACAACCCAAAGCACAATGCGGCCCTTGCCACTGCCGGTCTGTCCCAGCTTCTTGCCGGGCTTTAGATCCTTAGACATTCAATACTCCAAGATAAGTAATCGATTCCGGTCTCACCCGCGGCTCCTGGCGGAGTTCAGCCGTCGGCAGGCCGTCGTCAGACGCCGCCGAAAACCGAGAATCGGCAACATGAGAGCCACCATCCAGGTGCGATTCTGACTACCCGGCGAGAGCGAAGCGGATGCGGTGCCTTCCTGCTTTGGCAACTGGGGTGCATCGAGCGCGATCACATCCCCTGCCTTCAAGCCGGACACCACGCTGGTCTGAATGTTGTTGCGGTCGCCCAACTCGATACTCCGTTTCACGAACGACTCGCCGGTCTTCACGAAGACGTACGGCTTAGCGGTGGGCGCATCCTGAAAGATCGACTCCAGCGGTGCCAGCACCTGGTTCTCATCCGTCTTGATAATTACGTCGGCGCTGACACTCAGGTCAGGAATGACCCTCGGATCCAGATGGTCGATCTTCAAGAAAACGGGCACTGCCTTTACGTAGGACGCCCTCGGGCCGCCCGGCATGGTAATCGCCGCAATGGACGTGACATGCGCAGGTAACGTCATGTCGGGGTAGGCGTCGAAGTGAAGTGTTGCCTTGGAACCTACGCGCACATATTCAACATCGGCCTGGTTGATCGTCGCGGAAACCAAAAAGGAGCTCGCATCGACAATCCGCGCAAACAACTGCCCCGGATAGAGTTGATCCCCTTGCTGAACCTGGGAGAATTCACTACCACGCAGCATGTTTTCCATCGCGATCATGCCGTCCATGCTCGCCCGGATCTCCATCAGGTTCACATTTCGCTCGGCACGCTTCAACTCCACGCGGGACTGGTCTACGTCAATCTCCGAGATCCGGCGCTGACTCTTCAGGCTGGTTTCCTGGTACGGAATCTGAGATTGCAACTGCTTCAGCTTGGCCTGCGCTTCCTCAAGCGCCAACTGCAGTTGCTCGGCTTCGATCGCCGAGCGAACCGGCGTTGTCTTGATGTCCAGCTTCGCCTTCTCGACAGCCCCCTTGGCTTGTTCGATGTTCTGGTCGTACGACTTGCGCTGAACTTCCAAGGTGGAATCCAAAGACCGGAGAGTTCTGTCCGCCTGCTCGACCGTCGACTTGTAGTCATCCAGCCGCAGCAATTGGAACTGCTGGTCAAACTGGGCGACCAAGTCACCTTTCTTCACTCTGGTTCCGGCCGGAGCTACTTTCTGCAACACCTGCATGAAGTCGTCGTTGCCGCCACTCAACATGTTGCCGCCACCCCCGCCACCTCCACTCGATGTGGAACCCGAAGTAGACGAGGAAGAAGAGGACGAACCGGAAGTGGTGGATGCCGTCGAAGTGGAGGAAGCGGTGGAACCGGAGGTAGACGACGTCGCGCTGGATCCGAATCTGTTGGTTGTGGCACGGAATGTCGAGGTAGTTGCCGTCGAACTCGAGGAAGTGCCCGAAGACGCGGTCGTCGAGCTGCTCGCGGTCGAAGAACTCGAAGTTGATGAGGAACTGGACGACCCGGAGGTGGAACCGCCACCACCACCGCCGCCACGCATTCCTCGCAATTGAGGGGCGGAAAGGGTGGCAAATTTGTCAGCAGAGGTCACACCCGTCAGGCGAATCGTACGCTCCAGTGTGCCCGAGGCCACGACGGCGGTTCGAATGCCGACGGTGCCAGAACCCGAGCGGGCCGGGTCCGTCACCTGCTTCCAGGTGAACCAGCCGGCACCGGCCATCAGTACGACGACTAGAAGCACGAGTCCGCTCTTGGACCTGGGGCGCTTCGGTTCGCGAGGAACCGGAACGGCGCCAGGTACACCTTGCGGAGTGGATTGCGGAGATGGATTCATCTGCGGCTGCATACGGTCTAACTCTGGATCCTAAACACGTGGAATGCGTTGGGCCGATTCGGCAGGCCTGTCCCGCATGTAAAGACGACACGCCTATCGAAAAGGTTATCCGGGTACGGGAAAGATGGCATTGCCTGGTCGAAAGACGTGGATTCCATTGCAGTTAGCACGCGGCGCCGGAGACTGCGGCCAAACCGGCTATCCAACGAAATGGAGACACACTGCATGAAGTTGGGTTCATATGCTTTATCCCTTCCCAAGGCAACAGTTTACAGTGAGCCCGCCGGCGTCGGGTGACAATGCTCGGGATCCCACGCCGCCCCACAGCGCTCGGACACCGGAACCTCGTAAACTAGGGTTTCAGTCTCGAAGCCGTGCCGCTGGACCTCTCTACTCCGGTTAAGTTTGTAAAAGGCGTCGGACCGCGCCGTGCCGCCGACCTTGAAAGCCGCGGCTTGGCGACGGCGTCGGACCTGCTCACCTACGCCCCTTTCCGCTACGAAGACCGCTCCAACGTCAAACCCATGGCGGAACTGGCGCCCGGCGAGATGGCCACCGTCCTGGCCGAGGTGCAGAGCATCCATTCGCCGCAGTTCCGGCGCCGCGACCTCGGCATGGTCGAAGTCATCTTTCAGGACGCCAGCAGCCAGCGCCTCACCGGCAAGTGGTTCCACGCTCAGTACTTAAAGAACGTCTTTGTCCCCGGCGTGCGCGTTTCTCTGTTCGGCAAAGTGGAGTTTGATGGGTACAAGGGCGAGTTGACCATGCTCCACCCGGAGTTCGAGCTCCTGCGCGAGGAGGATGAAGACGAGGAAGTGGGCCTGCACACCGGACGCATCGTGCCCGTCTATGAGGCCGCCGGCAAGACCAGCACGCGTGTGCTGCGCGGCATCCTGAAGCGGGTCATCGACAACCTCCCGGAGATGGCGGATGCGCTGCCGGAGTTCATCCGTCGCCGGCTGGGACTTCCGGATCTTGCTACAGCGTTGAAAGGACTCCACTTCCCAGAGGTAGCTACCGACCTCCGGCTACTGAACGGGTTCCGGTCACCAGCCCAGATCCGTATGATCTTCGAGGAGTTCTTCTGGCTGGAAACCGGCATTTCGCTGAAGCGCCGCCAGGCCCGGACGGAACCGGGGATCCGGTTTGAGCTCACCGATCGGGTCCGTGAACAGATCAAGAAGATCCTGCCCTTCAAGCCGACGGCGGCGCAGAAGCGTGTACTGGGCGAGATCGCCCGGGACATGTCCACCGAGACTCCGATGTCCCGCCTGCTTCAGGGGGACGTCGGCAGCGGCAAGACGATTGTGGCCGCGCAAGCCGCGGTCATCGCCGTCGAAAATGGCTATCAGGCCGCGCTCCTTGCTCCAACTGAGATTCTGGCCGCCCAACATCACATCAACCTCCAACGGGTTCTGGCTCCGCTCGGATACCAGATTGCCCCACTGATGGGCTCCATGAGCAAGAAAGAAAAGGCTGTCGCCAAACGGGCTTTGGCGGCTGGCTTTGCCCAGATTGCGATCGGTACCCACGCCCTACTGGAAGAAGACGTAGAGTTTGACAAGTTGGGCCTGGCGATTATCGACGAGCAGCATCGCTTCGGCGTCATGCAGCGCAAATCACTCCAACAAAAGGGCATCTTCCCCGACGTTCTGGTGATGACCGCCACCCCCATCCCTCGCACCTTGGCTTTGACCATTTACGGCGACCTGGACGTGAGCGTCATCGACGAATTGCCGCCCGGCCGCCAACCGATCAAGACGTTCCACAAGACCAAGTTGGAACTGGAACAGGTGTATAGCTTCGTCCTCCGCCAAGTCCAGGCTGGCCGCCAGGCGTATGTGGTCTACGCCGCCATTGAGGAGAGCGAGACCCAGGCCGTCAAGGCCGCGCAGGCCGCGTTTCAGGAACTCTCTACCGTGGTGTTTCCACAACTAAAAGTCGGCTTGCTGCACGGCAAGCTACCTCCGGCGGAAAAAGAAGCCACCATGGACAGTTTCAAGCGGGGTGAGCTTCAAGTCCTGGTATCGACGACTGTCATAGAGGTGGGCGTCGATGTACCCAACGCCACGGTGATGGTGGTGGAAAATGCCGAGCGTTTTGGGCTAGCGCAGATTCATCAGCTACGGGGCCGCGTAGGCCGCGGCGCGGAGCAGAGCTATTGCGTACTGGTGACCGATAAGCTCAGCGACACCGGGCGCGAACGCATCCGCACGCTGGTGGACTCCACCGACGGTTTCCACATCGCCGAGATGGACCTCCGGCTTCGGGGGCCAGGCGAGTTTCTGGGCACCAAGCAGAGCGGATTGCCGGTGTTCCGGATCGGTAACTTATTGAGAGACCAAGAGATTCTAGAGCTGGCGCGCGAAGAGGCGCGGTCGTTCGTCGAACAGCCGCCATCGCCGGAACTCCTGGAAGCAGCGCTCCGTTTCGTCCGCGAACATTGGCAGCGGCGGTACGGATTGGCTTTGATCGGTTGAAGGAAAGGCAATGGTTTCATGCGAGTAATAGGTGGTGAGTTCCGAAGCCGCCGGCTGAAGTCTCCGGCGGGGGACAGCGTCCGTCCCACCCCGGACCGGTTGCGGGAGGCGCTCTTCAACATCCTGGCGCCGCACATAGCAGGGTGCGTATTCCTGGACGCTTACGCCGGATGTGGGAGTGTCGGCATCGAGGCCCTCAGCCGGGGTGCGGGCCGTGTGATCTTCCTGGAGAAGAGCCGGCCGGCCCTGCGGGCGCTGCAGGACAATATCAGCACCCTGGAGATCTCGAAGCGCTGCGAGGTACACGCCGGCAACGCAGCTCCGGTCATCACCAAATTCGCCGCCGACATCGTCTTCCTCGACCCGCCCTATCCGCGGGAGCAGGAATACGGTCTCTGTCTCGATGCGCTGGGTGAGGAACCTAGTTCAATGGTCATCGTCCAGCACACCTCGAAGTTTACACACCACCTGAAGGAGACCTACGGCACACTGAATCGGGTGAGGATCCTCAGCCAGGGAGATAACTCACTCAGCTTCTTCGAACCGAGGTGAGGATATGCGCTGGATGGTGCTGGCAGCCCTTGGGGCGGTTGCCGCTTATGGTCAGACGGGTCTGACAGACTCGTTGGAACTGCGTGGCGTGAAGACGGAATCTGTCACCTACAAGGGCAGGCAGGCTGTACGTGTCACTGGCGATCCAGGGGTGAAAGACGGCGAGGCTCTGGCCATTCTGAAAGGGGAGACGTTCAAGGACGGCGCCATAGAGTTGTGGATATCCGGCGAGCCGACCGCCGGCGCCGGATCCGGTGCCAGGGGATTTGTGGGTGTGGCTTTCCGCGTCAGTCCGCAAGGCGCGCGTTACGAGGCGTTTTACCTGCGGCCCACCAACGGCCGGGCCGACGATCAGGTTCGGCGCAACCACTCCGCGCAATACATTTCCCATCCGGATCACCCGTGGTTTCAACTGCGCAAGGACTTTCCGGAAAAGTATGAGTCCTATGTCGACTTGGTTCCGGGCGAATGGACGCGGGTCAAGGTCGAGGTCCGAGGCAAGCAAGCGCGCCTCTTCGTAAACGGAGCCCAACAGCCTACGCTCATCGTCAACGACCTCTTCCTCGGAGAAGAGGGTGGCGGCGTGGCGTTTTGGCTGGGGCCAGGCACGCTGGCCCACTTTGCCGATTTGAAGGTCACCCGCTACTAGAAGCTGACGGTGACCGGGGCTGAGGTCCCCACGCTGTTAGTGAGGGTTACCGTGGCGCTGCCAATACCCGTTATGTCACTGACGGTAAAGGGCAACACCAACCGGAACTGGCTGCCGAACGGAGCCGATGCCTGATCCGCGAAGTATGTGGTGAAGATCTGATTGACCGTGAACGGGAAGTCCGTCGAGGCCAGCGTCTTCCCAGCCGCGGGGCCGAGTTTCACGGTCGCCGAACTCACTTGGCGGGGCGTCGCAAATCCGTACACAGTCAGTTCGAATCCGGTCCCCGTCTTGGTGAGATCTATCCGAGTGATGACCGGCGCGGCAGGTACAATCCTCACCTGCTGGGTGGGTACCGGCGTCGGGGTCACGTCCGAACCCTGCACTGTGAGTGCAGCGACAATCGTGACCAAACCCGCGACCGTGCCGGTCTGGAAGGCGGAATTCGGCACCTGGAAGCTCGCGCCTGTCGTGCCGGCGGGGATCGTGAATGGAAGGGTTCTGGAACCCGAGGCAAAGAGCACGGCCGGATCGTCGAAGCCGGAGTCCGGTGCAAACGTTAGGGTGAGCACGCCATTCAGGGCGACCGGATACGGATTGGTTAGCGTCAGGCCCACGGTGATCTGCGAACCCGGATCGGCGTTGGGCTGCACCGGATTGAACGTGACCGGGGGTAGTTGCGCCAGTGATACCGTAATCGTGAACGAACCGGTGGCGGATAGATTATTGGCGTCATCGACCCGAACGGAGAACGGAAATGTGCCGATCGCAGTCGGGATTCCGGCCAGGTTTCCAGTGGCCGCATCCATCGACAGGCCTGGCGGCAAGGTCCCGGTGAACGACCAGCGGAACGGCTGAGTACCGCCCTGGGTGGTGAAGCTGGTCTGATAGGCCACTCCGACAACACCGCCGGGAGGCGTTCCCTGGACATTGAGCGACGGCCCTCCCTTGACGGTGATTGTGTAATGCTTGGTCGTCGTCCGCTGTCGCGAGTCGGTCACTTTGATATCGAACTCGAAGCTGCCGGCCTTCGTCGGAGCGCCGCGGAACGAACCCGCGTCGAACTGGATGCCGTCGGGCAGGCTGCCCGAAACCAACTCGAAGACGTAGCTGGGAGCGCCGCCCGTCACGCTAAGTTGCGCCGAGTAATCTCGGATCAACAAGCCGTCGGGCAAGGTGTCAGGCGTGATGTCAAGGGTAGCGAACACCCGAATGCTGTAGGTGCCAACACTGCCCTTACCCGTGGCGTCGGTGACGGTGACATCGAACGTGAAGTCGCCCGCATTCAGAGGAGTACCGGCGATGCCGCCGTCCTGTGCGAGCGCCAAGCCGACTGGCAGGGCGCCAGCGGACAGAGTGAAGGTGAACGGGGCCGTACCGCCCGCGGTTTTGATTTGTGCGCCAGGATAAACTTCACCCTGAGTCCCGTCGGGCAGCACCGTGCCAGGCTGAGTCGGCCCGGCATGGATGGTAATGCTGTACGGGCGCACCAGTTGTTTGTGATTCGCGTCGGTCAGCAGGATCTCAAACGTGTATAGGCCCGCGGTGGTAGGTTTGCCGGCGATGGTCCCCGTGGCAGGGTCAATGACTACGTTGGCAGGGAGGCTGCCGCTATTCACCTGGAACAAAAACGGCGCGGTGCCGCCGGAAGGAACCAGAGCCTGACTGTAATTCTGGCCCACATTCCCGTCCGGCAAGGTGGAAGGCGTCAGTTCGAGGGCAGTCGCATCGATGAAGAGCGTGATCAGACGCTCGATGACCTGATTGCCCGCTGAAAGGCGCACCACGAACTGGTAGCTCCCCACCGTGGTCGGAGTCCCTGTAACTGAACCATCGGCCCCGACACCGAGACCAGGGGGCGGAGTTCCTCCAGCCAGCGTAAACACGTACACGCCGGATCCGCCGGAAGGTGTGAACATCTGGCTATAGGGGACACCCACAGTGCCCGCCGTCAGAAGGTCCGGAGTGAAATCGAGGCCCGGAACACCGACGGTAATGCTTAGCGATTTGGGACCTACGACTTGGTTGCCTGCAACCGCGCGCACCTGGAACGGATAGCTTCCTTCGGCCGTAGGTGTCCCGGTAATCGTACCAGTCGAAGCACTCAAGGCAAGCCCGTCTGGCAGTTGGCCCTCCACAACGGACCAAGTGGGTGAAGACACAAACCCGGAGGCCGCAAGAGTCGCCTGGTAGCCTTTGCCCACGAAGGCGTTTGGCAGACTGGCCGTCGTGATGCTGGGCGGAGGTGCGACCGTGACGCTGAAGGTGCGGGAGGCGGAGCTCTCCGTACTGTCGTACAAAAACACGTCAAAGGTGTAGGTTCCGGCAGTGGTTGGCGTGCCGTCGAGATTGGCGGTTTCGCCACCGTTGAATTGCAGCCCAGGGATGTTCACGGTCTCCACGAAGAAATAGTACGGTGGCCGCCCGCCGGCGGCCTGGAAGTCCAGATGGTAAGGAGTGCCCACCTGCGCCCCTGGCAACACCGTAGGCGTCACAAAAGACAGCGCACCGACGACTTGGATCTGATAATCCCGGGTGGTGGACTGTCCGGTGGACGCGGAAGCGGCGCGGACAGTGAAGGAAAACAGGCCGGCTTGGCTAGGTGTGCCCTGGAATACGCCGGCGGTAGTGAGGGCGATACCTGGCGGCAACGATCCCGAGCTGACGCTAAACGAAGGCGGGGAGAAGAAGCCGTCCGCACTGAGTCCGGCGTAGTAGAAGCTACCCATAACCCCTGTGGGCAAAGTGCTGGGACTGATCGTCAGAACGGGGGCCGGTGCAACTACAATCTGGAACGACTGCGGCACGGCCGCGCCGTTGGCATCGGTGGCGATGATCGAAAAATTATAGGTACCCGCCGTGGTGGGGTTCCCCGTAATTGCGCCGCCGGTGGCCAGGCTCAGGCCCGGCGGAAGGCCTCCCGCGACTGCTGACAGAGTGTAGATGAACGGGGCGGTGCCGCCGGATGCGGCCACTGAAGCACTGTAGCTGGCACCCACGGTGCCACCTGGCAATGTGGCCGTCGGGAATGTCGGGCCGGCGTTGACCACAATTGGCAGCGTCCGGCTGGCGACCAAGTTCGTGGAGGGATCAATCACCGTGAAAGCGGCGTTATAGGTCCCGGCGGTCGTCGTGGTGCCCGTGATCAGCCCCGTGGCGCTTACCGCCAGCGTGGGCGGCAACAGGGTGCCGCCGTAACTCACGGTGCCGGAATTGCCGGCCACGGCCAACTGCGTGTTGGGGTACGGCCTACCGGCTGTGCCTTGAGGAAGGCTGGACGTGGAAATCCCCAGGATGCGGACGGTATATGAGCGGGCAGCCGTCCGTCCGGGAACAAACGAGGACTGGCAGGAACTCTCAGTGGCAGTGACGGTAAACGTATAGACACCGGCTGTTGTTGGCGTACCGGTCAGGTAGCCAAAGTAGATGTACTCAGTCAGGGTAAGCCCAGGCGGCAGAGTCCCACTGGTTATCGCGTATGTGAAACAGGTCTGAGCCGGACCAGGCAGAAAGGACGGTGCCTCATAGCCGCTGCCAACCGCTCCGTCGGGCAGTGAGGCGGGTTGGAGCACGAGCGGATCGATGGTCAGTGTATAGGACTGGACAACAGGGGGCACCGGCGGCGGCAACGTGCAACCGGTGCCAGCGCTAGCTGTAACGGTGAACGAGAAGGTGCCTGTCTGGCTGGGCGTACCAGAGAGGAGCGCGCTGAGGCTGCCGGTCTGCGGTTGGGTGAGTGTGACACCTTGCGGCAGCGCTCCGGCAGTCACGGTCCAGGTGCGCGTGACGCAGGCCTCGGGGGAGACTTGCAGAACGTAGCCGGACCCATTCAAAGGTTCGCCGATAGTGCCGTTGGACAGGCTGGACGGCAGCATCGTCTGCGCGCCGAGCCCGGAGGTGATCAGCAGCAACAGTGCGGGCAGACAAGGGATGTGAGCAAATCGAGCGATGGGAGACCGTGCCATGTTAATTCAGCGTCCTCTCTGAGTTAGCGCGGAGGTGTGACCGAAGGTGTACCGGGGGTGACTGTAACAGGAGAACTACCCGGCTGGTTCGTCCCGCTTCCGTTGCCCGAAGTCACTCCGAGCGCAACGCCGGCCGCCGCTCCGGCTGCAGCAACCAGCACAATCGCCCAGATGGCGGTAGTGCTCAATGCAGCTGCAACGGCGGCATTGGTCATGGTGAGAGAGGCGGACGTTGTGACGCCGTTCATCGACGCTGTCACCCGCATCTGGTATTGACCTTTGTTGTTATTCGCCCGGAGTCCGCGGGCGATGGCGCGGCCGTCCGGGCCGGTGACGGATGTCAAGGTGCTGGCCCCATTGGCGAAGCTAGCCCCAGGCCCATTGCTGGGCAGGAGGAAGGTCACCAGAGCACCTGCCACTGGTTTGTGGTTTTCATCCTCGACCTGCACGATTGGCTCGCGCGCCACCCTTTGGCGGACGTTGTTGATCGAGCCGTCGCCTTCGACGATGACAATATTCAGCTGCTTCGGCGCAGTAGTTCCCTGACCGCACAGGACTGCGGAAAGGAGCAACGAAAGGTAGATCCGATAGATCGAATTCTGTTTCAACATCCCATCACCCGTTCGGTCCAGCTAAACTGTTAGCCCGTAGTATAGCTAAAAGTTAATCCACGCAGAACGGTTTTGAGCCCCTCGAACGAAGAGATGTGGGTTCCGGCCCGGACGGGAGTACAATGGCCTCAAGTTTGCAGGGGTTCGATGAGGAATCTGGAGACCGAAATGACAGAGTCAAGAATTCTCGGCATTGGCACCACTCTCATGGCCGTGCTTGTGTCCACGACGTGGGCGCAAGCGCCCAAGGGCTTGACAGCTCGCGAGCTCTTTTACAGTGCTCCGGCCGTCACGAAGAGTCCGGCCGCGATCAAGCCACCCGCAAAGCCGCAGGCGGAGAAGCCGCCGCAGAAAGAACAGACGGTGGCCAAGGCTGCACCTCGCACCAAGCCCGTGGCAGATCCGGGCCCGGCCCATACGCGGCCCACCGAGATGGAAGCCAGACTGCCAGGCGGCGGCTCGCTGGTCAAGGCGTCGAACAGCAATGCGGCCCCGCTGGGATTGCGCTACAGCATCCTGAAGTACACCGGAGAGGACGACTACGTCGAAGTCAATCCTGAGTACGTCTTCCATTCCGGCGACAAGATCAGGCTGCGCGTGCAAGTGAACGACCCAGGCTACCTGTACGTTGTTATGCAGGGTACCAGCGGTGCCTGGCGTGTCATGTTCCCGGCGCCGGAGATCGACGCAGGCTCAAATCACGTCGTCCCCAACCGTCTGTACGATCTACCGGGCAAGACCCGCATGTTCTTCGACGAGCAGGCCGGCACGGAAAAACTGTTTGTGATCCTTTCGCGGCAACCGCTGAAGGAAATGGACCAGGTCATCTACGACTTGGATGCGGGGAAAAAGGTCCAGAGCGCTCCCGCCTCGGAAGCACCCAAGTCGATGATGGCCAGCGCGGCCATCGGCAATCCGCTTGTCTCCCAGATGCGCGGTGGCGTCATGGCGCGCGACCTGGTGTTCGAGAAGGTGGACGAGAGCAAACCCGCGCCCATCTCGGAAGGCGGCCGGAAGGAAACCGCCACCTACGTAGTGAACGCTTCACTGTCAGCGGACTCGCGACTGGTTGCGGACATCAATCTGAAACATCGGTAGCGTAGCAGTATACCGGAGGAGAGGTTTGTGGTGAAACTGGGGCTCGTGTGTCTGTTAGGTGCTGCTTTGTATGGCCAAACGGCCTCAAACCGCATGGAGATCAAGGTGGAACTGCGCCGGGAGGGGGCATGGAAGCAGGTAGATCCGGCGACGGTCTTTGAAAAGGACGCTCAGGTGAGATTCCGCGTCCGGACCAACTTTACCGGTTGGCTGTATGTGATGAATCAAGGCACCACCGGAGCCTACACGCTGCTGTTTCCCCGTGAGGACACCGGCAGCCAGAACCGTCTGGAGCCGGATCGCGACTACATCGTGCCGGCGGCAGCCGGCGCGTTCAAGGTAACCGGCCCAGCCGGCCACGACATCGTCTACTGGATGGTGACCCCCGTGGAGATTACGAGCAGTGAATCGCGGCCGCCCGCCTCCTCGTACGTGCCTCTGCCACCGCCACCGCCGCCCGGCACGAAACTGAACACACTGATGCCGCGCTGTGACGATTCGATCTTCAAGGCACGTGGGGAGTGCGTGGATTCCACCGCCGGACCGCGCAAGGTCACGAACGTCGAAGCCCTGCCGGACAATCTCCGGGACGTCCAGGGCTTGAAATCGCGCGAACTGGTGTTTATCAAGGAGAAGGGGGGCGCCGTGGTTTCGACGCCCGGAAACTTGAAGGGGCCGGTGATCTACGAATTCCGGTTGTCGCACAAATGAGAAGCCTAATTCTCCTCCTCGGACTTGCGCTAGCCGCCGGCGCTCAACAACAACCGCCCGCCAAAGAGGGACAGAAGCAGCGCGACCTGAAGTTTGAGACGGAGGCAAACAAGCCCCCGGCCAGAGCGCCGTCTGCTCCACCACAGATCCCGCGCAGTTACGCGTTGGTGGTGGGCATTGCGAACTACAAGAGCTTGCCCGAAAACGCCCAGCTTTCGTTCCCGGAGCGCGATGCTGAGTCGGTCTATTCCATCCTGATCAGCCCGGAGGGCGGCAACTTCCGCGCCGAAAACGTCCACCGGCTCATCGGCCCCAAGGCTACGCTTGTCAATCTCCGCAAGGAACTGGAAGAGTGGCTACCTAGCGTCACCAAGGACGACGACCGGGTGCTGATCTACTTCGCCGGCCACGGCTTCGTCTTCCAAAACAGGGCCTATCTTGCTCCCTATGACATCACTCAGGACAACATCGCCGGTACCGGCTATCCGATGGACCGCCTGGGTGAGGTCTTCGGCTCCAAGATCAAGGGCAAGTGGAAAGTGATGCTGACCGACTCGTGCCACAGCGGAGCCATCACGCCCGCGGCCGACGCGGCGTTCATCAACGGCAAGCTGTTGGACCTCAACAAGAATGTCTTCTCACTGACGGCCAGCCGCGACCGAGAGCGCAGCTACGAGAGCAAGGAATGGGGCGGTGGCCACGGCATCTTCACCTACTATGTTGTGAAAGGGCTGGAGGGCCTGGCGGACGAATCACAGGACGGCATCGTGACGGCCGATGAACTGGCCGAGTATGTCCGCCGCAACGTCCGCGAGGCGACGGCCGGCCAGCAGAACCCCACCTCCGATCGTGGCAGCTTCGACAGCGACATGTTGCTGTCCTACCTGCCGTCAGGCGTTACTCCGGGCACACCGCCGCCGCCCAAGGATGGAACGCTGGTTCTGGAAGCGAACATGGATGGAGTGGAGATCTTCGTCAACGGCCGCAGCGTCGGCGTCGTGGATAAGGGCAAGGCGTTGCGGCTGCCCGGCCTGCCACCCGGAACCATCACGGTGAAGGGCGTCAAGATGGGCTACGAACCCGACGGGCCGCGCGAAGAGATCATCTATCCCGGCACGGAATCCACGGTGTCGATCAAAATCATGATCCCCCGTCGACGCCCCAAGGCCGCCGTGGACAAGTTCGACGACGGCTTGAACCACTACAACAAGGGTGGCCAGGAAGAGTACAAGAAGGCGGCGGCGTTGTTCGAACAGGCGCTCGCCGCCGACGCCACTTACAGCCAGGCGGCTCTCTATCTGGGCCGCACTTACGACGCTCTTTTCCAGCAGGAGAAGGCCGACGCCTATTACAAGAAGGCGGTCGAAATCGATCCTGACTATCTGGAAGCACGTGCCAGCTACGGCGGCATGCTGTTGGGCATGGGCAACGTGGACGAGGCCATCCGGCAGTTCAACGTAGTCACGCAACGCGACAAAAAGAACCAGCTCGCTTTCTACCTGCAGGCTCAGGCCTACCGCATGAAGGACATGTACCCCGAGTCAATCGACTCGGCCCGCCGGGCTATTCAATTGACGCCCAGCAATGCCGAAGCGCATTTCTGGCTGGCCGAGAGCCTGCGCATGAGCAAGAAGCCGGCCGAGTCCACGACCGAATATGAGGCCTACCTGAGGCTCAGCGACTACGACTCCAAGATCGGCGGCAAGCTGAACTACTATCTGGCTGGGTTCGTGTTCGGCATGGGCAAGAAGAAGCGTGCGGCCCAACGCGACATCTGGAAAGACCTGCGGAGCATGGCTTACTTCGGGCTGTGCGAAAACTCGAAGAACACCAAGCAATACGAGGCGGCTATCGGCTACTGCCAGAAGGCGATTACGTACGATCCGGGCGATGCCTTCAGTTACTATCTACTGGCCCTCAATTACAGCTACGAGGCGCAGAAGACGGGTTCGCTGGAGATGCTGGCCGCCGCTCGCAAGAGCTTCGTGCGCATGCTCGATCTCAACGCCGACCTGGATGAAGCCAAGTACGCCCGCCAGAACATCGCCGCCATAGACAAAGCCCTCCAAGCTCAGTAATTCCCTCCTCGAACCTGACAAAATGACTGCATGTCAGCTCGCAGTGTGCCCCTCCGTCTGAGCCGCCGCCTGATTCTCGCCGGCGCCACCGCCACCGCCATCTCCTCCGCCGCACCGGTCAGCCTGGGGCGCAAGGTCCGGTTGGCGATGTGGGGTCTCGACGGCCATCCCGGCGACATCACCAAACCGCTACCCCAGTATCCGGACGTCGAACTGGTGGGCGTGCAGGACCACAACCAGGCCGCCGCGCGCAGGACGGCCGGAGGCAAGGCACAGGTCTTCACCGACCCGCGCAAGATGCTGGACGAAGTGAAGCCGGACGTCGTCGCCATCAACAACAACAATGGCGAGCGCGCCACGGCCATTGTCGAATGTGCCCATCGCAAACTGCACGTGATGGCGGAGAAGCCGCTGGCGTTGACGCGCCCCGACCTGGAGCGGGTCAGGAAGGCTGTCGCGGACAGTGGCATCAAGCTGGGCATGCTGCTACCCATGAGGCTGGACTCGGAGTTTCTGGCCCTAAAGCAGATCGTCGAGTCCGGTGAGATCGGCGAGGTGATCCAGATCTCGTCGCAGAAGTCTTACCAGATGGGCGAGCGTCCCGAGTGGATGCGGAATCGCGCCACCTATGGCAGCACCATCCTGTGGATCGGCATCCACATGTTCGACTTAATGCGCTGGACCAGCGGTCGTGAGATGAAAGCCGTGAGTTCGTTCATGGGCATCGCCGGCGATCTGCGCCAGGGCGAGATGGAAAACTCCACCGCGTCGAGTTTCCGTCTGGACAATGGCGGCACGGCGACACTCCACATGGACTACTGCCGTCCGGGCACAGCCGGCTCGCATGGTGACGACCGTGTCCGCCTGGCCGGCACCAAGGGCGTGGCTGAGTACATGGCCGCCACTGGCGTTACGGTAATGTCCCGCACCCGCAAGCCCGAGAAGCTCACCCAGTTGCCGCCCGCCGGAGCCGTGTTCGGCGAGTTTTTGGAGCACGTCTACCTGGGCAAGGCCACTGCCCTGCCCCACGCCGAGATCTTTCGCCTGTGCGAGATCACCCTGGGCGCCCACGAAGCCGCCGTCAGCGGCAAAGTTATTCCGCTATGAAGATCAACAGCACTCTTACCGCACATTCGCTGGAGAAGAAGATCCAGCATCTCTTTGAACTGTCCGCGCAGAAGATTCACTCGCTCGAGGCAGACTGGAATCCGTCGCAGGGATCTCCGGTATTCACCGTGGAGGGCCGCTATACCAGCCGTGGCTGGACGGAATGGACCCAGGGCTTCCAGTTTGGCGCCGGTGTCCTGCAATACGATGCCACGGGCGACGCGGCCGCCCTCGAATTCGGGCGCAAGGCCACGGTTGCCTATATGGCGCCGCACGTATCACATGTGGGTGTGCACGATCACGGATTCAACAACGTGAGCACCTACGGCAATCTGTTGCGCCTGATGAATGAGGGCCGGCTGCCGGCCAACGAGTGGGAGCAGAACTTCTACGAACTCGCGTTGAAGTGCTCCGGTGCGGTGCAGGCAGCACGCTGGTCACGGACGGCCAGCGGTGGAGGATACATCTACTCGTTCAACGGGCCGCATTCGCTGTTCGTCGATACCATCCGCTCACTGCGGGCACTGGCCGTCGCGCATCGTCTGGGCCATGCCCTGATGGGCGAGAACGACCGCAAGATCTCGCTGCTGGGCCGCCTGGTGGGCCATGCCCGATCGACCGCGCAGTACTCCGTCTACTACGGCGAAGGGCGCGACCACTACGATCTGCGAGGACGGACGGCTCACGAGAGTGTGTTCAACGTGAACGACGGCAACTACCGTTGTCCGAATTCGCAGCAGGGCTACGCACCATTCAGCACCTGGACCCGCGGCCTGGCCTGGGCCATGTGCGGATTCGCCGAACAGCTCGAGTTCCTGCAGACGGTCAGCGACGAGGATCTGGCTGCGTTCGGCGGACGCAGGGAGATCGAAGCGATGATGCGCAAGGCGGCCGAAGCCACCTGCGATTTCTACATTGCCTGGACACCCCTGGATGGCATCCCCTATTGGGATACCGGCGCGCCGGGTCTGTCGAAGATGGAGGGCTGGACGGAGCGGGTGTCTGATCCGCATAGCCCGCACGAGCCCGTGGACAGCTCCGCGGCCGCCATCGGCGCGCAGGGCCTGCTGCGTTTGGGCCGCTACCTGGGCAACAGCAACTACTGGCAAGCCGGGCTCACCGTGTGCGACAACCTGTTCGACGCGCCGTACCTGAGCGAAAGTCCGGTCCATCAGGGTCTGATCCTGCACTCGGTCTATCACCGCCCCAACGGATGGGACCGGATGCCCGGAGGCGATGGTGTACCGAGGGGCGAGTCGTCCATGTGGGGCGACTATCATGCTCGAGAGGCCGCGCTCTATCTGCTGCGCGAAGTCACCGCAAAGCCGTATCTGACGTTCTGGAGCTGAGCGCAAAGCGGTCAGCTTTCGCTTCTTACTCTTTCGGCTGGCTGACTACGCAGCGAAAACCGACGTTGGGCGCCGTGAAGCGCGCCGGCAGGGTGATGAACTCTGCCGACACGGCGTCCTGCACCGGGCGGTCGAAGCTGCCGCCCTTAGCGGCGTACCACGGCTCGTCCCCGGTGGGCGGCGGATTCAGGATGGTGGAGAATGCCTGGATAGCTCCGGCGCTCGGTGTGCGTTGTTCGTCCACCCATTCCCAAACGTTGCCGGCCATATTCAACGCACCGAAGGGGCTGGCGCCACCCGCCATCGAATCGGCGGGGACCATCGGTTTGTTGTCGACGGCCGCTTTCGAGGGATCCGGATCGTTGCCCCAGGGATAGATGCGCCCGTCCTTGCCGCGGGCCGCCTTCTCCCACTCCAGGGGCGTGGGCAGTCGCTTTTCGACCCACGCACAGTAGTCCTTGGCCTGCAGGACACTCACGTATGACACCGGATAGTTGGGCCGCGTATCGTCGAGATCCTTGGGCATGGGCACGCTCTTGGCCTTGCAGAACCTCACGAAATCGCCTCGCGTCACCTCGGCGCGGTCGACAAAGAACGTCGGCAGCTCGTGTCTCTGCTTGTCGTTGCCGGCCAGGAAAGATCCAGCCTCAACGAGAGCCATCCCCGGTGGCGGGCCCATGCGGCGGTTGCGGTCCACTGCTTTATGGATGAGGTCCTTCTTGAAGAGCACCGTGGCGATGAAACCCACCGTGATCAGGGCGGCGATCAGGAGGACCACCACGGTGACCTTCCGGCCCGAGTGGCTAGGGGGCGGCGGCTCCGGTTGAGGCGGAACCACGACCGGCGGAACGGGCTGGGGCGGCGGCGTAACCACCCTTGGATGGAGCACCTGATCGAGTACGCCAATGACCTCAGTGAAACTGCCGGGGCGTTCCTGTGGAGTCTTCGCCGTCATCCGCCCCACCAGATTGACTACCTCGTCGGGCACACCTTTCTCCACCAGTGCATCGAGCTTCAACGGCTCGTTCAGGATCTGGTAGAACAGCCGCTCGATGGTGTCACCGCTCACCGGCCGGACCCCGGTGAACAACTCATACATCAGCACTCCGTAGGCGTAGATGTCGACACGCTCCGTGGCCGGATCGCCCATGATCTGTTCCGGCGACATGTAATACGGAGTGCCCACCTGGAATCCGGTCTTGGTGAGGTGCAGATCCTGTGACTTCGCGATGCCGAAGTCCATCAGCCGCACCCTACCCTGGGGGTCGATGTGCAGATTGTCGGGCTTGATATCGCGGTGGATCAGCTTCTGCTGATGGACATACTCCAACGCTCGCGCGCCCTGCAGCGCGATGCCGATCTGCGTGCGGACGTCGCCCGACGAGCCGTCTTTGATGGCCGTGCGCAGGTCCGCGCCGGTCAGGAACTCCATCACGATATACGGTTTGCCCTGCTCCTCGCCGTAGTCGAAGATCCGGATGACGTTGTCATGCATCAGGGAGGCCGACATCTTGGCCTCGGCCAGAAACCGCGCCCGCGTCTCGGGATCGGCAGAGCCTTCCGGCGTGAGAATTTTCACGCACACCACACGGTTCAGCACCGTGTCGCGAGCCTTGAAGACGTGCGACATACCGCCGCCGAGAAATTGATCGAGCTGGTACTTGCCAAACTGCACGGGGAGTTGCATGGGCCTTGTAGAACGATAGCGCGGCGAGGGCCGCCGTGCCAAAAGCAATTCGGCCGGCTGCGCCGTCGACTATCACTTTTTGAAGTGCATCAGCAGGATCCCATACCCGACGCCCGCTTCGTCGGAGCTCTTGGCCACCTGGAACGCCATCATCCGGCCGTCGGTCGAGACCACCGGATTCGACGACTTCCAGCCCTCATAGTCGTTGAAGTGCGTCAGCCGCTCGAAGCTACTACCGGTTCCATCCAGCTTCAGCTTCCAGATGTCGACGTCCCGGAACAGCTTGGTGGCGCCCATCTGCACACCCTGGCGGTCTGACTCGACGCAGGTGTGCGTACCGCCGGGGAAGATGCCCTCCACCTCGTTATAGCTCCCGATCGTCTTCGAGTGATTCACCACCTGCTTGGTTGCCAGGTCGATGGTCCAGACCGAGGCGAGCCCCTTCGGTTCGTAGCAGGTGAAGGTCATCTTGCGATCATTGTCGAAGAAGTCCTGCGCCTCCAGGGTGCAGGAATTGTCCGGACTGGAGTGCACGACGTGTTTGTTCTTCAGCCCCGGCTGGGGTCCGGATAGATCCACCTCAGCCACGATCAGGTTCGAGGCGCCGCGCGGCAGGGCCGGGTTCTGCCCGCTCGTCTCCGAGAAGGAAATCAGCATCGACTGCTTCGACAATGCCGCCCCTTCGCTCATTTTCTGCCCCAGCCGCACCGGTTTGGACCCCGGCTTCTTCGAGAGGAACCACAGCTCGTTGTCCCGGCCGCGACTGGTGTGGATATCGGTGAAATGCTCGGCACCGATCAGGATGTAGTCGCCGGAAGGCAGATGCATCACGCGCAGGAATGCCGCGCCGGGGATGTTGCAGGTCAGACAACGGAGTTGGCGTGTCTTCAGGTCGATGGTGAACGCGTCGCCGAAACTCTTGGCCATGAAGGCGACCGCGGCATTCGACGGCGAGAAGTCAGCCCGCTCGCCGAAATACGTCAGCATCTCAATGTTCTTGGGGAGGTTGTCCAGCGGACTGGTTTGCTTGCGAGGAGACTGCGCCAGCAGGGACGCGGCGATGAGCGAGGCGGTGATGAGCTTCATGGCTATGACGATGAGTCGAAACCAATGTACTGCACCTCCTCTTCCAGGTCGATGCCGAATCTCTCATGGACGCGCCCCTTCAGCTCGGCAACTAACCTCCGAACCTGGGCGGCGGTGCCATCCCCGGCGTTGAAGATCGTGTTGGCGTGATAGTCGGCCACGCGGATCCCGCCGTCAGACAATCCACGTGCGCCCACCTGATCGAGAAACCACGCCGAGGGCACCTTTCCACCCTTCACGACGTTCTCCGGGACCTGGACACGGGCCTCCGACGGCAGTTCCGCCAGTATCAGGTTCTTGAAGATACTACCGGCGCACTTCATATCCGGCGGGTACTTCTGGTTGCGGATCGCCAGGATGCCCGCCGCGGTCTTCTGCAATTCGGCCGCGTCGCCTTCGGCAAACCGGAGCCAGGCAGACAGCACCAGCCAGGGCCGCCCGCTCAAGCGATTCTGTTTGAAGATGCTGCCGCGATAACGGAACTCGCACCCGGCTTTGCCGGTCTCGCAGACCACCTGGCCGTCGAAATAGCGAACTCGCTCCACAACATCGGAGATCGACGCGCCATAGGCCCCGGCATTGCCGTAGATGGCCGCACCCACGTTGCCGGGGATCCCGGTCATCGACTCGATCCCCCTCAATCCATGGGCAGTCGTGAAGTCGACCAGATCCTGGAGCGCCGCACCCGCCTGCACGCTGACCAGAGTGCCTTCCACCGAAATCGCACCGCCGCGATAGCGCAGCACAATGCCGTCGTACCCCTTGTCGGCCACCACCAGATTGGTGCCTAGACCGATAACCAGATGCGGCAGCCCGCTCTCCTTCGCAATGCGAAGCGCCTGCAGGAAGGCTGCCTCGTCCTCGCTATCGACAAACAGCGAAGCCGGACCGCCCAGGCCAAAGCGGGTATGCCGCGCCAACGGCTCTTTACGGCTAATCTGGAGAGACGGGACCAAACTGAGGCGCTCGTGCGCCTCTTGTGCAGACAGCATTGTCCCAATTGTAGGGGAGGCAGCCGAATGCGTGCCAGCTTTGCCGGAATGCCCAAGGAAGCAATCAGGTTCCTGCGGGATCTGGAGAAGAACAATAATCGCGATTGGTTCGAAGCAAACAAGACTACCTATCTGGAAAAGGTGAAAGCACCCATGGAGGCGCTGGTCACGGCGGTCGGGGCCGAGATGACGAAATTCGCCCCGGAGGCCGCCACGGCGCCGGGCAAGGCGATCTACCGCATCTACCGTGACACCCGCTTCAGCTCGGACAAGACGCCGTACAAAACACACGTCGGCGCGTCCTTCTATCGCAACGACCTCGGCAAGCACATTGCCGGCGGCTTCTACTTCGAGCTCTCACACCGATACGTCGGCTTCGCCGGCGGTGTGTACATGCCCGAGGCCGGGAATCTTCGCCTGATCCGGGTCCACATCATGGACAACTTCCCGCGCTTCCAGAAGCTGCTGGCGGACAAGAAGCTGGCCGATATGGAGCCTATGAAAGGCGACCAGCTCAGCCGCCCACCCAAGGGATTCCCGGCCGATCACCCAGCCATCGAGTGGCTCAAGCGGAAGCAACTCTTCTATTGGCGTGAGCTGCCGGCCGATCTGGCCACGAGTCCGGAACTCCTCAAGGAGATCTGCACGCGATTCAAAGCCATGGCGCCCATGATCAGCTTCCTGAACGAGCCGCTACTATCGATGAAGCAGAAACGCGCGCCTCTCGAAACAGGCTGGATCTAGTCCGGCTACCGTCCGGGGTGCGAGTATTCGTTCACGTGCGGGATCAGCTCCTGATACGTAGCATCCGGCAAGGGCGTGTGCCAGTGTCCGCTGACCTTGGCCGCGCCCACCAGGCCGAAGAACAGAGCGGCCACCCCGGCCGCCATCACCCACGCCGGCACGGGCTTCTTTGCCGGAACCACCAGCGCCATGTGCAGCGTGTCCTCCACCGGACAAACCGCCACGCATTCGAGACAGCCCAGGCATTCCGCCGATTGGATCTGCACCAGTTGGTCCACCGGCAGCCGCGACGGGCACGCCTTGGCGCACTTGCCGCAATCGATGCACGTCTCCGCCTTCCGCAGGATCTTCATCGGGCTCAGCATCGACGCCAGCCCCATCAACGCGCCGTACGGGCACAGGTAGCGGCACCAGAAGTTCTGCACGAAGATCGAAGCCACCATCAGCACGCCCACCGTGATCGCGGCCGCCAGCCCCATATGCCGGAAGAAGTTCAACATCTTCACGTCGGCCACCAGCCCGTAAGGCGACTCGAGGAACTCCTTCAAGGCCACGGGCAGCATGGAGAACACGGCATAGAAGAACAACCCGAACAGGATGTACTTGAGGCTCCGCAAGCCGATGTCGAGCCAGCGCGGCAGGAAAAAGTTGCGCTTGAACGTGTCTCGGCCCAGCTTCCAGAGATATTCCGATAGCGTGCCCACCGGGCACAGCCAGCCGCAAAATGCCTTGCGGAAGAAGATCGAAGCGGCCAGGAACGCCACGAACAGCACCATCGCGGCCGGATGGACCACGGGCACCTCTCCGGTGAGCACGAAATACCGGGTATTCATCATGCCCGCGATGGGTAGCCAACCCTCCACGCCCGGAGGTCGGGTGAACCCACTCGCACCGGAGCCCTCAAATTGCCGGACAAAGAGGTAAAACTGGAATCCGATCCAGAGGTTCAGGGCCAGGAACGAGAATTGGACGGCACGCCGCAGCTTCTGCGAGTAGTCCGCTCCGATGCGGCGGATGAATGGTTTCTTCGGCTTACGGCCGGAGGCGGCGGGCTGTTCGGCAACTACTGGCGCTGCACTCATGGCCTCATTGTGGACTTCTGCCACAAGAAAGGCTGTGACTCAAGTCACTTGCCAAGAGTCTGGCGCATCATGCCCACCACTGCGTTCACGAAGATTGCGCCCAAGGCCGTCGGAATCATGATTTTCCAGCCGATATTCATCAACTGGTCATAGCGGTAGCGCGGGAAGGTGCCGCGCAGCCAGATGAATAGATACAGGACCGTGAAGAGCTTCAGGGCCCACCAAAACACTGGCGCCGAAGGCCCATTCACGGCCGGGATCATGAACAGTGCCGCCACTCCAAGAAACGCCACCCCCAGCCCAGCCATACCGATGGTGTAGCCCTGGATCGGTTGCCGGCGGGAAAGGAACAGGCAGCCAAGCCCGGTGCCACCGAAGACCAGCAGCGGCGCACCGTAGTTCATCGGAACAGCCAGCCACGAGACGTTCGGGAAGGGGCGCAGCCAGCCGCCCCAGAACAGGGTCACCAGCACGCTGCCGACGGCGAACATGTTGATGTACTCCGAAAGCATGTAGATGCCCCAACGGAAGCCGCTGTACTCGGTGTGGTAGCCCGCCACCAGCTCCGATTCCGCTTCCGGCAAGTCAAACGGAGCTCGATTCGTCTCGGCCACCGAACTGATGAAGTAGATCACCATCGGCACCAGCATCAGGCCGTAGTTGTCGAACGCGAACCAGATGCCTTGCGCCTGCTGCGCACGGACGATGCCCGTCAGCGACAGAGTACCGGCACACATCACGCCGCTCATCAGCGCCAGGCCGAGGGCCACTTCGTAGCTCACCAACTGTGCGGCGGAGCGGAGCCCGCCCAGCAGCGAATAGTGCGAGTTCGACGACCATCCGCCGAGAATCAGGCCCAGGATGCCGACCGCGGACATCGCCGAGATCACCAGCAGCCCGACATTGACGTCGGCGACCTTGATCGTGTCGGAGAATGGGACCACCGTCAGGCAGGTAGCGCCGGTAAAGAAACTGATCGCCGGGGCGAAGCGGAAAATCCACTGGTTCGCATCCGTGGGAACGATGTCTTCCTTCAGCAGCAACTTGACGGCGTCGGCCAGGGTTTGCAGGACGCCATTCGGACCCACGCGCATCGGGCCCAGCCGCGCCTGCATATCGGCCAGCACCTTGCGCTCCAACAGGACGGTGAACGCCACGGCTAACGGAGCCAACGCGATGATGATGATCCCTGTAACCAGCGGGATGAACCAGGGTTGGGTGAAAACGGTGCTCATCGAATAGGGCCTCTCATCGTTGGAAACTCTGCTGCGCCAGGCGGACAAACGGTTCCGGGTAGACGCCGATCACCAGGGTCATGACGCCTGTGACCACCAGGGCAACCTGCATACCGAAGCTGGTGCTCAGCGCCGGCGTCTCCTCTTCCTCCGTCTCGATAAACATCGCCTTCACCATCCGCATGTAGTAGTAGATGGCGACGGCGGCGTACAGGCAGCCGAGCACGGCAAGCACATAGTGGCCCGTCTCGATCAGTGACAGGAAGATGAAGTACTTTCCGAAGAACCCGGCCGTTGGAGGAATGCCGGCCAGCGACAGCAGGAAGATCAGCATCCACAGCGCGTGGCCGGGCGACTTTTTCATCAGGCCGCGCAGGTCGTTGATGTCCTCTCCGGCCAATCCCTTGCGCGTCAGCGAAGTGAGCACCAGGAACGCACCCAGGTTCATGAAGGTGTAGACCAGCAGGTAGATCAGAACGCCCTTGTAGCCGGTGTTGTTGCCCGCGATCACGCCCAGCAGGATGTAGCCGGCGTGATTCACGGAGCTGTAAGCCAACAGGCGTTTGGTGTTCGTCTGTGTGATCGCGGCCAGGTTGCCGATTGTCATCGAAAGCACGGCGGCGGCAATCAGCAGGGGCTCCCACATGGATCGGGCCGAACCCAGCGTATTCCCAAACAGCCGCAGCAACAGTGCAAACGAAGCCGCCTTCGAACCCACGGCCAGAAACGCGGTAATGGTCGTCGGCGCGCCTTCATACACATCCGGAGCCCACATGTGGAACGGCGCCGCCGCGATCTTGAACAGCAGACCCACGGTCGTCGTCGCAATGGCGAGGAATAGGATGGTGTCGCTGGCGCCGCGCGCCGCCACTGCTTTGGCGATCACGCTCAAATGCGTGGATCCTGCGATGCCGTAGAGAATAGAGAAACCATAGGCCAGGAAGCCCGACGAGAGCCCGCCCAGCAACAGATACTTCAGTGCCGCCTCGTTCGAGCGCTGCTCGGCCCGCAGGAACCCGACCAGCACGTAGAACGTGACCGCCATCGTCTCCAGGCCGACAAAGATGGTCACCAGTTCGTTGCCGCTAGCCAGGAAGAACATGCCGCACTGGGCCAGCATCAGCAGTCCATAGTATTCGCCGTGATGCTCATCGCGGACTTCCAGATACCGGTAAGAGATCAGCCCTACCAGCAAGGTCGTGACGAGAAAGATCCAGTGAAAGAATAAGGCGTAGTGGTCGATCACCACCGCCCCGTGGAAGGCCGAAATCTCGCCGCCATTGACGGCCAACGCACTGCCTTGCCGCCAGAACGCCCAGCCGGCGAAAGCTTCGCCGAGCCCGAGGAAGACCAGCAGGTATTTGCGTTGATGCGCTTCCGGGAAGACCAGGAAGTCGAAGAGCAGGGTGGCGCAACCAAACAGCGCCAGCAGCAGCACGGGGAGCAGGACGAAGTGGTCGATGGAGGTGTAATACACGCTCATCGGGAGGCAACCTCCGGAGTGGGGGTGGTGGGCGTTGCGGACGCGTTGGCCGTGTCATGCACGCGGTGCACAATCTGCGCCACCGGTTTTTCCAGGATGTCGAAATAGGGTTTCGGATAGATGCCGATGCTGAGGGCCCAGATGATCAGTGGGACAAAAACCGCCCATTCGCGCCACTTCAGATCCGGCAAGCCCTTATTCTTCTCGTTCGTGACCTCGCCGAGCATCGTCCGCTGGTAGAGCCACAGCAGATACGCGGCGCCGAAGATCACGCCCAGCACGGCGAACGCCGCCCAGACGTGGTTCGCGTCAAACGCGCCCTGAAGAATGGTGAACTCGCCCACGAACCCGTTCAACAGTGGCAGGCCCGCGCTGCTCAGCATCGCGATGGCGAACACGATGGCGTAGTTCGGCATGATGTGCGCCAGGCCGCCATACTCCTTGATCTCGCGCGTGTGGCGCCGTTCGTAGATCACGCCCACCACAAGGAACAACATGCCGGTCGAGATGCCGTGGTTGATCTGCTGGATCACCGATCCGGTGATGCCGCTCTGGTTCAGCGCGAAGATGCCCAGCGTACAGAAGCCCAGGTGGCTCACCGAGGAGTAGGCCACCAGCTTCTTCCAGTCCTGCTGCATCAGGCTCACTAGCGCTCCATAGAGAATGCCGATGATCGAAAGCACCGCCACAATCGTCACAATCGTGTGATCGGAGCTAGCCTTTGGCAGCAGGGGCAATGAGAAACGGATGAAGCCGTATGTTCCCATCTTCAGCAGGACGGCCGCCAGAATCACGGATCCTGCCGTCGGAGCCTCGGTGTGCGCATCCGGCAGCCAGGTGTGGAACGGGAACATCGGCACCTTGATGGCGAAGCCGACAAAGAACGCCCAGAAGACCCACTGCTGGGTCGCGAGCGGCAGATTGATCTTCATCAGTTCCGCGATCTCGAACGTGTAGCGGCCGAACTGCGAGGCGTAGTTGAAGTAAAGCAGCAGGATGCCCAACAGCATCAGTACGCCACCGGTCAGGGTGTAGAGGAAGAACTTAATGGCCGCGTACAGCTTCCGGGGGCCGCCCCACACGCCGATGATGAAGTACATCGGCACCAACACCATCTCCCAGAAGACGTAGAACAGCAGGAAGTCCATCGAGATGAAGACCCCCAGCATGCCCGTCTGCTGCAACAGGAACATGGCGTAGTATTCCTTCTCCCTGTCTTTGATCGCGTCCCACGAGGAGAAGATGGCCAGAAAGCCCATGATCGTGGTCAGCATCACCATCAAAACACTGATGCCATCCACACCGATCAGGTACTGCACGCCCAGCGACGGAATCCACTCCGCCCGCTCGACAAACTGATAGCCGCCGTTCGAACGGTCGAACCCAATGATCAGAGGCAGCGAAACGAGGAAGCCGGCTGCGGCGGTGATGTTGGCCCACAGCCGGATGAACGTCTTCTGCGACTTCGGAATGAAGAGCAGAAGAAAGAGTCCGGCCAGCGGCGTGAACAGGATGACCGAAAGTAGGTGTCCTTGCATATCTCAAAAGCTCCGCTAGCGAACCCACCAGAAGTAGCCAAACATGGCGAAGACCCCGGCGATGAAAACCAGTGCGTACGACTGAATGAAACCGGTCTGGAAAAACCGCACAGGGAACGATAGCGCCCGCACGGTGTAGGCACTCAGGTTCACCAGCCCGTCGACGATCCACGTGTCCCACCACATCGAGATGCGGGAAACCAACTTGGTCACCCAGGCTGTCCCGTTGACGCCGCCGTCCACCACGGTCCGGTCGAAGGCCGCCATCAAGGAACCACCGCGCATCGAAAGTCCGTGGATGAACAGGAAGTCGTAGATCTCGTCCACATACCACTTGTTGTAGAGGATGGGGTGCAACGCGCCGCCCGTGGGCCGGTCGGATTCCTTCATCTTCAGGTAGATGTGCCGGGCCAGGAAGATGCCGGACAGAGCCGCGCCAATCGACAAGCCCATCAGGATCCACTCCATGCTGGTATCGTGGTGCTCCGCTCCGTGCTCCGCCACTTCCTTCCCGGTCTCGAAGACCGGCGCCAGCCAGTGCTCCAGCCCTTGGAAGAACCCGTTCTCACCGAAGACCTTCGGCATGCCGATCCAGCCCGCGCCAATCGACCCGGCGGCCAGCACCATCAGCGGCACCGTCATCGACTTCGGCGACTCGTGGATGTGGTGCTTTGTGTGCTCGTCCATGCGGCCTTCGCCGTAGAACGTCATGAACATCAGCCGCCACATGTAGAAGGCGGTCATCAGCGCGGTGCAGAAGCCCACGGCCCACAATACCTTCGACCCCAGCGGCGACGACCATGCCTGCCAGAGGATCTCGTCCTTCGAGAAGAACCCCGCCAGACCGGGGATGCCCGCGATGGCCAGGGAGGCGATGAACATCGTCGTGAACGTGATGGGAATCTTGTTCCGCAACCCGCCCATCTTGCGCATGTCTTGCTCCCCGCTCATGGCGTGAATCACAGAACCGGCGCCGAGGAAGAGCAGGGCCTTGAAGAACGCATGGGTGTAGAGGTGGAAGACGCCCACCCAATAGGCACCGACCCCCACCGCCACGAACATGTATCCAAGCTGCGACACCGTCGAGTAGGCCAGTACGCGCTTGATGTCGTTCTGGACCAGTCCGATTGAGGCGGCGAAGATGGCCGTCGCGGCACCCACCGCGGCGACGATGTGCGAGGTCTCGGGCGTCAAGGCGAACAAGGCGTTCGACCGCGCGCACATGTAGACACCAGCCGTCACCATGGTGGCCGCGTGGATCAGCGCGCTGACCGGCGTCGGACCTTCCATCGCGTCCGGAAGCCAGACGTACAGCGGAATCTGCGCGCTCTTGCCTGTCGCACCTACGAACAGCAACAGGGCGGTGAGACTCAGGACGCCGAAGAACCCAACCTCCGGAGTGAACCGCGCCGAGCGCAGCGCCTCGTTCACATCCACAAAGGTGAGCGAACCCGTGATCTGGAACAGGAAGAACATGCCGAGGATAAACCCGGCGTCGCCGATTCGATTGACGATGAAGGCCTTCTTGCCCGCGTCACCGGCGCTCTTCTTGTTGAAGTAGAACCCAATCAGCAGGTAGCTGCACAGGCCCACACCCTCCCAGCCGACGAAGAGCAGCGGGTAGTTGTTCGCCAGGACCAGAGTCAGCATGAAGAAGACGAACAGATTGAGGTATCCGAAAAAGCGGTAATACCCTCCGTCGCGCGGGCCATGTTCGTGCGCCATGTAGCCCGTGGCATACACGTGAATCAGGAACCCGATCCCTGTGACGACGAGAATCATCACGCTCGACAGAGAATCGAGCATGTAGCCCATATCCGCGTGCAGCAGCGGAAGCCACTGGAACAGGATGACCTGATGGACCCGCTCGGGCAGAGCGGACAGTTGCAGAACCGCACCCACCGACAGAATCAGCGACAGCAGAACCGCGCCCGGACTGATGATGCGGATGGCCGCCTTCGAAAGGTACCGGCCCCAAAACAGCATGATCGCCGCGCCGCACAGCGGCAGGATCGGGATCAGCCAGATGAGATCGAGGAAGTTCATCGTGCCGCTCCTCCTACCACTTCAACAGGTCGATTTCGTCGACCAGAACCGTCTCCTTATTTCGGAAGACGGAGATCAGAATGCCGAGGCCCACCGCGGCTTCGGCGACGGCGACCGTGATGATGAAGATCGCGAAAACCTGGCCGTTGAGCTGTTGAGCGTGCTTGCCGAAGGCAACCAGATTGATGTTGACGGCATTGAGAATCAACTCGATGGACATCATGACGACCACCGCATTGCGGCGCAGCAGGATACCCACGGTGCCAATGAGCAGCAACGCGGCGCTCAAGACCAGATAGTGTTCCGTGGTGATGGGGTGCAGCATGGGGTCAGATCCTTTTCTTCGCCATGATGACGCTGCCGACAACCGCCACCAGCAACAGGATGGAAGCGAGTTCGAACGGCACAAGATATTGTTTGAACAAGACCTGCGAGAGCGCTTCGACATTGCCGGACGACGGCAGTTCGGGCGCCGATTGGCCCAGGTGCAGGCTCTCCGAACCCTGGCGGATGAACCAGGTGGCAAGCGCTCCGATGCCGACAAGGCAAAGCACCGCCGCAATCCAGTGGCGATGGTACTGGCGCTCTCGCGCCGCGGCGTCCAGATTCACCAACATGATCACGAACAGGAACAGCACCATGATGCCGCCGATGTACAGCACGATCTGGACGGCGAACAGGAACTCGGCCCGCTGCAGCAGGTACAATCCCGCGACGCCGGCCAAGGAACCGATCAGGGCCAGGGCGCAATGGATGGCGTTGCGTAAGGTGACGGTGAGGATGGCGCCGATCAGCGTCAGCGCGGCAAACGCATAGAAGAATGCGGTTTCTAGCATGGGCACAATTCGGGCTTCACAACCCGCTCCCTATCAAACCGGAAGGGCTTAGAACTTGTACTTGGTAGGCTTGATGCCCTCTTCGAGGATCTGCCGGTCAAAGATCGCCCCTTCCCGCGAATAGCTCGCCAATTCAAAGTCCTGCGTCAGTTCCAGAGCATCCACCGGACAGGCATCTTCGCACAGGCCGCAGAACATGCAGCGCGAGGTGTCATAGGTAAAGTTGATCAGGTCTTTGCGCTTCGTCTCCGGATTGCGCTGCCATCCGACGACGATCAGGTTTTCCGGACAGGCCAGGGCGCACAAGTCGCACGCGATGCACAGCGTTTGGCCGTTATCCGGATTGATGTTTAGGCGTGGAGCGCCACGATAGCGCTCGGCCACCTTGGGGCGCTGGGCCGGATACTGCTCGGTGACGATGTTCTTCGGATGTTGAGTCCGGAAGGTCACCATCAGGCCCTGCACAAGGTCGACGAGAAAGATGGTTCTCAGCAGCTTACGCATGGTCGTTTCGGTCCGCCGGGGGTCAGCGGTCCACCTCCCCGAGCACGATATCGATGGTCCCGATGATGGCCACCAGGTCCGCTACCAACGACCCGCGTGCCATCTTGTCGAGCGATTGAAGATTAACAAAAGACGGCGGCCGCACGCGGCACCGGTAGGGCTGCGTGGAACCGTCGCTGACAATGTAATACCCGAGCTCACCCTTTGGCGCTTCAATGGAAACGTAGGCCTCGCCCACCGGGGGCTTCAGCACCTTGGGCACCTTGGCCATGATCGGCCCGGCCGGGATGTCGGCCACCGCCTGCCGCACGATGCGCACACTCTGGCGCATCTCCTGCATGCGGACCATGTACCGGTCGTAGGTGTCGCCGTTCTGGCCTGTGGGGATGTCGAATTCGTACTTGTCGTAGCCGGAGTAAGGCAGCGCCTTGCGGATGTCCCAGGCACAACCCGCCGCGCGCAGCATTGGGCCGGTGACACCGTACGCCTTGCAGTCTTCCGTATTCAGAATGCCGACGCCGATCATCCGCTCGCGCCAGATGCGGTTGCCGGTGAGCAACTCTTCGTACTCATCGATCTTCGGCAGCATCATGTCGCAGAAGTCGTTGACTTCCTTCTCGAAGCCGTCGTAGGTCTCATACTGCAGTCCACCGATGCGGAAAGCGTGCGTCGTCAGCCTGGCACCGCAGTACTTCTCGAAGATGTTGAGCGCATACTCGCGTTCGCGCATGCAGTAGAACAGCGGAGTGATGGCGCCGATGTCCAGCGCGTGCGTGCCCAGCCACAGCAGGTGGCTGGCAATCCGGTTGATCTCGGTGAGGATGACCCGTACCGCCTGCGCGCGCGGAGTCGCCTCGGCGTTCAGCAGCTTCTCCACTGCCAGGCAGTAGCCCAACCCGTTCGACACCGCCGCCACATAATCCATGCGGTCGACATAGGGCGCGAACATCGTATAGGTGCGGTTTTCGGCGATTTTCTCGACGCCGCGGTGGAGGTAGCCGATCACCGACTCGGTCCCCAGGACGCGCTCGCCGTCCAGCTTCACGATCACACGCAACACGCCGTGCGTCGAGGGGTGCTGCGGCCCCATGTTTAAAACCAGTTCCGTGGAGTCGAGGAAAGTTCCCGCCATGGCTATTGTCCGCTCTCGATCCCCAGGTTCTCCTGGACCCACTTCTGATCCATGTTCAGAATCCCATTCTCTTTGCGCAGAGGGAAGGTCGACCATTCATCCGGCAGCAGAATTCGCCGCATGTTCGGATGGCCGTCGAACTCGATGCCGAACATGTCATAGACTTCCCGCTCCAGCCAGTCCGCCGTGAGATGGACCGTGGTCGCGGTCGCGATCCGATCCCCTTCCTTGAGCAGAACCTTCATGCGGATCCGCTCGTTCCTCCGGAAGCTATAGAGAACATAGATAATGTCGAATTGCTCATCACGCTTCGGCCAGTGGACCGCGGTAATGTCCACCAGGTAGTCGAAGCCGTGGTTGTCCTTTAGGGACTGTAGGATGGGAATCGCGGCAGCCGGCTTGGCCGTCAGGAAATTCTGTCCGAGGTAACTCAGGAAGCCCGAGATCTGGTCGGAAAACTCAGCAGCTAACGCTGTCGGTAACTCCCCTTCCCAGGGCGTTGTCACCATGACAGCTGGCGGTTTTGGAGCCGGCGGCGTGGCGGGTTTCGCGGGAGCAGCAGGCTTCGCGGCAGCAGGTGCGACGGGTTTCGGCGCCGCAGCCGGCGGTGCCGGTGCGGTTTCGGTCGTTGGCGGAGCTTCGGCAGGCGGTTTGACTGGCGGAACTGGCTCCGGTGCGGGAGCGCCTTCCGGCTTAGGGTCGTCAGGCATGGATGAATCCTAACTGAACATTCAGGGTTATCACAACCGGAAATTCGGTGTCAAATGTCCGAAGTTCCTCCAGCGCTGTGAACTCTTTGCGGAAGGGGCGTTTGCGGCCTTCCTGCGAGAAAAATACCTCAAACGCTGAAGCCCGGGCGGGCATTCCGGCCTGTTCCCACCCAGCGGAGGCCGTTCCAGACCTCATTTTTGACCAAACATTAAAGTCAAGTTAAACACGATCGAGGTGGCCTCGGACGCCGGACAACGGCCCGCCCGGAGAGATTGTAAAATGGAGGTAGTCACTGTTCTCCCAAGGAGCTCCCGAAAAAAATGCTGAAGCGAGTTCTGGCGGTCGCCGCCATTACCTTGAACCTTGTTTCCGGTCTGGCGCTGGCGCAGAAGAAGGGCGACGCGGATAAGGGTAAGGAAGTGTTCGAACAATGCGGTGTGTGCCACAACGCCACCACCGAGGAGAAGAAGATGGGTCCCAGTCTGAAGGGCCTCTACAAGAAGCCGAAGCTGGCCAACGGGCAGAAGCCGACCGACGCCGCCATTCTCGGGATCATCAACAAGGGCAAGGGTGCAATGCCGGCCTTTGACGAAGTGTTGAGCGCGGACGAAAAGGCCGACCTGATGGCCTATCTCAAGACCATTTAAGCCTTTAGCTTTAATTCTCCAAAGCAGGGCCGCCCGCGGTTCGGCGGCTTTGCTTTGGCTAGCCCCTCAAATGCTTGTTGAAAAAGTCCAGCGTGCGCTGCCACGCCAGCTTCGCCGAAGCTTCGTCGTAACGCGGTGTCGTGTCGTTGTGGAAGCCGTGGTTCACGCCTTCATAGACATAGGCCGTGTAATCTACCTTGTTGGCCTTGAGCGCCTCTTCGTAAGCCGGCCACCCCGCATTGACCCGCGTGTCGAGCCCCGCATACTGTAGCAATAACGGGGCTTTGATCTTGGCCACCTCGGC
Organism: uncultured Paludibaculum sp.; assembly: GCF_963665245.1. Lineage (NCBI taxonomy): Bacteria > Pseudomonadati > Acidobacteriota > Terriglobia > Bryobacterales > Bryobacteraceae > Paludibaculum > uncultured Paludibaculum sp. The sequence goes on from NZ_OY762267.1 coordinate 2,680,163, forward strand.
CGCCGGAGGCTGCCCGCCATAGAAGGGCACGGCTGCCGATAGGTCGGAGCCCAGACGGACGGCCAACTGGTTCGCAATTCCTCCGCCGAAGCAGAAACCCACTACACCGATCTTGCCCGTGCAATCCGCCCGTGCCTTCAACCACTTGGCAGCCGCCAGGAAGTCTTCCGACATTTTAGGCCGGTCCACCTGGCTGAACGCCTTTGCCCCCTGCTCGTCACTCCCGGGGTACCCACCGACACTGGTCAGCCCGTCGGGTGCGAATGCGATGAAGTTCGAGGTGCCCAGCCGCCGGGCCACATCTTCGATATACGGATTCAACCCGCGGTTCTCGTGAACCACCAGAACGCCAGGCAGCTTGCCGCTTGCGCCGGCCGGCTTTACCAGGTAGCCCTTGATGCGCCCGTTACCCTGTGGCGACTCGACCGTAACGTACTCAGTCGTAATGCGTTTGTCGTCCTTGGGCACCTGCTGCGCCCACGCATAGTTGGGCTTCAAGCTCTCCCAGATCGCAGTCGCGGTGATCCCGCCCACGGCGTACTTCTTGGCCCCTTCCAGGAATTCCCGGCGCTCAATGTCGCCGTGGACATAGCGGTCGAACAGGTGCAACAGCTCCTGCGGGTAGTCGGATGCCTTCTTGCGTTCCATCCCGGTAGTCCCTTTCGTGGAGCAAGAATAACACAGCGTCGCTCAAACGCCTTGCCTTCTTATACCTAGAGCCTTCATCCGCGAACTCAAGGTAGCCGGATGCAATTCGAGCAACTCCGCCGCCCCGCCCGATCCGGACACCCGGAAGTTCGCACGCTTCAACGCCGCCGCGATGTTGGCTCGTTCCATCTCACGCCACCTGGACTCGGGCACCACCTCGCCCGCCTCCACAACCACGGGAATCGGCGCTGGAGCTTGACCGTCCGGCAGATCCAGTTCGAGCCGGCCGTCATGGGCCAGGATCACTGCCCGATCCACGGCATTCTGCAATTCGCGGATGTTGCCGGGCCAGTCGTACCGCATGGCGTGCTGTAACTCCTTGTGGCTCAAGCGCGGTTCCGCCACGTGAAACCGGGCTGCGGCCTGCCTGACGAAATGGGCGGCCAGTTGGGCGATGTCTTCTTTGCGGTCGCGCAAGGGAGGCATCTCCAGCGGGAAGACCGCCAATCGGTAGTAGAGGTCCAGACGGAACCGGCCCTTCGCTACCTCTTCTTTCAGGTCGCGATTCGTGGCGGCCACCACTCGGACATCCACCTTGCGGGTGGCGTTCTCGCCCACTCGCTCGAACTCACCTTCCTGCAAAACCCTCAACAACTTAGCCTGCAGATCCATGGGAATCTCGCCAGCTTCGTCCAGGAAGAGGGTGCCACCGTCGGCCAATTGGAAGCGACCCACGCGGTCGGTGACGGCGCTAGTGAAAGCGCCACGTACATGACCGAAGAATTCGCTTTCAAAGAGTTCATGGGGGATGGAGCCACAGTTCACCTTCACCAGCGGCTTCCGCGCCCGAGCGCTGCGCTGGTGGATCGCCCTTGCTATCAATTCTTTACCGGTGCCACTCTCGCCCAGGATCAGGACGGTCGCCTCGGTCGATGCCACCATCTCCACTTGCCTCAGGACTCGCTGCAGCGCTGCACTCTGGCCCAGGATTTCACCGAACGAACCCACCTCCCGTACCTCCTCGCGCAAGTAGTCGCGCTCCAATCGCAGTTCCTTCTGAAGCGCCTCAGCCTCCTCAAAGGCTCGAGCATTAGCGACGGCCACGGCCGCGGCGTCCGCCAACACGCGCAGCCACTCCCAGCAGGCGTCGTCCGCCGCGACACGCCGGAACACCGCCAAAACACCGAGAACCTCACCGTGAAACATCATCGGTTGCGCGGCAAAACCCGTGAGTTTCTCCCGGCGGACCCACGCTGGTTCGCCCACCCACTCCGAGTCCACGGCTAGGTCCTCTATCCGGACCCCTTGCCCTGTGACGGCGATCTGCGCGATCTTCAGTTTCGAGTCCAGCGCTACCCGGTGGAACCGGCCGGTGGTGTAACCCCAGTCGACACCGGCCTCGAGGGGTGTTCCGCCGCTGGCGCGCAGATGGAGGGCGACCTCGGATGTGAGGTCGCAGGAAGGACAGGAGAACCCACTCTCCTTCAACCAGATGCGGGCCAAGGCGACATCCGGCTGTTGGACAATTGCCTGGATGATCGAGTTGAGCACCGCATCCAACGACCTCTTCTCGGCGATAGCCAGGATGATCGATGGCAGCATGCTAATATCCATGCCGACTGGATGCTGACATTTCAGGATCGACTCATGAATTTCCACGAAACGTGAATTCTCATGAACTTCAAAAATCGACTAAACCATTTATATTCAATGACATCCTCCCTGGCTACGTGATTGCTTATCAAGGGGCATGTCACGAATCACCGCAGTCGACCCCAACGCAGCCAGCAAGGCAAAAGAGCTTCTCGACGCAGTCAAAGCCCAACTGGGCCGCGTCCCCAACATGATGAAGGTGATGGCGCAATCCCCTGCCGCCCTCGGTGGGATGTTGAGTCTCTCCAGCGCCCTGGCCGGCGGCACCTTAAAGCCGGAATTACGCGAGCAGATCGCGATTGCCGTATCGCAGGCAAACTCCTGTGAATACTGCCTTTCCGCCCACACTGCGATGGGCAAACTGCGAGGCTTGCCGCCAGAGGAACTGGCCGCGGCTCGCAACGGCGATTCCGCCGACCCCAAGGCACAGGCCGCTCTCCAGTTCGCCCTGGCGATTGTCGCTGAGAGGGGCAGAGTCACTGACGGCGCATTCACGGATATCCGGGAAGCAGGCTACTCCGATGAGGAGATCGCCGAGATCGTGGCCAATGTCGCGCTGATGATCTTCACCAACTACTTCAACAACGTGGCCCAGACGAAGCTCGATTGGCCGCTGGTTTCCCTGGAGAAATAGCGATGGAGTTCACCCTCGAGACGGCATTACGGAAGGTCCGGTTCGCCGAGGATGCCTGGAATTCGCGCGATCCCGAGCGGGTCGCGCGAGGTTACTCCGAGGACTCGGAGTGGCGCAACCGTTCGACGTTTGTTCGTGGACGGGCTGAGATTATTGCGCTCTTGAAACAGAAGTGGGCTAAGGAACTGGACTACCGGCTCAAGAAGACTCTGTGGGGTTTCCGTGAGAACCGCATCGCTGTCAGCTTCGAATACGAGTGGCACGATCCGGCCGGGCAATGGTACCGGTCGTACGGCGTCGAACTGTGGGAGTTCGACGAAGCGGGACTGATGCGGCGCCGCCTGGCCAGCATCAACGACGCGCCCATTGAGGTTTCGGAGCGCCGCGTGTTCTAAACCACGCGATTGAAGAGCGTCCCGATGCCGGATATCTCCACTTCCACCGTGTCGCCCGGGCTCATCTTCCGCGTGGAGCCGGGCGTCCCGGTGTAGATGAGGTCGCCGGGCAGCAATGTCACATAGCGACTGATGAAGGTGACGATTGTGGGGCAGTCGAAGAGAAGGTCTGATGTGTTGGCGTGCTGCACCACCTTGCCATTCAACCTGGTGGAGAGATCGAGGTTGGCGTAGTCGACTCCGCGAGCGATGGCCGGCCCCAGCGGGCCAAACGTGTCGGCCCCTTTGGCACGCCACCACTGCAGATCCTTCTGTGCACCGTTTTGCCAGTCGCGCTCACTCACGTCGTTGCCGCAGGTGACGCCGAAGATGGCGTCTTTCGCATCGGCCGGCGAGGCATTGCGGACATGCTTGCCGATGACAATCACGAGCTCGCCCTCGTAGTGTGTGTTCTTCGAGTCGGCCGGGATGACGATGTCCGCCCCGGGGTGCTGCAGACAGGTGATGGGTTTGTAGAAGATCTCGGGATTGGCCGGGGGCGTACGGGTTCCGATGTGGGATTTGTAGTTGAGGCCAACGGCCAGTACCTTGGACGGCTGCACCGGATGGAGCAGCTTCTGTGTGCTGAGCTTCACCGCCTCTTTCGTCACTTTGTAGGAGCCGAAGAGGTCGCCGGAGATGCGCCGGATGGTATCGCCGTCCAGGAGCCCGTAGGTCGGCTCGTTGCCGCGCATATAGCGGACGAAGTGGGTGACGCCAGGCACGGCGGGAGCGGCGGAAGCCAACGCCGGCGCGGCGGCCAGAAGCGTACGTCGGGTGATGCGTGCCATGGGCCTGATTGTATCCCTACATGTGCGACGCTTCGAGCAAAACCTGCTGCAGTACCAACTCCTGGTCGAGCGTAACGGATAGCGGCCTCCTCTCGACAACGCAGCGCGCGAGCTCGGAAAAGTCACCCACATAGCGCTGGAAGGGGGCCAGATCGATCCTCTGGCGGCCGGCTTTGTAGGGCCCAGCCGGCTTGGCGAGGTCGATTTCCAGGACCGGCTGCTCAATGGGGCGAAGCACCGCCGTGCCATTGGTGCCGTAGATCTCCAGGCAGCGGTAGGGGCCGGCGCCGGGTTGCAGGACCGCCGTCGTGATCATCGCTATGGCTCGCGGATACTCCAGAACTGCCACGGTGTTGTCCTTCAGAGTGTCCTGGAAATTGCCGCTGGTCTTCAAAACCGAACTGATCTTCGCCGGACGGCCGAGCAGGCGGACGATGGGGTCGAACAAGTGGCAGCCCTGTTCGAACATCTGCCCGCCGGGGAATAGGTTCCACTCGGGGCGCTGCTCGGCGGTGATGAGGGTGTTCATCATGCCCTTGATGAGGTAGATGTCGCCAAGCCAGCCCTGGCGAGCTGCGTCGAGCATCCGATTCATGCCCTCGTGGTGGCGCCACATGTAGCCCAACTGCAGCAGGCGCTGCTTGCGGCGGGCCGTGTCGATCACTACACGCGTTTCGGCCATGTTGTCGGCGGGAGGTTTCTCCAGGTGGACGTGCTTACCCGCATTTAACGCCGCGAAGCCGTCCTTGGCGTGGCGTTTCACCTCGGACTCCACCGCAATTACTTCGATGGAGGGATCGGAGAGCGCCCGGTCCCGCGTGATCATCGGCAGCCCCGCCGTCTCGTACCGGGCCCGGAACTTTGGGTCGTCCTCGACAATGCCCACGAGGGAGAACGCCGGATTGGCACGCACCACGGCGATTTTCCCTTCGGCGTGCGAATGGGCGGCGCCCAGAAACGCAATGCTGATCTTGCGCGCCGGAGGCTGCGCGAAGGCGGGAACGGCGGCGAGAAACGTCCGGCGGGTGAATGAAGGCATGGCGACGTTGATTCTATCGTGCCGTGCCCTGGGGTGAGCGGGTAGACTGGCGTTTAGCATGACACCTCGAACCGTGGCCGTCGACCGGCTGGGTGATACCGTACATCCTTCTCCGCTGAAGTGGAACGAAGCCGATCCCGAGCATCCCAATGTCTTCGTTCGGGATAGCGAGTTCATTCCGCTACAGATCACGGTGGATGTGGAGCGCGAACGGGAAGGAAACCTGCTATTCGAGAAGGCGGGGCCGCGTGAACAGGTGTTTTTCGACGCAAGCAAGACGCGCGCCGCGATTGTCACTTGCGGAGGGCTATGCCCGGGTCTGAACAACGTGATCCGCTCGCTGGTTTTGAGCCTGCGCTGCCACTACGGCGTCGAGCGGGTTTTGGGCATCCGCTACGGCTATCACGGCCTGAATCCCGCGCACGGCTTCCCGCCCATGGAGTTGGACGTGGACGACGTGAGCGACATCCATGAGGTGGGCGGCACGATCATAGGCACCTCGCGCGGCCCTGAGGATGCGGGCGTCATGCTCGACTTCCTGCGCACGCTGGGCGTTCAGATGCTCTTCACGATCGGCGGCGACGGCACACAGCGCGGTGCCATGAAACTGCACGAGGAGGCCCGGCGGCAGGGCTATCCGCTCGCGGTCGTGGGCGTGCCGAAGACGGTCGACAACGATATCCAATATGTGACACGGACCTTCGGGTTCGGCACGGCGGTGGACAGGGCGCGGGCGATCATCGACGTCGCGCACACCGAGGCCAGAGCGGTCCTGAACGGGGTGGGCCTGGTCCGGCTGATGGGGCGCGACTCCGGTTTCATCGCCGCCGGCGCCACGTTGGCCAGCGGGGAGGTCAACTATTGCCTGATCCCGGAGCAGCAGTTCGCGATGGAGGGGGAACGGGGGCTGCTGGCCGTACTGCAAAAGCGACTGGCCCGAAAGCGGCACGCCGTCATTGTGGTGGCCGAGGGCGCGGGACAGGCGCTTATGGCCAAGGAGGGTGAGGAGCGCGACGCCTCCGGCAATGTGAAGTTCGCCGACATCGGGGTCTATCTGAAGGATCACATCACGGCCCACTTCAAAGGCCAGGGCCAGACTATCAATGTCCGCTACATCGACCCGAGCTATGCAATCCGGGGCCTGGCCGCCAACACGGAAGACGCCGTGCTGTGCGACATGCTGGCGCGCAATGCCGCCCATGCGGCGATGGCGGGGCGCTCGGGTGTGATTGTCGGCTACATTCACAACCGGATGGTGCACGTGCCGATGGAGTTGGCAACAAATGGGCGGAAGAAGGTGGGACTCGAATCGGCGCTATGGAAGGGAGTTCTGGCGGTGACGGGTCAACCGGCGAGTTGGAAGTAGAGAGGGGAGGCCCGGTGCCTCCCCCTTGTTCGGTCACGTTGCCAAGGGCAGGATAGTTAGCGGCGATGTCCGCCACCTCGGCCCCATCCACCGCCACGAACGATCACCGTAGGGCCGCCGTAGAAGCCGCCCCAATAGGGGTAGCCGCCCCAGAGCGGATCGCCCCAGAAGCCGCCGGCCCAGTAGGGGTAGCCGTAGCCCACGCCGACATGAACCATGCCGGGATACCAGGGATTGCGGGCATAGCGGGGACCGCGGTTCTCATCCATCATCTTGTCGCGCCGCTGGGCCCATTCGTCGAAGGCGTCTTTATCGGGCGCGGATACGACTTCCTGGCGGGCACCGTGCTCATACTCGCGAGCCACGAAGCTCCTGCCCTTCTTCACGTGAAGATTCTGTTGCGGCGTCAGCACCTCGGCTTCGCCGTTGCGCACGATGAGCTTGCTCTCCTTGGGGCCCATCACCTCGACGCGGTAGACGCCGTCTTTCTGCGGTACGAAATTGGCATTGGGTGTGCGCAAGTCGACGTCGGCTTCGCCGTACTTCAGCATGGAGTAGGACACGGAACCGTGCACCACATTGATCTGAAAGGCACGCTGACCGAGTTGCTTGAGCAGGACTTCGCTGCTGGAATCGAGTCGAATGAAGTTCGAATCGTCGAGGCGAATCTCCACCCGGGAGGCGGGCCCGGTGAAGATGGAATCGCCGCCAACCAGAGGCATGCCGGATTCAGCGGACGTTACGTCGCGGCCATGGCGGCGGCTGGCGTCGCCGGCCACCATGCTCACACGAGCGACACCCACGCCGCTGTTGTCGGAAGTCGTCTGCCTGCGAGGTTGGGCAAAGAGGGATGCGGGCATAGCCAGTAAGGCTACCGTGGCAACACCCAGCCACGTTCGTTTCGTCATTGGGGCACGCATTGGTTGCTCTCCTAAAAACTCTCTGCCTAGGTAAGTGCAATTTTCGCGCCAAACTGTAAGCAGCCTGCAATCAGTTGGATCCCTGGATGGGAACGGGACGAATGGTGGCCGATTTCCAGCAGGTGGCCCACATCCACCACCCCAGCTGTTCATCGGCGACGGCGTGTGCCAGGATGAAGCTGCCACCTATGTCCGGCTGACTACCCTCCCGGTCCTGTGCGGGAGTTTGTTGGTGGAAATGCGAGTGTCATGCAGCGAACAATCGTTTTTCACGACCCCACGGGACGTCGCCGGGCCCATCTCCGCCGCACCCTAGGCACCGGCGCCGTCGTTCTCGCTATCTTCCTTGTGCTGCTGGGTCTGGCCGCGCTTTCGAGTCCTCAACTACCGGTATTGGGCTTGCCGGCCGTTCAGCACATCACGAGCTTCGGCGAGGTGCCGAGCATCATCAGAGGCGAACGCGCAGCGAAGAACATCCCCTTCAAGCTGCGTAAGGCTGCTAAGGATCTGCGATATGTCCGCAGCGCCTCTCCCGTGAGCCGCCCGGTGCGTGCGGCGCGAGTGACCAAGGGCAGACCCATTGTTGTTGGCTACTACGTCAACTGGGATCGCGCCAGCCTGGTCTCGCTTCGGCTGAATGCGAGGCACCTGACGCACCTGGCCCCGGAGTGGTTCGTGCTGAAGAACGCGAAGGGCGACATCGAAGACGAGTCGGACTCGACCGTCATCGAGATTGCACGACAGGCAGACCTGCCGGTTCTCGCGATGCTGACCAACTTCCGTGACGGCTGGCGAGCCGACGAACTCCATCGTCTGCTGAATGACAAGGCCGCACGGGAGAATCTCGTTGATAACATCTACAGCAACGTGACCGAGCATGAACTGGCCGGCGTCATGATCGATCTGGAAATGGCGCGGCGCGGAGATCGTGCGAAGCTCGTGGATTTTGTAGCCCAAGTGAGAGACCGCCTGGAACCCGCCAAGCTTATGGTCACCCAAGCGGTGCCGACTGAGGACGAAGCTTACGATCTGCGCCGCCTGGCCAACCTGTGCGATTTCATCGTGCCGATGGTCTACGACGAGCACTATCAGAGCGGGACGCCCGGGCCAGTGGCTTCGCAGGAGTGGTTTGAGAAGCAACTCGACCGCCTGGCGAAGGAAGCGCCGGTGGACAAGATTGTCATCGGCGTCGGCAATTACGGGTACGACTGGGTGATTGGCGCCCGGGGTGCCGCGGAAGTCGCATTCAACGACGTGATGGCAGCGTCGGTATCCAACAAGACCAGTGTGGAGTGGGACAACGACACGGATAACCCCGTGTTGCGCTACACCCTGGGTGGCAACCAGCACGAAGTCTGGTTTCTGGATGCGCTCACCGCCCTCAACCACATTGTCGAGGTCGCGGATCGCGGCTTTCGCGGCGTGGGCGTATGGCGGCTTGGCGGCGAGGATCCCGGACTATGGCATGTGCTTTCGCATGCCAGTTGGCCGACGCACGATTTCGACACGGCGGCGCTGGCCGCACTGGGCGTACAGCAGAGCGTGAACCAGTACGGCGAGGGAGAGGTGATCCGGATAGCGGAGACGCCGCGCGAAGGTCGCCGCCGCCTTTGGAGGAGCCAGGACGGGTCGTTCGCCGAGCAGTATCTGTCGGCGCCGACTTATTACGTGATGGAGAGCTACGGCAAGGCGAAGGACAAACAGCTATGCATCACCTTTGACGATGGACCAGACAGCCGCTTCACACCGGCGGTGCTCGACATCCTGAAGCGGAAAGGCGTTCACGCCAGCTTCTTTGTCGTCGGGGCGAATGCGGAAGCGGAACCATCGCTACTCCGGCGCATGTACGCCGAAGGGCACGAGATCGGCAATCACAGCTACTCACATCCCAACATTGCGCTCACTTCGGCAGAACGCACACGCCTGGAGCTGGACGCTACGCAACGCATCATTGAACACGCCGTGGGGCGGTCGACCATTCTCTTTCGCCCACCCTACAACGCCGACAGCGAGCCGCAGACTCCGGCGGAGATTGAGCCTGTGCGCCGCGCCCAGGAGATGGGCTATCTGACAGTGGGCGAGCGCATTGATCCGAGAGACTGGCAGGCGGGATCGACGGCGGACGGGATTCTGCAGGAGATCATCGATGAAAAAGACAACGGCAGCGTGATCCTGCTGCACGACGCGGGCGGCGATCGCGCCGCCACGCTGGAGGCCCTGCCGCGCATCATCGACCACTTCCGAGAGCAAGGGTACCGGTTTGTCACCATTGGAGAGCTGCTGGGCAAGTCGCGCGATGAGATCATGCCGATACCAGCCAGCGACGAGGGCCGATGGGCGCTGATCGAGGGCCAGGCGCTCGACTTCAAGGGGCTGCTCAGCTACCTGCTCGGCGTGGCGTTTCTGTCTGTGATCTTCCTCACACTGCTACGCAGTCTGGCATACGCGGCCATGGCCATGATCGAGAAAAGAAAAGTGCGGCGGCGCGTCTTTGACGAGGCGTGGCAGCCGCCGGTGAGCGTCCTCATCGCCGCGTATAACGAGGAGAAGGTCATCCGCCGCACGGTGGAGTCCGTGTTCGCCAACGGGTATCCGCAATTAGAGGTGCTGATTGTAGACGATGGCTCGCGCGACGGTACCGGAACCGTGCTGCGTGAGGCGTTCGGCACGGATCCACGGGTCACCTTGCTGAGCCAGGAGAACACGGGCAAGTCGGCCGCTCTCAACCGTGCCATTGCAGCGGCGCGGTACGACATCCTGGTTGCGGTGGATGCGGACACGATCTTCGGCGAACGCACCATCGCGCGACTGGTGCGGCATTTCGCTTCCAACAAGGTGGGCGCGGTGTCGGGCAACGCCAAGGTGGGGAACCACCACAACTGGCTGACGCGATTCCAGTCGATCGAGTACATCTACGGCTTTAACCTCGACCGGAGGGCGCTCGATCTTGTGAATGCAATTCCGGTGGTGCCGGGCGCTGTGGGCGCCTGGCGCAAATCCCTCGTGATCCAGGCCGGAGGTTTCAGCCACGATACTTCGGCCGAGGATACGGACCTGACACTGGCCATCCGCAAACTCGGCTATGAGATTCGCTACGAAGAGAGCGCGGTGGCTTATACGGAGGCGCCGGAAGATATCCGCAGCCTGGCCAAACAGCGATTCCGCTGGTCGTTCGGGACCATGCAGGCCGCCTGGAAGCACCGTGACGCGCTGTTCAACTATTCGTACGGTTCCCTGGGCTTCGTGGCGCTGCCTAGCATCTGGATCTTTCAGGTGCTGCTAGGGGCCATCTCACCGCTGGCCGACCTGGCGATGATCGCCACGCTGTTCGCGGGCAACTGGCCCATCATCCTGCTGTACTACCTTGCGTTCTTCGGCGTCGAACTCGCCACGGGTTTTCTCGCCTACTACCTGGAAGGCGACAGCCCGCGCGATCTGGTGCTGCTGTTCCCACAGCGCCTGTTTTACCGCCAGCTAATGAATTACGTGATTGGGAAGTCGGTGCTCTATGCCATCCAGGGGCGGCTGATCGGGTGGGGCAAACTGGAGCGCAAAGCGACTGTCGGCACGTGATCCGTCCCCGGCACCGCCACATGTGACATCCTGTCTTCGAAAGGGATTCGTCCCAGGCAATTTGGCGGATCGCACTTCACATTTACAAGGACTATCAGGCGATGAAACAGGCAAGCATTCTCGCACTCCTCGGTGCAATCTGCTGGCTCGCCCAGCCGGCGGCCGCTCAGGACAGCCCTTATTCCGGGCTCACTTCGAGCCTGGAGAATCTATATCGCGTCTCGAAGGCGAAGACGTTCTCGATCAGCCCGGAAAATCTGACGGGCGAAAAAGGGAAGGGCGCGATGGCGGCCCAGGGCTCTGCGTCACGTGCCTCGTCGGAGCTGGGCCAGGGATGGAAAGTGAATCCGTATATCGTGATCGCTCCTGGACAGACGCTGACCCTTGGGGAGATTACCGGGTCGGGTGCGATTCAGCACATCTGGATGACACCCACGGGGAATTGGCGGTTTTCGATTCTTCGGATGTATTGGGACGACGAAACGGCACCTTCGGTGGAGACGCCGGTGGGAGATTTCTTCGCGATGGGCTGGGGGAAATATGCCCCGCTGACATCGCTGGCGATCTGTGTGAATCCGGGCAGTGCCTTCAACTCCTACTGGCCAATGCCGTTCCGGAAGAAGGCCAAAATTACCCTGGAGAATCTGGACGAGAAGCCGATGACGATCTACTACCAGATCGACTACACGCAGGCCCCGGTGCCGGCGGACGCGGCGTATTTCCATGCCCAGTTCCGGCGTGTGAACCCGCTGCCCTACAAGCAGGTGTACACGCTTCTGGATGGGGTAAAAGGCACCGGGCATTACGTCGGGACCTACATGGCCTGGGGCGTCAACAACAACGGCTGGTGGGGCGAGGGCGAGATCAAGTTCTTTATGGACGGGGACAAGGCGTTCCCGACCATCGCCGGAACGGGGACTGAGGATTATTTCTGCGGCTCGTACAACTTCGAGAACCAGGAGACGCACCAGTATCAGCCGTTCACGACGCCGTATACGGGACTAGCGCAAGTGATCAAACCAGACGGCCTCTATCAGTCGCAGCAGCGGTTTGGGTTGTACCGGTGGCACATTGCAGATCCGGTGCGGTTTGAGAAGGATTTGCGGGTGACGATCCAGGCTCTGGGCTGGAAGGAGAACGGGCGGTATCTGCCGTTGAAGGATGATATTGCGTCCGTGGCGTATTGGTACCAGACGGAGCCGCATGCCGAGTTCCCCAAACTGCCGGCCAAGGATGACCTGGCAGTGCGCTAACACGCGGAACCGGACGGCATAGTCCGGAGTCCAAGACAGCGGGAGCAGGCCCATACCCTTCCTCGTGGAAACGGCCGCCTGGTGCTTCCGGGGTGGGTTGTGAACTATCGCCGTCACCGTGAGACTTCCTCGTCGTGCCTGCTGCTGGCAGCCTCGCTGCTGGGCGGCGGTGCGTGCAAGAGCCGGCCTGCGCTCGAATTCGGCTCCGGGCTTGACGTCCCCTACGTCCAAACGGCGCCCGGCGTGGTGACGGCGATGCTGCACCTTGCCGGCGTGCATCCGGGCGATGTTGTGATGGACCTGGGCTGCGGCGACGGACGTATTGCCATCGCCGCGGCACGGGAGTTTGGGGCGGAAGGCATTGGCTATGATATCGATCCGGAACGCATCGCCGAAGCCCGGCAAAACGCGATAGCTGCTGGAGTCAACGGTCACACGCAGTTCTTCCGGCAGAACTTCTTCCAGGCGGACATCTCACGGGCCAGCGTGATTACTGTCTTCCTCATGCCAGCGCTACTGGAGCAGTTCCGGCCGCACTTTCTGCACTCTCTCGCCCCGGGGACACGGATTGTGTCCCATAGCTTCCCGCTGCGCGACTGGCCGGAGCAGCGGAAGCTCGTGGTGGAGGGACGCACGCTGTATCTGTATCGCGTGGGGCAGGCCGCGGCGGATTCTCAAGGGCGCTGACAATCTTCACGTCGCGTGATCGAGATTGGCACGCCTTGACGCCTTGGTCTGGTGATGGCACGAATTCTCCTCACAATTCTCGGCAGCCTGGTATCCGCCGCTGCATTCTGGGCAGTGGCCGCTTTCGGCTCGTCCGCCTGGCTGATTAGGCAGCCGGGCGGTCAGCGGGAGGGCAGCGCCGGAATGGCCGCGGCCTTCGTCTACGGACCCATGGGCGCGCTGGTGGGGCTAGCCTTGGGCGGCTGGGTGGTGTGGCAACTGCTGGCCGTGTCTTCTCGCACCGGTACCGTAGCCCTGTGCCTGTTGGGCGGCGCGATCACGGTGGTGGCGGGGATCGTATACGGCTTATCGCCGACCGAATACGTGCGCGAGGACTTCGGACCCGGCGTGCGGCCGGAATTTCAAGTTGAGGTGCGGTTCCCGGAAGCGGAGTACGACGGGCTGGGAGCGGCGGCTCGGATTGTGTATCAGTTGCGGGCCGTGGACGAGACGAACGAGACGCCCGGGCAGTTGACGCGGCGGACGGAGGGACACACGGTGGTTGCGGGGACGTTCCGGATTCGTGAGTTCCTTCGATCGAAGATGTTTGCCGTGATGGTGAATGGGCGGCAACGGGTGTCCTGGACATTGGATGTGGGCATGGAGCCGAATCCGGATCCGGTGTGGAGCGAGTGGCAGAAGATGGGCGACTCCGGGCTGGAGGTCCGCTTCCGGGTGGTGATGCCGGGACGAGAGTGACCGGCCATCCGACGGGCCGGGCTCCGGTCCCGGCCCGGGTTAGGAATCGCGCGACCAGAGATCGGGCAGCCGCTGATCGGTGTCGCCGAAGCGGTCGAGCTTCACACCCATGCGGTCCATGATTGAGAGATAGAGGCTGCACGCACGTCGGTTGTCGTCTCCGGCGCCGAGGAAGTCGAGGATGCGTCCTGTCTTTAGGGTCCCGCCGGCCTGGCCGGCCAGCAGCAGCGGCATCTGGTCGGCGCTGTGGAGATCGCCGTCAAAGAGATTGGATCCACTCAGAAGAATCGAGTTGTGCAGCAGCGGCTGGCCACCCTCGTCAATCGACTTCAGACGGTTGATCAGATAAGCGAACTGCGCCAGGTGGAACTGGTTGGTCTTGAGATACATTGCTTCGGCCACTGGTGCGTGGCCGTTGTGCGTGAGGTCGAGGTGCAGCGCGCCCTGCACGCCCTGCAGGAACTTGAAGTTCATCTGCGAGAGGTCGTTGTTCAACATGCAGGTGGCGATGCGGGTTTTGTCCATCTGGAAGGCGAGCACGACCAGGTCGAGCATCATCTTCATGTGGTCGGGGACGTCCTGCGGAAGCTGATCGGCCGGCCGCGGCATATTGGGCTCCTTCAGCGTGGGGCGCCAGCCTTCCAGCCGCTCGTCCTTGGCCGCCCTGTCGATGCGCTTCTCAATGTCCCGGATGGATTCGAGGTACTCACCCAGCTTTTGTTTGTCGTTGCTGCTGATGCGCGGCTGCAGGTCGTGCGAGTCTTTCAGGACGGCATCGAGGATGCTGCGGTCGAGGCGGCGGCCGTGCGGATCCCCAACGAGACTGTCGAAGACACGAGCCGGGTAGATTTCCTTCGTGGCTGGCTTGGAGGGCGAGGTCCAGGAGAGGGATGACCCGTAGATCATCGAGAGCCCGTCCTCGAGACGGAGTTCATTGGGCTCGATGCCCAGAACGAGGCTGGGCAGGGCGGTGTGGCCGCCGATCTGTTGCGCCAGCACCTGATCCATCGACGTGCCGACGCGGATAACGGCGGGATCGAGGCTGACGGGCGCGCCTGAGAGCATGTTCGGCATGCGGCCGAGGTGCGGGCTGGTGGACTTGAAGGCGTGCTGGTTGAATAGACCGCGCAGGAAGACGATGTCCTCCCTATGTGGCTTGACGGACTCGAGGACCGGGCCGAGTTCCATCGACGCGCCGTTGCCTTTGGCCCACCAGTGAATGGGCTCGACGCCATTGGAGAAATAGAGGCAGGCGAAGCGAAGCGGCGGCTGCGCGGCCTCGGCGCCCTTTAGCTGCAGCGATTCCATCCAGGGAAGCGTGAGCGCAACTCCTGCGCCTCGCAGAAAATTGCGCCGCGACGGTCTGCGTCCGGCCGGGGAGACTGTGCCCTTCATTGCGCACCTGCTTTCGCGGAGAGTATGTCGTTGCGGGATCCACCGGAGCGTACGGCAGCGGAGGATGTACTGCCGGCCGGCGGACGTACGGGCGTAGGCTCAGGTCCGCGGCGAAATTGGAATTGCTTACTGGCTACAACCTCGTTCACGAGTTGAGAGAACGTGGCATTGGGGCCCTCATTGCTCAGGCGCTCGACCAGCGACTGATCGGAACCCAGGATGGTGCGGCCCAACGCATAGCCGATGAGCTTACGGGCCATCGTGCGATTGATCAGATCCTGCTTGGTGTCAAGGTATTTGAGGAGCCCGTCGACGCCCGCGATCTGAGTGTTGTCGGCGGTGGCGCTGGTGTCCTCCACCGGCTTTCCGTCGTTGTACTTGGTTCTGGCACGGCCGACAGCGTCATAGCGCTCGAGGGGGAAACCGAGAGGGTCGATGCGGGTGTGGCAGGCGGCACACGTGGCGTTGCGCTGGTGGGCCTTGAGCTTCTCACGCAACGAGAGCCCGCCGAAGGCCTTCTCATCGGCCGGGATGGTGCCCGCATCAGCCGGAGGCGGCGGCGTGGGCGTGCCCAGGATGCGGCGCAGGACATAGTCGCCGCGCTTGACGGGGCTGGTTCTCAGGGGCGCGGAGGTGACGGTGAGCATCGTGCCCAGGCGCAATACGCCGCCCCGCTGGAAGGCGGGCGCGCCCTCCACCAACTCCATCTGGTCTTTCGACTTGATCTCTTTCTGGATCCCATAGTGTCTGGCCAGAGCCTGATTGAGAAACGTGTAGTCGGCATGCAGGATGTCGCGCACCGGTCGGTCCTGGCGGATGATGTGCTCGAAGAACGAGATGGACTCGTCATACATGGCCGATTTCACATCGTCGGTGAACTCGGGGAAACGGGTGGTGTCGACACCGCGATGCTGGTCAAAGCGGTAGAACCCAAGCCACTGCCCGAAGAACTCGGTCGCCATGCGGCGCGACCTGGCGTCCGCGAGCATACGCTTCACCTGTTTGCGCAGAAGTGGCGGATTCGACAGTTCACCGGCAGCCGCGGCGCGCCGCAATTCGTCGTCGGGCATGGAAGACCAAAGGAAATAACTGAGGCGGCTGGCCAGTTCCCAGTTGGTCAAGGGGCGCACGCCAGCCTGTTGGGATGCCGTTTCGACGCGGTAGAGGAAGGCAGGGGAGACCAGGATCCGCGTCAACAGGGCACGGATCGCCTGCTGGTGATCCAATTCCTCTTCCTTGCGCAGGCGGTTGTAGAAGGCGCGGAGGTCCAGCTTTTCGGCGGCGGTCAGCGGACGGCGCCAGGCGCGGCCGGCGAAACGCAGGCAGTCGTCGAGGTGGCCGGCCTGTCCAGAGCCTTCGGCGGCCATCACAGCGCCGTAGTGGATGAATAGCGGCCGGACGTATTGCCGCAGAGGATCAGGCATCGCCTCCACATCGGCCCTGGTCAGCTTCGCCATCAAGCGGCCTTTGAGGTCGTACTTGAAGTGAGCGGCGAGCAACCGCAGATAGGAGTCGTGGTATTCGAAGGAGGAATACAAGTCGTTCCAGGCCTGGTCGAGGCGGGCGCGCGTGGCGGCATCCAGGACGTGGTCGACCAGGAACCGGTCGTCGCGGATGTACTTGACCTTGATGACAAAGTCGTCGTGCTCGGGCACGTTGTAGGTGTTGTCGAAGGGCTCGGGAATGGGGTCCTTGTCGGCCGGGGTGGCCTCTCCGTTGGAGTTGGGCGGCAGAAGATGGGCAAACTGGAGAACACCGGCCTTCCAGCCGCGATAGCCGTCGCTCTTGGGATCTCCGACGAGGCCCCAGACCGGCACTCCGCGGGTGCTGCCGTCAGCGCGATCGGAGAATGTCACGCGCAGCACCTGATCGTGATTGCTGCCCACTTCGGCATCCACCTGGAGTTCGAAGACGGACACACCGTCGGGGACCTTGACGTCGAAAAAAGTGGACCCGAGACTGGCGAAGTCGGCGGGGCTCAGGGTGCTATCGTCCAGGCTCTTTCCGAAGGCCAGTTTGGCCGCGGACTCCTCGGTGACCACGCTCAGCAGCGGCACGCGCGGCAGTTTGTCGGCGCCGGGGAAGCGCGGGTTCGCGAGCTGAAGGTCAGTGAGATCGCCGGCCGGCGGCTTGCTGGAGCCGCTGGCGGTGGACGACTCGCTGACGACGGTCGGAGCCGCCGACTTCGCTGGACGGAACTGGATTGTCGGATTCCTCCAAAGGATCGACGGCTTTTCGTCGCCCTTGGGGTTCACCAGCACCACGTTCATGTAGATGCGGGCAACGCCGCCGGTGACCGGCGGAGGGCCCTTCGGTCCTCCGCGGCGGCCGGTGCGCACGAATTTGAAGCGGTGTTTGACATCGGCTCTCAACGACTCGTCATTGAACATCAAAGGACGCTCATCGCCGGCCCCACCCGCGGCTACGTCGCCACGCGCGAACAGCCAACTGGGCCAGGTGGTGAGGTACTTCTGGATGTCCTCACAGTCCTTTCTCACTGCGGCCAGATCGGCCGGCTTGCCCGGGACGGCGGCAGGCAGCTTGCGCCAACGCTGCGCGACGTCGAGAGAAGGGTGCATCAGCGCCGGGGCGTTCATGACCGTCCACATGTGTTCGGCGAAGCGCGGGGCGATGCCCTCGTGCTCAGCGAGCGTCTTCAGAGTGGCCGTGGGCCGGCCGAGAGCGACACGGTTCTTGTAGGTCCAGGCCACAAACAGTGCCTTACCGTAGCGCTCCAGCCCAAACGGCTGGCCGCCTTCTCCGGAGACGGTGCGGAAGCCATTGTCCTTGTAGATCTTCTGAATCCGGGTGATGGCCGAGACCTCGAAGCCGGTCTTGCCCGGATCCTGAAAGAACGTGAGAGGGCCGGCGCCGATGACGGCACGGTCGGCTACGCTTTTCGCGACTTCGAGATAGCGTTCGATGTTGGCGTCCTGGGTAAACTGCACGTCCGCGAAGTTCGTGAAGCCCTCACCGCCGACTTCGTCGTTCACGAGGTCCTTCTCGACGTTGAGGTCAAGGCCGGTGAGGTCCTGAATCGTATAACCGTACTCACCCGACGTCAGCCGCCGGACGGTGATGCGGCCCGGATCGCCATCGTGTTTCCTGGCGTATTCTTTCAGGCTGGATCGTACCCAGTTGATCGCTTCGGCCCGTTGTTCCTCCGGCGGCTGGGGCATCTTCGGCGGGGGCATTCGCTTCTGCTCCAGGACAGAGGCAACTTTTTCCCATTTGTCGAAGCTCGCTCCAACATCGGCCTGCGCCGACATCTCCTGAAGGTTGATGCCGCCCATGTGGGTGGTCGGCCCGTGGCAGACAAAGCAGTTCTTCTTGAGGATGGGCGCGACGGGGAGTGAGGGCGCTTCGCCGGCCGACAGGATGCCGGACACAGGAGAGGCAATGAGGCCAACCAGTACGATTGTGTTGCGGGCTCCGCTCGCGGCAGTGCACAAGCGATTCCAAAGAGGTCGACCGACGTCGTCGCGGACAGCCATCCCAGCCTCCTGCTTTTGGAATGAGTTTATCAGAGGTTTGAAGTAAAGTTTCGCCTGAATCGATCCAACCGCGGCAGTTCTGGGGCAAACAAAAGGGGAGCAACCAGCCGACCCCTGCGGGTGGCGGTCACTCCCCTGATGTCGATGTAGAGGATTGCGAGCGGCTATTCCAGGCGGTAGTTCGGCGCTTCCTTGGTGATAATCACATCGTGAACGTGGCTTTCCTTTAGACCCGCAATGGAGACGCGGAGGAAGTCGGCGCGTTCCTGCAACTCAGGAATGGTGCGGCAGCCGCAGTAGCCCATGCCGGCCCGCAGGCCACCGACAAGTTGGAACACCAGGTCGGCCAAGGGTCCCTTCGCCGGGACGCGGCCTTCAATGCCTTCCGGCACCAGCTTGCCGCCACCCTCCTGGGCATAGCGGTCGGAACTGCCCTGCGACATCGCTCCGATGGAGCCCATGCCACGGTAGGCCTTAAAGGTGCGGCCTTGGTACAGAATCATTTCGCCCGGGCTTTCGTCGGTACCGGCCAGCAGACTGCCGATCATCACGGAATCCGCGCCGGCCGCAATGGCCTTCGTCACGTCGCCCGAGTATTTCACGCCACCGTCAGCAATCATGGGGACACCCGTGCCCCGGCAGGCCCGCGCACACTCAGCAATGGCGGTAATCTGCGGCACGCCTGCGCCGCTGACCACGCGCGTCGTGCAGATGGAGCCCGGCCCGATGCCGACTTTCACCCCATCCAGCCCCAGGGCAATCAGGTCTCGCGCGCCGTCATACGTGGCGACGTTGCCCGCCACGACATCCACGTTCGGAAGACTGCGCTTGATGGCCACGACGGCCTGCATCACGCGCTCGGAGTGGCCGTGTGCGGTATCAATCACCAGTACGTCGACCTTCTTGCCGACCAGTTCCTGCGCCCGCTCGAGGAAATCGCCCGTCGCGCCGATGGCCGCGCCGACACGCAGGCGGCCCTTCTCGTCTTTCGTGGCGTTCGGGTACTTGCGTTTCTTCTGAATGTCTTTAACCGTGATGAGCCCCTTCAGAGCGAAGTTCTCATCCACCACCAGGAGCTTCTCGACACGGTGCTTGTGGAGTTCTTCCTGGGCTTGTTCGAGGGTGGTTCCAACAGAGACCGTGAACAATGGCTCGTGGGTCATCACCTCGCGAATGGGCAGGTCGTAGCGGTTTTCGAAGCGCAGGTCGCGATTCGTGAGGATGCCCACCAGCTTCTGGTCCTTCACCACGGGCACACCCGAAATGCGGAAGCGCTTCATGATGTCCAGCGCCTCATAGATCTTCTGGTCCGGGTCGACCGTAACGGGATCCACAATCATCCCGCTCTCAGATCGTTTGACCCGGTCCACTTCTTCCGCCTGCTTTTCGATCGTCATGTTCTTGTGAACGATGCCGATGCCGCCCTGGCGGGCAAGCTCGATGGCGAGGTGACTTTCGGTCACCGTATCCATGGCGGAACTCACGATGGGAATGTTCAGGGAGATGTTTCTGGTGAATTGCGTTTTCGTGTCGGCTTCGGCGGGGACCAGACCGCTTCGTGCCGGCTTCAACAGTACGTCGTCAAATGTGAGGCCTTCAGTGAGAGACTCAGGCAGCATGATTTCCTCTTATGGTAACAGCCCAGCCCGTTCTGTCACTGAACGACAGGCAGCAAAACGTGCGAGTCCCACTCCTTGCCGTGGCGGATCTCCTGCCGGGCGACGCGCATCTGTTTTTCGTCGGCAACCGGCCCGGCGATGTTCAGATTGCGGTCATACTTTGGGAAATTGCTGGACGAGACATCCACGCGAATGCGGTGACCAACCTTGAACAGGTTGCTGGTGACGCCTGCGTCGATCTCGATCCGCTCCACTGCTCCGGGCACGTAATGGACTGCCTTTTCAATGCCTTGACGGTAGCGCAGGCGGAGGATTCCATCGCACAGGATGACCGCCCTCCCATCCGGCGCCACATCCACTAGTTTTGCGGTGAAATCGGTATCTTCCGCGCTGCTCACCACGTGGAGCACCACCTTGATGGGGCCAGATACCTCAGTCGCGTTCTTGAGCGGGTCGCTGGTGTAGACCATCACGTCGTGGCGTCCCTCAACGCGCTGTTGGTCGAACGGCCCCCATGGGAAAACCTTGTTGTTGCAACAGATTGCACCGCCCACGGTAGGCACGGCGTTGCGGGGGTCGTAGGTGAAAAAATCCGACGTCGCCTTCTTGGGCAGCTTCAGTTCAAGACGGCCGTCGCCATTCAGCGAGTTGGCGCCCTTCCGGCTGGTCAGGTAGTACGACCTCATCACATGTGGCTTCGGCGGCCAGCTCTCGCTCTCCCGCCATACATTCGCGCCCATCAGGAAGTAGCGGACGCCGGACGCGGGAGCCGGTGCGGACTGTTTCACATAGGCGTCAAACCACTCAATCTCCATCCTCCGGAGGGGCTGGTTGGCGATGTCGCCGAACCGGGCCTGAGGCATGACGGGGCTCAGGTTGTGCCCCCATGGCCCAACGATGATCCGAGCCGGCCGCCCCAGCGCGCGCAGACCGCTCCACATCTCCAGATCACTTTCCGAGTAGTTGTCATACCACCCGGCGGTAATGAAAGCCGGCACGTGGATCTGCTCCAGGTGCCCGATCGTACTGAGTCGTCGCCAGTACTCGTCGTAACTGGGGTGGTTCAGCACAGTTTGAAAGAACTCCAAAATGCGTCCACAGACGAAGCGGTCGGCCCGTCGCAGTGGCAGATAGGTCACCATGGGCTGAAAGTCGACAACACGAGTCTCAACCGGCTTGTAGTTTTCCGCAATCCAACGCAGGCGGTGGCCGAGCTTGAACGCGCCGCCCGGGGAATAGTAGCGATCCCTGTATTCGTCGCCACCCGCCACGGCCGGCGAAATCGCCTTGAGAGCCGGATTCCCACTGAGCGCGGTGCGCCATTGCGACAAACCCACGTACGACCCGCCGAACATGCCCACGCGGCCGTCGGTCCATGGCTGCCGGGCAGCCCAGGAGATAGTGTCGTCGCCGTCGTTCATCTCCTGGTTGTACTGGTTGAACTCGCCATCGCTGTCGTACCGTCCGCGCACGTCCTGCGTGACCACCGCATAGCCGCGCCTGACGAACGCCTGCAACCCCGGCGTCAATTCGGAAACTTTTTTATAGGGCGTCCGCTGAATCACAACAGGAAAGCGCCCCGTGGGTGCGGGCAGGAAGATATTTGTGCAGAGACGGATGCCGTCCCGCATGGGGATCTTCACGTGCAGCACCAGAAGCGGTTCCGCGGTGCAACTGGCCAGCCAGAGCAGCGAGAGAGCCCAGCGCATGTCCGTTCAGATCCTCTTGCGCTTGCCGAATAGGGCTGTACCCACACGTACGATGGTGGCACCTTCTTGAATGGCCACCTCCAGGTCGTGCGACATACCCATGGACAGTTGATTCAGGCCCTGTTCCCGCGCCAGTTCCCGCAGGCGGCGGAAGTAAGGCCGGGAGAGTTCCGCGTCATCAGACCACGGCGGCATGGTCATGAGACCGGTGAGCGTCAGGTTCGGCAGAGTCCGGATAGCAGCAACCAAAGCCGGCAGATCCTCCGGCGCGCACCCGTGCTTCGCCTCTTCTTCTGAGAGCTTCACTTCGATCATGACTTCCAGCGGCCTGCCCAATTCCGACAACCGCCGCGCCAGTTTCTCGGTGTCGACCGTCTGGACCACGTGAAACAGCTCTCCGGCCTTGCGGCTTTTATTCGACTGCAGGTGCCCGATGAGGTGGAAGCGCGCGCCCGGCAGCGGCCCCAATTGCGGCGCCTTGCCTTCGAACTCCTGCACGTAGTTTTCGCCGAACTCACGCATACCCGCGGCATAGGCGTCGAGCAGCACCTGCGCCGGGAAGACTTTCGTGACGGCCAGCAGCAACACCTCTCCACGCGGTCGTCCCGCAGCCGCGCAGGCGGCGGCAATTCGATTCTCCACGGCAGCCAAACGGTCAGCCAGCGTCTCCAATCGTGCTCCTTACTAAGTTTTTCCCGGTGTGAGGCCGTGTACTCGCGGCCATCGGCTCCAACTGCTTCCAGACATTCTATAATGGCCATGGTGTCCGCTCAGAAGAAAGCGGCCCGCACAACGCCCGTCCCCGCGCTGCGCGAGCAGATCGAGAGTTTTCTCGCTGAATGCCGACAACCCGCAGCCCTGGAACCCGGTGAGCTTCCTTTCTGTCTCTCGCCGCGGGATTTCCGGCTCTCCGATCATCCCGCCCACCTCCAGTTCGAAGTGTGGGACGAACGCCGCACCCTCACGCGCCGCATCACCGGCATCCAACAACGCCGCAGCGCACGGCTCGTCGTCAATACCGCCCGTTTTGGAGACAAACCGGGACTGCTGACCTTCACCGACCTGGCACGGCCCCAATCGGCCGTACCGCTGCTGCAGGGGTCGCGATCGGTCCTGCGGGAGCTACTGCGCCGCTGGCTGGCCCGCCAGTTTCCCGGTTGGACGGTGGACCAGATCACGACGGGCGCCGATCTCCAGCACACGCTGTCGCCCGCCTGCCCCCGTGCCTGCCTGACCAAAGGCGACCGCCGGATGGCGGCTCTGGCCGTCCCGGAGGAGCATGCCGCTGATGCTCTTACCCATGGATTGATTTGGCTGGCCTACCTGCGCCGGCGCCATCCCATCCAGGGCCTCGCGCTATTTCTGCCGTGCGGCACAGAGACGGCCACGCTGCTTCGGCTGCGCCACTTGAACGTCGATTGCCGGCCCTACCGCTACGACGAGAGCGGCTTCGAGGCCCCGATCGACCCGGACGACCATGGCAACCTGATCACCCGGCTGGAACCGTGGCAGGAGGGTCCACCCGAACCGCTCAATGAGGCCCAGGCTTGGGTTCGTCAACTGGAGTTGCAACCCGACGTGCAAGGGGTCCAACTCGGCGCCGGCATTCGCAGCCTGCGGATCCATGGCCTGGAGTTCGCCCGCTATCAGGAGGGGCAACTGTGGTCCGGCATCTACAGAAAAGAGCCGGCGTCGAACCTGTCAACCGTCGAGCAGTTCGCCAGCGAATTGGCCACCTTCCGCCAAACTGGAGGCCCCGTACCCGATCACCCGTGGCGGGTTCAGCAGCCGGAAGCATGGCTCGAATCTCTCATGCGGCGTCAAGTCGACCTGCTGGACGCCCGCCTGCTGCCGGCCCCAGTGTACGGTCAGGTGCCGGCGCTCACCGGCTGCGAGCGGTCGTGTCTCGACCTGCTGGCCATCGAGCGCGGAGGCCGTTTGGCCGTGATCGAGCTGAAGGTGTCGGAGGATCCCAATTTACCCCTCCAGGCGCTGGATTACTGGATTCGCGTGGCTCATCACGCCGCCTGCGGGGACTTTCGCCAAGGCGGCTATTTCCCTGGTTTACCAATCAGTTGCAAGGCGCCGCGACTATTATTGGTGGCCCCGGCGCTGCAGTTCCACCCCACCACCGAAACCCTCCTGGGATTCTTCGCCTCTAACATACAGGTGGAGCGAATCGGCCTTGGCGTAGAATGGCAGAGGATGCCCCGCGTCGTTTTGCGCGCCCTGGGCGCGCGGAGCCCGGAGTGGGATCAGACGGACCTTTAATTCATGTCCCTCCGCTTCCTTGATCAGGTGCGCACTGCAATTTCGCGCATCAATCCGAACGAAATTCGCCAGTCCGCTGAGCGGCCGGTACGGGTGCTGATGCTTGGCTCGTCC